>NZ_DATDMY010000069.1:0-46157 GCF_036518555.1 Dokdonella sp. | reverse complement strand
ACGTCGCGCGCGGGCTCGACGCGGGCGACGGCGGGCGGCACGCGCGCGTCGGCGGCGCCGTAGATGCAGCGCGGCCGCGCGTCGTCGAGCATCGCGGCGAGGCGCGCGGCGGGAAAGTCGAGATCGAGCGGCAGGTAGGCCGCGCCGCTCGCGATGCACGCAAGGATCGCCGCGATCGTCTCGGCGCTGCGCTGCGCAGGCAAGGCGACGACATCGCCGGCGACGACGCCGGCTGCGCGCAGCGCTTCGGCGTGCGCGGCCGCGCGCGCGAACAGCGCCGGATAGTCGAGTTCGCCCCCTCCGTCTCGCAGTGCGGGCGCCGCGTGCCGGGCATGCGCGAGCAGCGGCGCAAGCAGCGCGGCCGCGCGCCATTCCGCGCGCAGCGGCACGCTCGCGTTCATCGCGCACCCCACGCGGTCTCGCGATTCGCGCCGGCCCGTTCCTGCAGCGCGATCAGCGGTCCGACCGCACGCAGCCAGAGCCCGAGCGCGAGCGCCTTGAGCGGCTTGCCGTTGCGCCGGCGCTCCTCGACGACGTCGCCGATGAACGCGCCCCAATTGTCGGGCCCGAGCGAATCGAACGCGACCGAGATCGTCATGTTGAGGCTGCGTGCCGTGTGCCACCAGCCGCACGGGAGGAACAGCGTTTCGCCCGCGTGCACGACGACTTTCTGGCACTTCGCCTCGCGGAACAGCGGATAGCGTTCGTAGTCGGGATGATGGTGGTCGCGGATGCTCGACTGCCACGGCATCTCGGGGTTGATGTAGAGGAGGTGTTCCTGCCCCGGCGCGTACAAGGTGAACTCCTTGTCGCCGTGCAGCTGCGTGATCCATGCGTGCAGGCGCATCACGTCGTAGTGCAGGTACGGGAACTCGCCGCCCGGACCACCGAAGAAGATTTCGAGGTTGTTGACGCCGGAGAACAGGCGCTGGGGCACGAGCGGGTTCGCCTGGCGGTCGGGCAGGCTGTAGCCGAAGCGCGGCGTGACCTCGGGCAGCAGCTCCCTGAACGTCTTGGCGATCTCGAACTTGCACGGGTAGGGCCCGGGCTTTTCGACCGTCGACGCCTCGAGCAGGTCGATCAACTCCGCGAGGCGGTAGTCGGTGCCGCGCACGCGCACGCCATGGCTGCCGTAGGTGCGGCGGAAGTAGTCCGGATTCGCGCGCCCGTACAGCGGCCATGCGCGCGCGGCGTCGCCGAGAACGACCGGCTTGCGCGGGTTGCGGTATGCGGCGACGAACTCGTCGACGCCGAGTCCGCTGCGGCGATCGACCCAACTGCCGCTGCCTCCCGCGCCTGCGCCTTCGCCGATGGCTTCGACGGTGCCCGCTTGCGTCGTGTTCATGCTCGCCCCCTCCCATGCTGCGGCCGGCGACGCGCGCCGGCGATACGATCAGTGCAGGCGCGCCGTACCCCAGTCCGCGCGGCGATTCGCGCCGAAGCGTTCGGCCAGCGCGAGCATCGGCCCGAGTCCGGCGAGATACAAGCCCAGCCAGCGCGCACGCGCGGCGTGGCCCTTGCGGCGCTCGTCGACGACGACGTCGCGCACGAACTCGCGCCAGTTGCTCGACTCGAGCTGGTCGAACGCGACCGTGATGTTCATCGTCAGGCAGCGCGCCGTGTGCCAGGTGCCGCACGGGATGAACAACGCTTCTCCCGCGCGCACGACGACGCGGTGGCGACGCGCCTGGTGCAGCAGCGGCCAGCGCTCGCTGTCGTGCAGGTCGTCGACGCGCGACATCCACGGCATCTCCGGATGAACGTAGAGGAGATGCTCCTGGCCGCGTTCGTACAGCGTGAACTCCTTGTCGCCGTACACCTGGGCGATCCATGCATGCATGCGCAGCATGTCGTAGTGGAGATACGGGAACTCGCCGCCGGGCCCGCCGAAGAAGATCTCGAGGTGGTTGACGAGGTCGAATACCGACGCAGGCATGAACGGGCTCGTGTGGCGGTTCGGCAGGCTGCACGCGGGCCGCGGCGTGACGTCGGCCATGAGGTCGGCGCAGTCGGCGAACGTGCATGGATACGGCGCCGGCTGTGCCTCGCTCGACGCCTGCTGCAGCGCGATCACCTCGCCGAGCCGGTAGTGGCGGCCGCGGATGCGCACGGGCCGGTCGGCGTAGCGCTCGCGGAAGAACTCCGGCGTGAACCGGCCCAGTGCGGCCCACTCACCGAGCGCATGGCGCAGCACGACGGGCCGACGCGGCTCGAGGTAACGCGCGCGGAACTCGCGCGGGTCGAGCGCGTCGACGCGATCCACCCAGGACGCGGTACCGGCTTCCGCCGGCGCGACCGTCGCCACTGCCTCTGCCCCCGACCCGATCGCCATGAATCCGTCCTCTGCACGAAGCGCGTATGCGCGGCCACCGGCGCCGTGTCGCGTGCCCCTCGCTCGCGCCGTCGCCTCGACCCACAAAAGGGTGACGCAGTTCACATTTTAGCGCCGAGCGCGTCATCCATGCGAGCGATACCGGCACCCCGGCGAGGCGACGACCGGCTCGGCAACCGCGGCGGTAGAATCGGGGCGCGCGCTCCGGGGCCGCTTCGGCCCTGCAGCGACAGCCGAGGGTCGGGGCGACCATCCGGGGGCAAGCGTGCTCGACAAAGCCGATTTCTTCTTGCTCTACCAGCAGTTGGGCCTCAAACCCGGCTGCACGCCGGAAGAACTCAAGACCGCCTATCGACGCCGCATCGCCGAGTTGCACCCGGACCGGCATGGTGCGGACGCCGATCCCGCCGACGCCGAGCGGCTGCAGGAGCTGACGGCCGCGTACAGTGCAGCCAGCGCGTTTCACCGCCGCTACGGCCGCCTGCCCGGAGGCATGCATTCGGCGCCGCGCGCCGCGATGCCGCGCGCCGGTGGGGTCCCGCCCTCGATGGCACCGCGCCCCACGCGCGCGGGTTCGCGGGGATGGCTCTGGCTCGCACTCGCCTTGGGGCTGCTCTGGGCCGCCTGGAGCGGCGGCCTGTTCGGCGGCGCTGCCGACAGCGCTTCTGATCCATCGCCGGGGCGCCTCGGCGCGACGTCGCGGCCGCCGGTCGAAGCGCCCGCCGCACTCATCGTCGTCGGCACTGATGCAGCGACGGTCCGCGCGCTCGAAGGCCGGCCCGTGATGGAAATCCCGCAGCGCTGGGACTATGGCCCGTCGTGGATCGCGTTCGTCGACGGCAAGGTCAGCGACTGGTACAGCTCGAAGCTGCGCCCGCTCAAGGTCGCGAGCGCGCATCCGCCGCCGTCCGAACCCGCAGCGCGTTGAGCCGCAGGCTCAGCGCGCGCCGCGGCCGAACAGCACGACTTCGACCGTCTGCACGAGGATCGTGAGGTCGAACAGCAGGTCGTGGTTCTTCACGTAGAAGAGGTCGTACTTGAGCTTCTCGACCGCATCCTCGACCGAGGCGCCGTACGGATAGCGCAGCTGGGCCCAGCCCGCGAGCCCGGGCTTCACGCAATGGCGCAGGTTGTAGTAACGGATCTGGCGCGCGAGGTCGGCGACGAACTGCGGTCGTTCGGGGCGCGGCCCGATCACGCTCATGTCGCCGCGCAACACGTTCCACAGCTGCGGCAGCTCGTCCAGGCGCGTGCGCCGGATGAAGCGGCCCACGCGCGTGACGCGATCGTCGTCGCGCGTGGCCCAGCGCGCGACGCCGTCGCGTTCGGCATCGGTGCGCATGCTGCGGAATTTCGCCAGCGCGAACACGTGGCCGTGCTCGCCCACGCGCTCCTGGCGATAGAGGATCGGCTGGCCCGGCCCGGACTCGAGCCGGATCGCGAGCGCGACGAGCAGCATGAACGGCCACGCGACCGCGAGCACGAGCAGCGCGATCGCGACGTCGAAGACGCGCTTCATCGCGTGGCGCAATGGCGAATTGTCGAAGCCTTGCTCGAACACGAGCCACGACGGCTCCACCAGCGACAGCTTGACGATGCCGAGCTCGCGTTCGAAGAACGAAGCGAGATTGCTCACGGCGATTCCGGCCTGCTTGCAGTCGAGCAACTCGTCCATCGGCAGGCCGCCACGACGGTCGTCGGGACCGACGACGATCTCGTTGACCTGCATCTGCTCGGCGAACGCGCGCAGGCTGCCCTCGACCGAGAGCAGCCGTTCCTGCGGCACGCACACCGCCTCGTCGCCCATGCGCACGAAGCCGAGGATGATGAAGCCGCGGCGGTCGGTGCGCCGACGCATGCGCCGCGGGATCGTCGCCGCGTTCGTGCCCGCGCCGAGCACGAGCACGCGGCGCTTGAGCGATTCGACGTCGACGAGGCGTGCGAACAGCATGCGCCACCCCTGCACCGCGGCGAAGCCGAGCACGAGCGCGATCGCGAACACGCCGCGTCCGATCGCGGTCGCGGGGAACAGGTAGTAGATCGTGATGAGGCCGACCAGGCCGATGCCGAAGCCGACCAGCTGGCGCGCGAACAGGCCGAACCAGCCCTCGCGCAGGTGCTGCTGGTACAGGCCGAGCGCGGACATGCCGACCACGAGCACGACCGCGAACAGCAGCGCGCGCAGCCAGAGGTTCTCGGAGAAGCCGGCCAGTGCCGGCGCGTCTGCGAAATAGCGCAGGTGCGCCGCGAGCTGCACGCCGAGCATGAGCGAGGCGAGTTCGAGCAGCACCAGCAGGGTGAGCCAGCGTATCGACTGTCGCCGCAGCGCCCGCAACATCCGCTCGTCTCCGTCCAGGGAATCGTCGATCCACCGACCAGCGGGGCGCAGCGTCGCGGACGCGGCCCGTGCCGGCGTGCCGGCATGCCCGCACGCCACCGCCGCGCCATGCTCCCGCCATGCCCCCGCCATGACGGGTCGGTTTATCATCTTGGCAGCGCAGGGCGACGCCGGCAAGGCGAGTCCGGCGACCCCGAACCCAGCCGAGGAAGGCCCGCATGTGTGGAATCGTCGCCGCAACCGCGGCCCGCGACGTGGTGCCGGTGCTCATCGCCGGACTGAAGGCGCTCGAGTACCGTGGCTACGACTCGGCCGGCATCTCGGTGCTCGAGCACGGCCGCCTCGCTCGCGTGCGCGCGGTCGGCAAGGTGCGCGAACTCGAATCCCTCTACGCCGCCGCGCCGGTCGCCGGCGTGACGGGCATCGCGCACACGCGCTGGGCCACGCACGGCGCGCCGAGCACGAGCAATGCGCACCCGCACGTGTCGAGCGAGCGCGTCGCGGTCGTGCACAACGGCATCATCGAGAACCATGCGCAACTGCGCGAGGAGCTCAAGGCGAAAGGCTATCGCTTCGAATCGGAGACCGACACCGAAGTCATCGCCCACCTCGTCGAGGACGCGATCGCCGCGGGCGCCGGGCTGCGCGAGGCGGTCATCGCGGCGACGCGGCGGCTGCACGGCGCGTACGCGATCGCGGTCATGAACCGCGACACGCCCGATCGCATCGTCGGCGCGCGCCGCGGCAGCCCGCTCGTGGCGGGCCTCGGCGACGGCGAGTACTTCCTCGGCTCCGACGTGCAGGCGCTGATCCGCCAGACCAACCGCTTCAAGTTCCTCGAGGAAGGCGACATCGCGGAGATCAGCCGCGAGGGTTGCGCGATCTACGACGCCGACGGCACGCCGGTCGAGCGTGCCGAGCGCAGGAGCGAGCTGTCCGCCGACGCGGTCGAGCGCGGCGAGTACCGCCATTACATGCTCAAGGAGATCTTCGAGCAGCCGCGTGCGGTCGCCGACACACTCGAGGGCCGCATCGCCGAAGGGCGCGTGCTGCCGAACATCTTCGGCGTCGATGCCGACCGGCTGCTCGAGCGCGTCAGGCACGTGCAGATCGTCGCCTGCGGCACGAGCTACCACGCCGGCCTCGTCGCGCGCTACTGGCTCGAAGGCCTGGTCGGGCTTCCCTGCAGCGTCGAGGTCGCGAGCGAATACCGCTACCGCCACGTGGTCGTGCCCGAAGGCACCCTGTTCCTCGCGGTGTCGCAATCGGGCGAGACGGCCGACACGCTCGCCGCGCTGCGCGACGGCCGCCATCGCGGTTATCTCGGCTCGCTCGCGATCTGCAACGTGCCCGAGTCGAGCCTCGTGCGCGAATCCGACCTCGTGCTGATGACGCGCGCGGGCCCGGAGATCGGCGTCGCCTCGACCAAGGCGTTCACGACCCAGCTCACCGCGCTCGCCCTGCTCGCGATCGAGCTCGCGCGCATCAACGGCATGGCCGCGGACAAGTACGCCCGCCTCGTGGCGGAGCTGGCGACGTTGCCGCGCGTGATCGCCGAGGTACTCACGCTCGAACCCGAGATCGCCAGGCTCGCCGAGCGCTTCGTGCCCAAGCACCATGCGCTGTTCCTCGGCCGCGGCGTGCACTACCCGGTCGCGCTCGAAGGCGCACTCAAGCTCAAGGAGATTTCCTACATCCACGCCGAGGCGTACCCCGCCGGCGAACTCAAGCACGGCCCGCTCGCGCTCGTCGACGAGGACATGCCGGTGATCGCCGTTGCGCCGAACAACCAGCTGCTCGAGAAGCTCAAGTCGAACCTCGAGGAAGTGCGCGCTCGCGGCGGCGAACTGTTCGTGTTCGCCGACACCGACGCGCCGTTGAAGCAGGACGGCGAGCGCGGCGCCGTGCTCAAGATCGCTTCGGGCGGCAACCTCATCGCTCCCGCGGTATTCACCGTGCCGCTGCAGCTGCTCGCCTATCACGTCGCGGTATTGCGCGGCACCGATGTCGACCAGCCGCGCAACCTCGCCAAAAGCGTGACCGTCGAGTAGGCGAACGCGACGACACAGCGCGGCCGTGCTCGGCGACGCAGCATCCACGCGCGTGCTGCCGGTGTCGCGCGTCCCGAGCTCCATTTCCGTGCGCGTCAAACGCATGCAGGCGCGGCAGGCGCGGGGTCGACCGCTCGGAAGGCATTGCGAGGACGGCGAGCGCGCGGCGCCGTTCGCCGATCAGCCCGATCCGCGTCGACCAAGCGGTTCCGGCGCACTACACTGCCGCCCCGCACGATCGGGAGGCTCCATGCGTATCTGCGTCTACTGCGCGTCCAGCGAACACGTGGACCGCCGCTATCACGATGCCGCGGCCGCGCTCGGGTGCGCGATCGCCGAGGCGGGTTGCACGCTCGTCTACGGCGGCGGCGCGGTCGGCCTCATGGGTTCGCTCGCGAATGGCGCGCTCGCCGCGGGCGGCAACGTGATCGGCATCATTCCGCGCTTCATGACCGAGGTGGAATGGCAGCACCCGGGCCTCGCCAACCTCGAAGTCGTCGAGGACATGCGCGAACGCAAGCATCGACTGCTCACGGGATCCGACGCGGTGGTCGCGCTGCCGGGCGGTTGCGGCACGCTCGAGGAGCTGTTCGAGGCGATGACGCTCAAGCGCCTCGCGATCTACCTGAAGCCGATCCTGCTGCTCGACGTCGACGGCTTCTATGCGCCGCTCGAGCGCTTCCTCGAGCGCACGATCGAACAGCGCTTCATGAATCCGCAGCATCGCGCGCTGTGGACGCGCGTCGAACGCGTCGAGGACGTGCTGCCGACGATCCGGGCGACGCCCGATTGGGACGCGAACGCGCGCGACTACGCAGCGGTGCGCTAGGGCGGACTGCCGCCGGGGACGCGATGTCGGCGCGCGTGGCGGGACTCGCGGTTCGCGCTCGACCCGCCCTACTCGAAGCGGCTGAGCTCGCGGTCGGCGTCGCCGCCGGACGAGCCGTCGTCGCCATCGGGCTCGTCGAACAGGCTTGCCGCTGCCGATTCGCCGGCGTCGTCGGTGCCGCGCGGCGCGGCGCCCGGCTCGCTCGCGGCCTTCTGCTTCTCCCAGCGCGTCTTGATCGGGTTCGCCGATTCCGCCGCGTCGAGCGCGAGCAGCAGTTCCTGCTTCTGATCCTCGGGCAGGTCCGCCCAATGGCAATCCGCGAGCGCGCCGGCCATCGAATAGAGCAGGTTCAGGCTCGGCCGAAAACCGGCCCGCTTGACCTTGAGGAAGGTCTCGACCGGTCCGATGCGGGCGAGGTCCTCGGTGGTGCGTACGCCGACCTGGCGCAACCATGCCGCCGATTTCGGCCCGACGTTGCGGATCTTCACATCGCGCGCACTCATCCTGATGGCTCCCGGAATCGAAGGTGTTCGGTCAGCGCAGCGCGTCGAGGAACACGCTGCAGAGTGCTTCCATGCCCACGCGATCCTCGTCGTCGAAGCGTGCGGGCTCGGGGCTGTCCACGTCCCAGACGCCGACGAGCGCACCGTGCGCGTCGACGAGCGGCACGACGATCTCCGAACGGGACGCGCTGTCGCAGGCGATGTGGCCCGGGAACGCGTTCACGTCGAGCACGACCTGGGTCTGGCGCGTCGCGGCCGCGGTGCCGCAGACGCCCTTGCCTAGCGCGATGCGCACGCAGGCGGGCTTGCCCTGGAACGGGCCGACGACGAGCTCACGCCCGTCGAAGAAATAGAAGCCGCACCAGTTGATGCGCGGCAGCGCGTGCCATGCGAGCGCGGCGAAGTTCGCGGCGTTGGCGACACGATCGCGCTCGCCATGCAGCAAGCCACGCGCCTGCGCGGCGAGTTCGGCGTACAGCCCCGCCTTGTCGGCGGCTTCGATCGGGGCAACGGTGAACATGCGCGGTACCAAGAAGCGGAAGGGTGATTGTATCGCGCGGCGCGGCCCGGGTGACGCATACTGGCGGGCGATGCTCCGCTAGCAAACCGGCATGACCCGACCCTATCCGCCCCGCGACGGACGTGCGCATCCGCGCGACGAGCCGTCGACCCGCGTGCTCGCTCACCGAGGGCGGCGTCTCGCGCCGTCGCGACCGCGCCTCGCCGCGCGCGCGGGAATCTCGACGTGACTGCGCCGCGCGGACTGTTCGTGACCGGCACCGACACCGGCGTCGGCAAGACGTACGCGAGCGTCACGCTGCTGCGCGCGTTGCGCGCGCGCGGACTGCCCGCGAGCGGCATGAAACCGGTCGCGAGCGGCTGCGAAGTCACGCCGCAGGGCCTGCGCAACGAGGACGCGCTCGCGCTCATCGCGGCGAGCGAGCCGCGCCCGGACTACGCGACCTGCAATCCGTTCGCGTTCGAACCGCCGATCGCGCCGCACCTCGCCGCGCTCGACGTCGGCATCGAAGTCGGTCTCGCGCCGATACGCGCCGCGTTCGAGTCGTTGCGCGCGCGCGCCGAGCGCGTCGTCGTCGAGGGCGTCGGCGGATGGATGGCGCCGTTGTCGGAAACGCTGACGCAAGCCGATCTGGCCACCTCGCTCGGGCTCGACATCGTGCTCGTGGTCGGCCTGCGCCTCGGCTGCATCAACCATGCCCTGCTCAGCGCGCGCGCGATCGCCGCGGACGGCGGTCGCCTCGCCGGCTGGATCGCCAATCGCATCGATCCCGCGATGGCGGTCGCCGAGGGCAACATCGCGACGCTGCGCGCGCGCATCCCTGCGCCGCTGCTCGGCGTGCTCGACCATGCCGCGGAAGGTCGCGCGGAGCAGCTGGACGTGCATGCGCTCTGACCGGCGCGCAGCGGCGCCCACGGGCGCGCTGCCGTGGCTCGCCGCCGCGTGCGGGTGCGCGTTCGATCTCGTCGCGTCCTGGCCGGGCCAGATGTCGTTCGATTCCGCGTCCGCCTGGTGGCAGGCGCGCAACGGCATGCCCGACGACGTGGTGCCGCCCGGGTTCGTGCTCGCGTGGCGCGCGCTGCTCGTCTTCGTCGATGGACCACAGGCGATGTTCGCGTGGCACCTCGTGCTGTTCTGGAGCGGCCTCGCGCTGTTCGCGGGCGCGCTCGCGCGTTCGCGCGGCGCGGCCGCGGCCGTCCTGCTGCTGGTCGGGGCTGCACCACTGCCGCTGCTGTGGCGCGGCCACGTCTGGACCGACGTCGCGCTCTTCTCGGCGCTCCTCGCCGCCACGGGCGCGCTCGCCCACGCGCACGTGCACGGACGGCGCTCGCTGCTGCCGCTCGCGGCGGCAGCGATGCTCTACGCGGGCGCGATGCGCCACAACGCGCTCGCCGCGGTGCTGCCGCTCGCGCTGTGGTGGGGATGGCTCGCCGTCGGTGCGCGCGCGCGTTCGCTCGCCTCGCTTCGCGTCGTCGCGGCGGCGCTCGCGCTGTCGCTCGGCGTGTTCGCCGGCAACCGACTCCTCGCTGCGCGCGTCCCGGTCCATGTCCCGCTGTGGCCGCTCGCGGCCGAATACGACCTCGCCGCGCTGTCGATCGCGAGCGGCACGATGCGCCTGCCACCGTTCCTGATCGGCGACGGCCTCGACGTCGACGAGCTGGCCGAGTCGTTCCGCGAATGGAGCGCCCTGCCGCTGTTGACCGGGACGCGGCACGGCGTGCGTGCGCCGATCGCGGAACCCTTGTTGTCCGAACGCGAGCTCGCGTCGCTGCGTCGCGCATGGTTGGGCGCGATCGCGCGCCAGCCGCTCGACTGGGCTTCGCACCGCCTTCGCGTCGCGCGCGCGCTGCTCGGCCCGCACGCCGCCGACTGGCCGCAGGAACTCGTGTTCTTCGACGGCCAGTTCGCACGTCCGGGCAACCCGCCGGTGGCGGCGAACACGGGTGCGCTGCACGCGGCGCTGATGCGGGCTGCGCGCGCGCTGCGCACCGGCTCGGCGCTCGCAGCATGGCCGTATCTGTTCGCCGGCCTGCTCGTCGTGCCGCTCGCATGGCGACGCCGCGGCGATGCGCCCGGAGCGGCCGCGCTCGCGCTGCTCGCGAGCGCATGGGCGTACGCGCTGCCGCTGCTCGTGGTGACGGCGTCGGCGGAGACGCGTTACCTCGCCTGGTCGTGTGTCGCGAGCCTGCTCGCGTTCGCCGCGGTCGTGTTCGGCGCACGCGCGTCGCGGACCGTCGCTGCGGAAGCTTCGCAGCGTCCTGCTAGACTCCTCGCAGAATCCATGCGAGGGATGCCCATGAACACCGTGCAGCGTTACATGTTCACGATCGACGACCTGCCGAAGGCGCGCGGCGAATCGCACGAGCTTTCGTTCCAGGGCGGTTCGGCCGAGAGCTTCGCGGCGCTGCTGCAGCAGGCGCTGCGCGAACCGTCGTTGTGGCAGCGCTGGAAGTCGATGCAGCCCGATCCCGACGCGGTCGATCCGGCGCTCGGCGCGAGCGATCCCGCTGCGACCGTCGAAGCGCACCAGTCCGACGTGCACGTGAGCGTCGACGTGCGAAGTTCGCTGCCGCATGCGGTGATCAAGCACCGCATGACGCTGCTCGTCGGCAAGCACTGGACCCTGCGGGACGTCAGCGCGGCCTGACGTCGCGCGCCACCACCGCTTGCGCGCTGCCGCGCCGGCACCCGGAACGGGATGCGGCGACGGGAGCGGAAGCCGCGTCGCGATCGCGGCCTCGCAGGCTCGCCGCGCGATGGCGCCGGGGCGGCGCCGACGCCTGCAACGACCCGGGTGCGCCGCCCCCTGGCATCGCGCGCAAGGATTTTCAGTACGCGAATTCGCGGAACACGCGATCGATGTCGCCGTTCCATTCGCCGTGGAACAGCTCGAGCTTGCGCTCGGCCGGCGTCTGGTTGGCGTCGACGATCTGCGCGAGGATGTCGAGGAACGTCGATTCGTCCGCGCCATGGCGATTCCTGCGCGCGCGGCGCGCGAGACCGTGTGCGGAGATCTTCAGCGCCTCGCCGGCGAGTTCGCGCACGGTCGCGCGCGTGCCACCGAGGCGCACGGGCAGCTTGAGCGCATGCCTGGGCACGCCGTCGCGCAGCGCATGGCGCTCCTCGCGCGAGAAATCCTTGACGAGGTCCCACGCCGCGTCGAGCGCGGCCTGGTCGTAGAGCAGGCCGACCCAGAACGCGGGCAGCGCGCACAGGCGGTTCCACGGCCCGCCGTCGGCGCCACGCATCTCGAGGTACTTCTTGAGGCGCACCTCGGGGAACGCGGTCGTCGTATGGTCGGCCCAGTCGCGCAGGGTCGCCTTCGCGCCCGGCAATTCCGCGAGATCGCCGGCGAGGAACGTGCGGAAGCTCTTGCCGGCGAGGTCGATGTAGCGCCCGTCGCGGTAGCTGAAATACATCGGCACGTCGAGCAGGTAGTCGACGTAGCGCTCGTAGCCGAAGCCGTCTTCGAACACGAAGTCGAGCATGCCGGTGCGATCGGGATCGGTGTCGGTCCAGATGTGCGAACGGTAGCTCTGGTAGCCGTTCGGCTTGCCTTCGGTGAACGGCGAATCGGCGAACAGCGCGGTCGCGACCGGCTGCAGCGCGAGCGCGACGCGGAACTTCTTGACCATGTCCGCTTCGCTCGAATAATCGAGGTTCACCTGCACCGTGCAGGTGCGCGTCATCATGTCGAGGCCGAGCGAGCCGACCTTCGGCATGTACTCGCGCATGATCTTGTAGCGGCCCTTGGGCATCCACGGCATGTCCTCGCGCCGCCATTTCGGCTGGAAGCCCATGCCGAGGAAGCCGAGGCGCAGGTCGTCGGCGACCGCCTTCACTTCCTGCAGGTGGCAGGCGACTTCGCAGCAGGTGTCGTGGATCGTTTCGAGCGGCGCGCCCGAGAGCTCGAGCTGGCCCGCGGGCTCGAGCGTGACCGACGCGTTGTCGCGCAACAGCGCGATGAGCTTGCCGTGCTCCTCGACGCGCTGCCAGCCGAAGCGCGTCATGCCTTCGAGCAGCACGCCGATGCCGCGCTCGCCTTCCCAGGTGGGCGGGCGCGGGTCGTCGAGGCGGAAGCCGAACTTCTCGTGCTCGGTGCCGATGCGCCACGCGGCCGCGGGCTTTTCCCCCTCGGCGAGGTATTCGACGAGCTGGTCGCGCCCGCGGATCGGTTCGTCCTTGACGCTGCTCGGGCCGGACATCGGGCTACCTCGCTGGGGGTTGGTCGGCGGACATGGGGATACGCGGACCGAACAAAAGGGCTTCGCGTCGATCGCGGCGCGACGACGCCGGCGGTCAGAGCCCGAGCCAGCCCGCGACGAGTGCGCGCGCCTCGTCGAGGCCGGTCTTGGCCAGCGACGAGAACAGCTGCGCGGTCGCGTCGGGGGCGAGCGTCGCGAGTTCCTTGCGCACGGCGGCGAGCGTGCGCAGGCCTTCGCTGCGCGACAGCTTGTCCGCCTTGGTCATGAGGCAATGGCAGGCGCGGCCGCTCGCCGCGCCGAATTCGAGCATGTGGCGATCGAAGTCCTTGAGCGGATGGCGCGCGTCCATGACGAGCACGAGGCCCTTGAGCGACGCGCGCGTGCGCAGGTAGGTGTCGATCACGCCGCGCCAGTGCAGGCGCATCGCTTCGGGCACCTTCGCGTAGCCGTAGCCGGGCAGGTCGACCAGGCGATGCGCGGGATCGCCGACCGGGAACACGTTGAGCAACTGCGTGCGCCCCGGCGTCTTCGACGTGCGCGCGAGGCCGTGCTGGTCGCAGATCGCATTGAGCGCGCTCGACTTGCCGGCGTTGGAGCGGCCGGCAAAGGCGACTTCGGCGCCGGTGTCGGCGGGCAGCTGCTCGAGGCGGTTCGCGCTCACGAGGAACTGCGCCTTGCGGAACGGGTTGGCGGCTTTGGCGGTCACGTCGGCCTTTTGCGGGTTCGCGCTGCGGTCGTGCGGACCGTCGGCGCTGGCATGCCGGGGTCGCGGATGGTTTGACCGCCTTGGGGGGTCGCAGGGATAATTCCGCGGTTTTCGCCCGCGTCGCCGGTTCGGCACGCGCGGTTCGCGGTCATCCCTCGGGTTTGCGGAGTGAGTGTATGAGCTTTCGGCGCGTGTTTGTTCAGTCCCTGCTCGCCCTGACGGCGCTGGCCGCCGCTACGGCACAGGCGCAGACCGCGCCGGGCGAACCGGCCGCGCCGGCCGCGCAGGCGGACGCCGCCGCCGCGCATGCGGGCCCGATCCTCGGCGACGCCAAGGCCGGCGAAGCGAAGGCCGCCGTGTGCGGCGCCTGCCATGGCATCGATGGCAACCCGACCGACAAGCAGTACCCCAAGCTCGCCGGGCAGAACGAAGCCTACATCGCCCGCCAGCTCGCGCTGTTCAAGAGCCAGAAGCGCCAGAACCCGATCATGCTCGGTTTCGCCTCGGCGCTGAGCGAGCAGGACATGCACGATGTCGGCGCCTACTTCGCCGGCAAGGCGTCGCTGCCCGGCGTCGCTGACGACAAGCTCGTCGAGCGCGGCCAGGCGCTTTATCGCGCCGGCGACGCGAAGCTCGGCGTGCCCGCCTGCATGGCCTGTCACGGACCCGACGGCCGCGGCATGGCCGGTTCCGGCTTCCCGCAGCTCGGCGGCCAATGGACCGATTACGTCGCCCTCAAGCTCAAGGACTGGAAGGCCGGCACGACCTGGGGCGACGACGCGAACGCGAAGGTGATGCCCGCGATCGCGCAAAAGCTCAGTGACGCCGACATCACCGCGATCGCGTCCTACGTCGAAGGCTTGCACTCGGCCGAGGGAACCCGGACCGCCGCGAAGTGATCCAAGCCGCGCGCGACGGATTGCAGTCGCGTTCAGCGGCCCGCATCGAGACTCGCGCCGCCGATCGTGCGGCACCCGCGCCATCCCCGTTCCACGCTCCAGGAGATCCTCGATGTTGAAGGGCCTGTTCCAGACCGTGTCCGCGACCGCACTGCTGCTCGGCGCCGCCTTCGCCACCGCGGCGCAGGCGGCCGATGCCTTCGAAGCGGGCACGCACTACTTCGCCGTCGAGCCGCCGCAGCCGACGACGACCGGCGACAAGGTCGAGGTGGTCGAGGTGTTCTCCTACGCCTGCCCGGCCTGCAACATGTTCCAGCCGACGATGCAGAAGCTGAAGGCGGCGCTGCCGGCGAACGCCGAGCTCGTCTACCTGCCCGCGTCGTTCCGTCCGGACGAGGACTGGCCGGTGTTCCAGCGCACGTTCTATACGGCGCAGGCGCTCGGCGTCCTCGAGAAGACCCACGATGCGACGTTCGACCTGGTCTGGAAGGACGACGGTCCCCTGCGCATCAGCGACGCGAAGACGCACAGGCCGGTCAGCCCGATGCCGACGATCGAAGACGTCGCCAAGGCGTACGGCGCGTTCGGCGTCAAGGCGGACGAGTTCACCGCGACGGCGAATTCGTTCGCGGTCAACACGCGCATGAAGCGCGCGGACGCGATGCTGAAGGCCTATGGCGTCGATTCGACGCCGACGCTCGTCGTCAATGGCAAGTACCGCCTGACCGCCGCGAGCGCGGGTGGCGTCGACAAGGTCGTCCCGCTCGTGAAGTACCTCATCGAGAAGGACGGCGGCGCCAAGTAGCGTCAGGCCGTCCCTGAGGAGAATCCGATGCCGATGCGCAGCCTCTTCCTGGTCGCGAGCCTGCTCTGCGCGACCCTTGCCCATGCGGCCGACGATGCCGCGCCGACGTGGCAGGCCGGCACGGCCTGGCAGACGATCGATCCGCCGCAGCCGACGAGCACCGGCAGCAAGGTCGAGGTGCTCGAGGTGTTTTCGTATGCGTGCCCGCACTGCGCGCATTTCCAGCCGTATGCGGACAAGCTCAAGGCGAGCCTGCCGAAGAACGCCGAGTTCGTGCTGATGCCGGCCGATTTCCAGCCGCGCTGGGTCGCGTTCGCGCGCGGCTTCTACGTCGCGAAGGACCTCGGCCTCGTCGACGGTACGCACCAGGCGCTGTTCGACGCGATCTACCGCGACCACCGCCCGCTCAATTCGCTCGACGATATCGCCGGTTTCTACGCCGAACACGGCGCGGACAAGGAAAGCTTCGTGTCGACGATGCAGTCGTTCGTGATCGACGGCCGCATCGCGAAGATCCGCGAGATGGAAGCGAAGTACGGCGTCGACCAGACGCCCACGCTGATCGTCAACGGCAAGTACCGCATCGTCGCGGACCCGGACAAGGGCATCGGTTTCGACCAGATGGTCGACATCGCGCTGTACCTCGTGAAACAGGAATCCGCGCCGAAGAAGCACTGATCGTCGCGCCCATCGAATGCGTTCCATCCGAAGGACACCGCCATGTTGAGACATCTGGGCTTCCTGCTCGCCGGCCTGTTGCTGGCGTCGACCGCGACCGCCGACGAACCGGGTGCCGCCGCGCCGACGACGTGGGAGGCGGGCAAGCACTATTTCCCGATCGATCCGCCGCAGCCGACCGCGAGTGGCGACAAGGTCGAGGTGCTCGAAGTGTTCTCGTACGCGTGCCCGCATTGCGCGCACTTCCAGCCGTACGCGGAGCAGATCAAGCAGGCGCTGCCTGCCTATGCCTCGTTCGGCTACATGCCCGCGATCTTCAACGCGCAGTGGGAACCGTACGCTCGCGCGTTCTATGCGGCGCAGTCGCTCGGCGTGCTCGAACAGACCCACCAGGCGCTGTTCGACGCCCTGCATCGCGACCACCTGCCGCTGCGCACGATCGACGACCTCGCGGGTTTTTACGCGAGCCATGGCGTCGACAAGGCGAAATTCCTGTCCTCGGCCACATCGTTCGAGGTCGAGAGCAAGCTGCAGCACGCGTCCGAGGTCGTGCGCGGCGCCGGCGTCGACGGCACGCCGAGCATCCTCGTCGCGGGCAAGTACCGCCTGTCCGGCCAGTCCGCCGGCGGCTATCCGCAGATGGTCCAGCTGGTCGACTATCTCGTGAAGAAGGAACACGACGCGCATGCGAAGCCGGCCAAGGCCGCTGCGGGCAAGAAGTAGCCCTCGCATCGACGCGACGCACGCGGCGCCCCGCGGGGCGCCGACCGCGCGCCGGCCGGAGCGCTTGCCGCGGCGGCAGGCGCTGGTTAGCCTCGTGCCATGACCCACTTTGCCGCCCGCACCGAGCCCGACGCGCGACGGCTGAACCTGCTCAGCTGCAACATCCTCGCCGGCGGCAGCGTCAAGCGCTACCGCGATTACGTCACGCACAGCTGGAAGCACGTCCTGCCGCACGGCAAGCGCGCGAACCTCGACGGCCTCGCACGCGTGATCGGCGACTTCGACCTCGTGGGCCTGCAGGAAGCGGACGCGGGCAGCCTGCGCTCGGGCTTCCTCAACCAGACCCAGTACCTCGCCGAAGCGGCGCGTTTCCCGTACTGGACGCATCAGCCGAACCGGCGCGTGTCGCGGCTCGCGACGTCGAGCAACGGCCTGCTCGCGCGCCTGCATCCGGAGGAAGTGCTCGATTATCCGCTGCCGGGCCGCATACCCGGGCGCGGTGCGCTCTGGGTGCGCTTCGGTCGCGGCGACGCATCGCTCGTCGTCGTGATCGCGCACCTCTCGCTCGGCACGGCCGCACGTGCGCGCCAGCTCGCATTCCTCGCCGAGCTCATCGGCCAGCACCCGCACGCGGTGCTCATGGGCGACCTCAACACGCCCGCGCAGGGCAAGGAGCTCGACCTGCTGTATGCACGCACCTCGCTCGTGCGTCCCGAGCACGCGCCGGCGACGTTCCCGAGCTGGCGACCGACGCGCGCGATCGACCACATCCTCGTTTCGCGCGACATCGAGGTGGAGAAGCGCTGGGCCCTTCCGCACCCGGTGTCGGACCATCTGCCGATCGCGGCGAGCATCGTCATGCCCGCGGCGGCAGCGGCGACGACGGCGCGCCCCGCGCTGTCGCCCTGACGCGGTCGTTATCTCGTGCCCTTTCGCGCTTCGACGCGCCGACTGCGGACGGCCGTAGGCGCGTAAGGGACAGCGGCCCGACCGCACGTCGGCGCAGCGGCAAAGAAAAGGGCCGCACGAGGCGGCCCTTTCCTTTCCCCATCAAGCGGAGGCGATCAGAACTTCACGCTCGCCTCGACGTAGGTGAAGCGGCCCGGCAGGTCGTAGTTCGACGCGTCGTAGCCGTTCAGCGAACACGAGATGCAGACCGGCGCATCCTTGTCGAAGATGTTGTTGATGCCGCCCGAGATGCTCATGTCGTACCGAACCGGCAGCTTCCAGCTCACGCGCAGGTCGTGGTACGTCGTCGCACCGAGGCGATTGAGGCCGGAGGGACCGCTGCTGTCGACGATCGGACCCGCGTCGGGGTCGCGGCAGGTCGGGAAATCACGGTAGCCATTGTCGGAGCCACCGCACGACTCGGTCAGGTGCGAGATATAGCGCATCGTCCAGCTCGCGCTCCAGTCGGCCAGACCCCAGTTCAGGCTCAGCGTCGAGCGGTACTTCGGAATGCCACTGTCCTTGACCTCGATGCCGACGCCCTGCGGCTCGGCGAAGCCGGTGACCGCGTCCGTCGACTTGTAGTCCTTCGCGTAAGTCAGCTGCCAGTTGGCGCCGATGTGTCCGAAGGCGAATTCCGGGCCGGCCCAGTTCACGCCGAAGTCGTAGCCGCTCGTGTGCACCTTGCCGAGGTTGCGCAGCGTGTTGTTGAACCCGCTGATCGCGCCCGTCGAGCTGCGCGTGATGCCGGTGCAGAACAGCGGGTCGAGCGTCGCCACGCATCGGCTCAGCTGCGTCTGGGCGTCACGCGCGGTGATCGCGTCGTCGATGTTGATGCGGTAGTAGGTGAGTTCGAAATCGAGCTTCTGCGACCAGCCGGTGTTCTCGGCCCAGCTCGGGCTGTAGATCGCGCCGAGGGTGAGGCTCTTTGACGTCTCCGGCTTGAGGTCAGGATTGCCGCCGGTGATCACCGAGATCTGCGGATTCGGCTGCTCATAGCCCGCCGGCACGCCGAGTGTGGCGCAGTTCGCCGTCACGTTGCCGCCGCACGGATCGATGAGCTGCGCGTCGAAGCGCGAGAATGTGCCGTACAGCTCGCCGATCGATGGCGCGCGGAAGCCTTCCGCCCAAGTGCCGCGGAAAGTGAAGTCGTCCACGACCTGCCAGCGGAAGCCGACCTTGCTGTTGGTCGTGTTGCCGAAGTTCGAATAGTCGGACCAGCGCGACGCGACCGACAGGTCGAGATGCTTGGCGAACGCGACGTCGGCGAGCAGCGGCGCATTGAGTTCGACGTAGAACTCGTTGACCGAATAACTGCCCTGGGTCGGACCGGAGGGCACGCCGTTCGAGTCGCCCGCGGTCACGACCGCATCCGGCGTGTAGGAGCCTTCGAGCTTGCGATGCTCGTAGCCGGCGGCGATATCGAGCGAGCCCGCAGGCAGCTGGAAGAGGTTGCCCGAGATGTTCGCGGTCCAGACCTCGAGGTCCTGCGTGCTGTGGTCGTTCTCGTTGAACTGGATGTAGTTGAGCATCTCCGGCGTGATCGTGCCGGGACCGCCGAACACGTCGAGCGGCACGCATGGTGCCGTGCACTGGTCGACCGGACCGAGCGCGTTCATGATGTGGCGGATGTTGTAGGTACCGGTGATCGACTGGCGCGCATCGTTCGAGCTGTTGACGTAGTTCACGTCCCAGAAGTACTGGTGATCGCCGAAGCTGAAGTCGCCGTTGAGTCCGGCGGTGTAGTACTTGGTGTCGACCGTCTGCTTGAACACGCGCGGGCCGCCCTCGATCGGACGGCGGCCGAGGCCGGTGAAATTGGTGTTCGGATCGAGCGTGAAGCCGAACGGGTTGTACGGGTTGGTCGCGTCGACGCCGACGCGATAGCAGAGGTCACGCTCCATGCAGAAGTCGGGGCCGAGGAAGATCGGCTCGGGCGCGGCCTGGTTCACCGAATCGCGCGTGTTGTACAGGCCCTTCAGCGTGAAATTGACGTGGTCGGTGATGTGGTAGGTGCCCTGCGCGAAGATGCCGGTGCGATCCTGCGGCGTGAGCAGCAGGTTGTACGGCGCGAAGTTGAAGCGATCGGCGCCAGTGAACCGGTGGAAGCCATCTGGGAACGACTGCACCCCGCCCGGGGGAATGGCGCCGTTGGCGGTGATGTTGCAGAAGCCGTCGTCGTTGCACAGGCCGCCCGCGTTACCGTCGGGCAGGAAGAAGCGCAGGCGCGTGAACGGCGTCGCCGAACTGCCCGCGGCGAGACCCGCACCCGGCACCGGGAAGCTCGATTGGTCCCAGTCGGCGGAACTGATCCGGTGCTGCTTGAAGCGGCTGATGTCCATGAAGAAGTCGAACTTCTCCGTGCTGCCGCCGATCGACACGTTGCCCGAGTATGTCTTGCCGTCGCCGGTCGAGTAGTCGCCGCCGTAGACGTGCAAGCCGAGACCGTCCTGCTTCTTCTTCGTGATGATGTTGATCACGCCGGCGATCGCGTCGGAACCGTACAGCGACGATGCGCCGTCCTTGAGGATCTCGATGCGGTCGACCACGCTGGCCGGGATCGTGTTGAGGTCGACCGCGGCGGAGACGCCCGACGCCGACGATTCGTTCACCCAGCGCAGGCCGTCGACGAGGATCAGCGTGCGCTTCGCGCCGAGGTTGCGCAGCGAAATCGTGGTCGAGCCCGAGCCGACGCCGCCGCCGTCGGGCGGAAAGCCGAAGTTGCCGGCCGAGTTGAACTTGGTATTGAGCGACGAGCCGCTGACCGACAGGCGCTGGATCACATCACCGATCGAACCCAGACCGGTCGCCTCGATGTCCTTCGAGGTGATCGTGAGGACCGGCGTCTGGCCTTCGATCTCCGCCTTCTTGATGCGGGAGCCGGTGACTTCGATCGCCTGCAGTTTCTGGATGTCCTCGCCGCCGCGGTCCTGCGCCACCGCGGGGACGACGTAAAGGGACGACAGGATGGCGCCCGACAAGGCGTGGACGGCAATTCTGGCCTGACGTGAACGCATGAGTATCTCCAAGGTGGTCACGGGTTGGTTCGTTGGAGGCACACGCACGGTGGTCTTCCCTCCCCCGGGCGCAAGCGTCAAGAAAATGTAAAACAAATGTTGTGGGTTTGCTATGGCGCGTCGCCATCCGCGGCGTCCCGATGTGCGTCCGGTGCGCGATGCGGCGCCGCAGCAAGCTACACTGCGCCGATGGACCTGATCCGAGCCGTTCCGATGCGTTCGACCCCTGTTCCCCGGCGATCGTGGCGCGTGGGGCACTTCCTGCTTGCGCTCGCGGCGCTCGCCTCCGCCGTGCCGGTCGCCGCCTCGGACCGCGCCAGCCAACGCGCACAGTTCCGAGCGGCGCTCGCGGCCGCGAAGAAGCCCCCCGAGGGCGCGTGGCGCAAGCTCGCCGCGGGTCTCGAGGCGGATCGGTATCCGCTCTATCCGTACGTCGAACTCGCTGCGCTGCGGCCGCGCCTGGCCAAGCTCGAGCGCGGCGAGGTCGAACGCTTCCTCGAACGCTGGGCCGGTACGCTGCCGGCGCAGGACCTCCGCGAAGCATGGTTGCGCGAACTCGCCCATCGCGGCGACTGGAAGGCCTTCCTCGCGGACTACGCGCCGACCGAGGACCGCGGCCTCCAGTGCGACGCGCTGCAGGCCCGCCTGGCCGAGGGTGCGAAGCTCGACTACGCGCGCGATGTCGAACCGCTCTGGCGTGGCGAGCGCGCGCTGCCCGACCCGTGCGACGCGGTACTGCGCAGCCTGCGCGCGCAAGGCTTGGTTTCCGATCCGCAGGTGTGGGAGCGACTCGAGCGCGCGGCCGACGCGGGCAGCGCGGAGGCGGCCGACGATGCCGCCGCGCTCCTCGCCGGCAGCGATCGCGTCGATGCCGACCGCATCGTCGCCGCGCTGCGCGACCCTGCAGCGACGCTCGCGAAAGCGAAGGGCTGGGCCGACGCCGCGCGCACGCGCGATGCGGTGTCCTACGCGCTCGCGCGTCGTGCCCGCCGCGACAGCGACGCCGCCGAAACCGCGTGGGCCGATCTCGGTTCCCGTTTTCAATGGAGCGACGCGCAGAAGAACCGCATCCTCAATGCGATCGCGCTGTACCGCTCGACGAGCTATTCGCCGGATGCGCTCGCGCGCCTCAAGGCGCTGCCCGCGGCGGCCGACGACGACGCGACGCGCGAATGGCGCGTGCGCATCGCGCTCGCCATCGGCGACTGGGCCGAGACGCTCGCCGCGATCGAGCGCCTGTCCGACACGCAGAAGGCCGACGCGCGCTGGCGCTATCTGCGCGCGCGCATGCTCGGCAAGCTCGGCCGCGACGCCGAAGCCGCGAAGCTCTACGCCGAGGTCGCGCGCGAAGCGAACTTCCACGGCTTCCTCGCCGCGGACTGGAGCGGCCAGCCGTACTCGATCTGTCCGCTCGAACTCGCCGGCGACGCGGCGTCGGAGGCCGCGATCGCCGAACGGCCCGACCTCGTGCGCGCCTTCGAGTTCCGTGAACTCGACATGCTGCCGGAGGCGCGACGGGAGTGGAATTTCGCGCTCGCCAAGCTCGATGCGAACCAGCGCCGGCTCGCCGCCGACTACGCCTATCGCAAGGGCTGGTACGACCGTGCCGTGTTCGCGTTCTCGGCCGATCGCGAGACGCAGCGGCTGTACCGGCAACGCTTCCCGCTCGGCCTCGAGCCGCTGGTCAGGCGCGAAGCCGCCGGCGCCGGCATCGACCCGTCGTGGGCCTACGGCATCCTGCGCGCGGAAAGCGCGTGGATGACCGACGCGCATTCGCACGCCGACGCGTACGGCCTCATGCAGCTGCTGCCCGGCGTCGCGAAGAAGCTCGCGAAAGCCGAGAAGCTGCCGTATTCGAACGCGCGCGACCTGTTCGATCCCACCCTCAACGTGCGGCTCGGCACGCGCTTCCTCGGTCGCATGGCCGCCGCCTACGACGGCAGTCCGTGGCTCGCGAGCGCGGCCTACAATGCCGGCCAGGCGCCGGTCGGGCGCTGGCTCGAAGCGCGCGGCTCGCTCGAGCCGGACTTCTTCATCGAAACGATCCCGTACAAGGAGACGCGCGAGTACGTCGCGCGCGTGCTCGCCTTCAGCGTCATCTACGACTGGCGCATGAACGGCAACGCGCTCGCGCTGTCCGCGCGCATGCCGAAGATCGGCCAGCCCTACCGCGCGCCGGACGACTCGACGCCGCGCAAGGCCGTCGCCTGCGCGACGACCGCGGTCGAGCAGACTCCGCCGGCCGATTCGCCCGCGAGCGATGCGCCGCCGCCCGAGGCGGGCGGCGGCGAACCCGCCGCGGCCCCGCCGTCGTCGGTGCAGTCGCGTTCTCCTCGAAACGAATGACGGATCCGAAGAACGGAGCGCGGTGCACGCGAGCACGGCACGGGAATTTTTCCTCCGTGTACCCCGCGTTTCAATCTTTCCGCCTTCGACGTGAAGGCAGCGCGTTGCAAGCGCATGCGAAACGCGCTACATGGAGAGTTCCTTGCAGGAGCTCGCGATGAGACCGCAGAAGATCGTCGTGCTCGGCGGCACCGGCTTCGTCGGCCGCCACCTCGTGCCGCGACTGCAGCGCGACGGGCATGCGATCCGCGTGCTCACGCGCAACCGCGACCTGCATCGGGGGCTCGGCGTGTTGCCGCGCGTCGCGCTCGTCAATGCCGACGTGCACGATCGTTCGACGCTCGCACGCGAACTCGCGGGCGCCGACGCGGCGATCAACCTGGTCGGCATCCTCAACGAGCGTGGCAACGACGGCGCCGGCTTCCGCAAGGCGCACGTGGAGCTCACGCGCACCCTGCTCGACGCCTGCGCCGGTAGCGGCGTGCGACGCCTGCTGCAGATGAGCGCCCTGCGCGCGGGGGAAGGCACGAGTCACTACCTGCAGACGCGCGCACAGGCGGAAGCGCTCGTGCGCTCGTCGCCCCTCGCATGGACGATCTTCCGCCCGTCGGTGATCTTCGGCGACGGCGACGGCCTGTTCTTCCGCTTCGCCGCGCTGCTGCGCGTGGTGCCGATCCTGCCGCTCGCGCGCGCGCACGCGCGCTTCCAGCCCGTGTATGTCGGCGACGTCGCGGAGGCGTTCGCACGTGCGCTCGCGCATCCCCACACGCAGGGTCGATGCTACGAGCTCGGCGGCCCGCGCGTGATCGAGCTCGCCGAGATCGTGCGCTGGACCGCGCGCATGATCGGCAAGCGGCGCGTCGTGCTTCCGCTACCGGACGCGCTCGGCCGCGTGCAGGCGCTCGTCGGCGAATGGTTGCCCGGCAAGCCGATCTCGCGCGACAACTTCCGCTCGCTGCAGTTCGATTCGGTCGCGCGCGACGACGGCCTCGCCGCGCTCGGCATCGTCGCCACGCCGATGGAAGCGATCATGCCGCGCCTGCTCGGCGGCGACAGCCACCAGCGCGCGCTCGACCGCTTTCGGCGCGGCTGACCGGCACGGCGATACGCGCGGAGCACGCGTGGCCGGTGCGCAATGACGAACCGCCACGGCGATGACGATCCGACGCGGTGGCAGTCGGCGGGGCCCGCCGCTCTGCGGCCCGGCCCGCCCTACTGGCCCACGATCTGCGGGCGCATCGGACCGAACAGGGCGAGCAGTCGCTGCTGCTGGTCCTTGGGCACTGCGGCCTTGTCGAATGCGCGCACGAGGTCGCCGACGAAGCGATCGAAGTCGTCGTCGGTGAGGTTGAGTCCGCCGTGGGCCTCTTCCATGCTGCGACCCGTGTACTCGCAGGGACCGCCGGTCGCCGCGCAGAACTGCTCGATCAGCAAGCGCCGCAAATCCGGCATGTCGGTGTTCGCGAAGAACAGGTTGATGTGCGGGTCGTTGTGGATTTCGCCGAGCGCGGCGTCGACGACCTTCTCGATGCCGGCCTGCGCGCCGAGTGCCCGGTAGAGCGAATCGTCGCGTGCGGGCGCGGACGCGGGTGCGGGCGCGGTCCTGCGTGGCGCGGTCGAGCAGGCCGGAAGCGCGAGCAGGGCGCAGGCGAAGACGGCATGGCGTGCGTGCAAGCGATTCTCCCCGGGTTTCGCTGGCACAATGCCAGCCGGTTTCCCCTGGCAAGTCAAGCGATGCGCATCTACCTCGTCGGCGGCGCCGTGCGCGACCGCCTGCTCGGCCTCGACGTCGCCGATCGCGACTTCGTCGTCGTCGGCGCGACCCCCGAGGACATGCGCGCGGCGGGGTATCGTCCCGTCGGCAAGGATTTCCCGGTATTCCTGCATCCGGCGACGCAGGAGGAATACGCGCTCGCGCGCACCGAGCGCAAGACCGGGCGCGGCTACCACGGCTTCTCGATCCACGCCGACCCTTCGGTCACGCTCGAGCAGGATCTCGAGCGGCGCGACCTCACGATCAACGCGATCGCGATGGACGAGCGCGGTGGCATCGTCGACCCGTTCGGCGGCCGACGCGACCTCGAGCAGCGCGTGCTGCGCCATGTGTCGCCCGCGTTCGTCGAAGACCCGGTGCGCGTGCTGCGCGTCGCACGGTTCGCCGCGCGCTTTGCCCCGCTCGGTTTCCGCATCGCCGACGACACGCTCGCGCTGATGCGGCGCATGGTCGACGACGGCGAAGTCGACCACCTCGTCGCCGAGCGCGTCTGGAGCGAGACGCGCAAGGCGCTGACCGAGCCGGCGCCGTCGGCATTCCTGCGCGCGCTGCGCGCGTGCGGCGCGCTCGGCGTGGTATTCCCGGAGATCGATGCCCTCTACGGCGTACCGCAGCGCGCCGAGTTCCACCCGGAAATCGACACCGGCGTGCACGTCGAACTCGTGCTCGACCAGGCCGCGCGCCTCGCGCGCGGAGACGACCTCGTCGGCTGGTGCGCCCTCGTGCACGACCTCGGCAAGGCGCTCACGCCGACACCCGAGCTGCCGCGCCACGTGATGCACGAGCAGCGCGGCGTCGCGCCGCTGCGCGCGCTGTGCGCGCGCCTGAAGGTGCCGGCCGAGCACGCGGCGCTCGCGGAACTCGTCTGCCGCTTCCATCTCGACGCGCACCGCGCATTCGAGCTGCGAGCGGAAACCGTGCTCGACCGGCTCGAACGCATCGACGCGTTCCGTCGTCCCGAGCGCATCGCGCCGTTCCTGCTCGCCTGCGAAGCCGACAAGCGCGGCCGACTCGGACGCGCCGACGAACCGTATCCGCAGGCTGACTACCTGCGCGCCGCGTACGCGGCCGCACGCGCGATCGACGCCGCGCCGTTCGTCGCGCAGGGGCTTGCCGGGGCGAAGATCGGCGAAGCGGTGCGCGCGGCACGCATCGCGGCGATCGCCGCCCTGAAGCGAGACGCGCGGGGCGCGCCCGGCAGCCTTGGACGGGAGTCACGCGACTGAACGCGGAGCGCTCTGACGGGACGGGAGCGATCAAGCAACACGCGCGGGCGCGAAGGGGCTCTTCCTCCACGGACCCCGTGCATCGGGCCTCCTCGCCCTCCCCCGTTCGTGTCCTTCGTGTTCCGGCGCGGGCTACAGCCGATGCGAAAGGTCGAACGCGCGCAGGCCCGGCAAGGCGTCGACGCCGCCACGCGCGAACGCGATCGCCTGGAAGCGCTCACCCATGTCGCCGGGCAGGGTCAGGCGCTTGGCCTCGGCGACGCGCTGCACCCGCTCGATCTCGGGCAAGCCGTCGTCGACGAGGTCGAGCAGGCCGCTCGCGAGCAGAAACTGGCCCTGCGGCGCGTAGCCGACGAAGTCGAATCCGGCGCCGACGCCCGCTTCCGCGAGCGCGGTGAAATCGACGAACGCGGTGATGTCGGTCAGGCCCGGCCAATGCAGCGGGTCGGCGTGCGCGCGGTGGCGGTAGTGGCACACGAGCGTGCCGTCGCTGCGCGTAGGCAGGTAATACTCCGCACGCGGATAGCCGTAGTCGACGAACAGCGCGACGCCCGCTTCGAGCGTTGCAGCCACCGCCTGCATCCAGTACGGCAATTGCGGCAGCACTTCGGAGCGGTAGCCGTCGACGAAGGGCGTGCCGAGCGCGCGTTCGAGATGGCGCACCGCGTTCGCGACGAGCAGGTCGGCCGGGCGATCGACGCGCACGAAGCGTCCGCCCCCATCGAGCGCGACGTGTTCCTCGTGCACTTCGCCCTCGAGCAACGTGAAGCGCGTCGTCGGCAGCGCGTCGACGACCTCGTTCGCGAACAGCACGCCGTGCCAGCCGCGCTCGGGCGGGCGCGCGATCCACTGCGCGCGCGCCGCGACGTCCGCGGGCAGTTCGGCCGCGATGCGTGCGCGCTGCCGCGCGGCGAGATCGGCGCTCGGCTCGAGGATGAGGAAACGGCGCGGCAATGCCTCCATCGCGGCGAGCTCGCGCAGCGCGTCGACCGCGAACGCACCGCTGCCACCGCCGAGTTCGAGGACGTCGGCATCCGCGCCGAGCGCGCCGAGCGTCGGCGCGAACGCGCGCGCGAGGCAGCGCGCATAGAGGGAACCGAGTTCGGGCGCGGTCACGAAGTCGCCGGCCGCGCCGAACTTGGTGCGCCCCGCGCTGTAATAGCCGAGCCCGGGCGCGTACAGGCACAGCTCCATCCAGCGCGAGAACGGCATCGAGCCGTTGGCGCGGATCTCGTTGCGCAGGAGCGCCGCGAGCTGGTCGGAGTGCGCGCGTTCGTCGCTGTTGGGTTCGGGCAGCTGCGTGTTCAGGACTGGTCGGCCGCGACGTTCTGCGGCACTCTCGGCGATGACGTGCAAGAAGCATAACCTGAAGGAGAGCGCGACATGGCGAGCACGCAGCAACGGCCGGTAGCGCTCGTGACCGGCGCCGCGCGTCGCGTCGGCGCGACGATCGCTCGCACCCTGCATGCCGCCGGCTACGACCTCGCCTTGCACGCACGCAATTCGTACGCGGAACAGGAAGCGCTCGCGCAGGAGCTCGAGGCCGAGCGTCCGGACAGCATCCTGACCGTGCAGGCCGAGCTCGCCGACGCCGACTGCCTGCCCGACCTCGTCGACGCCGTGCTCGCGCGCTTCGGTCGCCTCGACGCGCTCGTGAACAATGCATCGACGTTCTATCCGACGCCGCTAGCGAGCGTCACGCCCACGCAGTGGGACGAGCTGTTCGCAGCGAATGCGCGCGCGCCGCTGTTCCTCGCGCAGGCCGCGGCGCCCCATCTCGCGGGCCGCAACGGCGCGATCGTCAACCTCGTCGACATCTACGCCGAACGCCCGCTGCCGCGGCACAGCGTCTACTGCATGGCGAAGGCCGCGCTCGCGATGCTCACGCGCGCTCTCGCGCAGGAACTCGCGCCGCTCGTGCGCGTGAACGGCGTCGCGCCCGGCGCCGTGCTCTGGCCCGAAGCGGGCAAGGACGAAGCCGAACAGCAGCAGCTCATCGCGCGCACGCCGCTCGCGCGCGCAGGCACCCCCGCGGACGTCGCCGGCGCCGTGCTCTGGCTGCTGCGCGACGCGCGCTACGTGACCGGCCAGATCATCCGCGTCGACGGCGGCCGCTCGCTGTCGATGTGATCTTGCCTGGCGCAGGAGCGCAAGTTCAAGACACGAAGGAAAAGCAAGAGATCAAGAAATTGAAACACGGAGCTCGCGGAGCGCACGGAGCACACAGAGGAAAAGCCTTCGGATGAAGAGCTTCTCGTCTTGCTTTCTCCGTGTGCTCCGTGTGCTTCGTGTTTAAAGCTTTTTCCTGCTGCTGCTTTTCCTTCGTGTCCTTCGTGTCCTTCGTGTCCTTCGTGTCCTTCGTGTCCTTCGTGTTTCAGGCTCTTGCAGTCGCTCCTACAACGCGACTGATTCGAAGCGGGTTGCGTGATCGGGTGATGCGGCCCACAGTTCGGCGAGCGTGCGGCCGTCGCCGGGTACGCGCACGTCGGCGGCGATGTCGGCGAGCGGCTTGAGCACGAACGTTTCGCGCAGTTCGCGTCGCGGCACCTGCAGGTGGCCCGGGCCATCGATGATCGCGTCGTCGAACAGCACGATGTCGACGTCGAGCGTGCGGCTCGAGTAGCGCGGCACGTCGCGGCGGCGCCCGTGGCGATCCTCGAGTGCGTGCAGCCAATCGTCCAGCGCAGGCGCATCGAGATCGCTGTCGATGCGGGCGGCAAGATTGACGAAGGCCGGGCCGTCGAAGCCGACCGCGGCGAACCGGTACGCCGGCGACGCGACGATCGGGCCGAAGCGCGCGCGCAACTCGGCGAGTGCCGCGCGCAGATGGCGCTCGGCGTCGAGGTTGGAACCGAGGCTGAGCCACGCGCGGTGCATGACGCGAGGGCCGAGGGCAGTGGCGCGGACGCGGGGCTCGTGCGGAAACCCGTGGCGCGCGGTCACGCGCGCGTTCCGCGCTCGATCACCACGCCGACCGCGCGCGAGCCGGTCACGGCGCCCGGCTTGGACAATTTCAGGCGCAGCCACGGCACGCCGAACTCGTCGCGGATGATCGCCGCACAGCGCTCGGCGAGCGTCTCGACGAGCTCGAAGCGCGATTCGCCGACGAACGCGATGAGGCGTTTCGACACGGCCTTGTAGTCGAGCGTGTCGGCGATGCGGTCGCTCGCCGCAGGGCGCGAGTTGTCGAACGCCATCTCGATGTCGAGCGCCACGACCTGGCGCGTCGTGCGCTCCCAGTCGTAGATGCCGATGATCGTCTCGATGCGCAGATCTTCGATGAAGACGAGGTCCATGCGTTCTTGAAGGTTGGGGCCGAGGGCGGAGTGTAGGTGGTGCGACGATCGTCGCGATCACGCGACGGGCGGAAGGCTCGCGAGGTCCCAGCGCGGACGCACCTGGATCTCGAGCGTGTCATGCTGGCCGGCGGCAAGGCGCAGCGCCCCCGCGAGCGCGATCATCGCGCCATTGTCGGTGCAGAACTCGAGCCGCGGGAAGTGCACGCTGAAGCCTTCGCGCGCGCCCGCGTCGGCGAGTTCGCTGCGCAGGCGCCGGTTCGCGCCGACGCCGCCCGCGATCACGAGCCGCCTCGCGCCGCTATGCGCAAGCGCGCGACGACACTTGATCGCGAGCGTCTCGACGATCGCCTCCTCGAACGCGCGCGCGACGTCGGCCTTGGTCTGCTCGGAACGGTCGCTCTGCTGCCAGGCGAGCAGGACCTGGGTCTTCAGCCCCGAGAAACTGAAATCGAGGCCGGGCCGATCGGTCATCGGGCGGGAGAAGCGGAACGCGCCCGGCCGCCCGTGTTCGGCGAGCCGCGCGAGCGCGGGCCCGCCGGGGTACGGCAGCCCCATGAGCTTGGCCGTCTTGTCGAACGCCTCGCCGGCCGCATCGTCGAGCGTGTCGCCGAGCAGGGTGTAGCGACCGATCGCGGCGACTTCGATGAGCATCGAATGGCCGCCCGAGACGAGCAGCGCGACGAACGGCGGCTCGGGCGGATCGGCCTCGAGCAGCGGTGCGAGCAGGTGCCCCTCCATGTGGTGGACGCCGATCGCGGGCAGGCCGAGCGACCAGGCCAGCGACCGCGCCGCGGTCGCGCCGACGAGCAGGGCGCCGACGAGCCCCGGTCCGGCCGTGTAGGCGACCCCGCCGATGTCGGCGACGCCGAGGCCGGCGCGGGCGAGGGTTTCGCGCACGAGCGGCAGCAGCTTGCGCACGTGGTCGCGCGAGGCGAGCTCGGGTACGACCCCACCGTAGTCCGCGTGCATGCGGACCTGGCTGTAGAGGGTATGGGCGAGCAGGCCGCGGGCGGGGTCGAACACGGCCACGCCGGTCTCGTCGCAGGACGTCTCGATCCCGAGCACGGGGCCGCCGGGTGCCTTTGCAATGGCTGGATTCATCGGGATAGAATACACGGCTCGCCCGTCAGCCCCGGGCCTGTGTCATTGGAGAATGTATGCCCAACGTCAAAGTTCGCGAAAACGAACCGTTCGAGTTTGCCCTGCGCCGCTTCAAGCGCACCTGCGAAAAAGCAGGCGTGCTGGCTGAAGTGCGCAAGCGCGAGTTTTACGAAAAGCCGACCCAGGAGCGCAAGCGCAAGCGCGCGGCTGCGGTCAAGCGTCACCTTCGCCGCGTCTCGCGCGACGTGACCAAGCGTCAACGCCTGTACTGATCCTCGACGCCGGTCGCTTCGGGGACGCGCGCCCGCGCACCCCGGACCGGATCGGCAGGATGAAAGGGCTGTTCATTCGGCCGGCACCCGCAAGGGTGCCGGCTTTTTGCGTTGGGCCGGCGTCAGTCCTGACGAACGCCTCGAGAATCCTCGAACAGCCTGACATGGCGCACCCGCGCGACGCGGCGGTCCCGGGATACAATCGGGGTCCACCCTGTCACCCCAACCGGCGCATGCCCGAGTCCATGCACAGCCCATTGCGCGTCGGCGACTGGCGCGTCGATCCGCTGCGCGGAGAGATCGAGCCCGACGGGCGCAGCGAGCGCAGGTCGGACGCCACCCATCGCGTCGCCGCGCGCCGGCTGCACGGCGGCGACGGCCACGTGGCCTGGACACAGAGCTGCGACCGTCCGCTCGGCGACGTCGTCGCGTCGCAGAAGGATCTCGCCGGCGAAATCAGCCGCTCGCTGCCGGCGCGCCTCGCGCCTGCGGCCACCCACGACGCCCGCTGACACCCGCGGTCCGGGCCATGGAGTTTCCGATGTCACTCAAGCAACAGCTCACCGACGACATGAAGGCCGCGATGAAGGGCGGCGACAAGGAACGCCTCGGCGTGATCCGCCTCGTCAATGCCGCGATCAAGCAACGCGAGGTCGACGAGCGCATCGTGCTCGACGACGCGCAGGTGCTCTCGGTGCTCGAGAAGATGCTCAAGCAGCGCAAGGATTCGGTCACGCAGTACGAAGGCGCCGGCCGCGAGGACCTCGCCGCGATCGAGCGCTACGAGATGGGCGTGATCGAGGGCTACATGCCGGCGAAGATGTCCGCCGGCGAGATCGACGCGATCGTCACCCGGGCGATCGCCGACGCCGGCGCGACGAGCGCGAAGGACATGGGCAAGGTCGTCGGACTGGTCAAGCCGCAGGTCGCCGGCCGCGCCGACATGGGCCAGGTCTCGGCGCTGGTCAAGCAGAAGCTCGGCGGCTGACCCGGAGGAGCGCGCCCATGACCGCTGCACGGCCGCTGCGCCGTTCGCGCCGCCATCGCGTCGTCGCGGGCGTGATGGGCGGCATCGCCGAACATTTCGGACTCGACCCGACCGGCCTGCGCGTCGTCTACGTGATCGGCTCGATCGTGTCGGCCGCCTTCCCCGGCCTGCTCGTGTACCTCATCCTCTGGCTGCTGATCCCGCAGGAAGGCTGACCCGCCGGCGATCGCCCGGCGGCCGTCGTCCCCGCGTGGCATGCTGAGCGCCCAATGTCCGGCCGCATCCCCGAAAAGTTCATCGACGACCTGCTCGCGCGCGTCGACATCGTCGACGTGATCCAGGAACGCGTGCCGCTGAAGAAGGCCGGCCGCGACTGGTCGGCGCGCTGCCCGTTCCACGACGAGCGCTCGCCGTCGTTCACGGTCAGCCCGGCCAAGCAGTTCTACCACTGCTTCGGATGCGGCGCGCACGGCAGCGCGATCGGCTTCCTCATGAATTACGACCGCCTCGAATTCCCCGACGCGGTCGAGGAGCTCGCGAACCGCCTCGGCCTCAAGGTGCCGTACGAAGGCGGGCGCGAGGCGCCGCGCGAAGACAGCACCGACCTCTACAAGCTGCTCGACGCGGCTGCCGCGTTCTACCGCCGCCAGCTCGAGGCGAGCGCCCGCGCGCGGGCATACTTCGAAGACCGCGGCCTCGACGCGTCGACGCTCGCGCGCTTCAACCTCGGTTTCGCGCCCGACGCGTGGGACGCACTGAAGAACGCGCTCGGCACCAACACGCAGCGCATCACGCTGCTCGAGAAGGCGGGCATGCTCACGAGCGGCGAACGCGGGTCGAAATACGACCGCTTCCGCAACCGCGTGATGTTCCCGATCCTCGATCGGCGCGGCCGCACGATCGCGTTCGGCGGCCGAATCATTCCCGCCGTTCGCCCTGATCGCGAAGGTCAACAAGCGGGCATGCCTGCCGGCACGTCTCAACTGAACGCCGCTCCGAAGGAAGCATCCGACAAGGCCGAAGGGCCGAAGTACTTGAACTCGCCCGAAACTCCGCTGTTCCACAAGGGCCGCGAGCTGTTCGGCCTGTGGCAGGTGCGCGAGGCGCACGCGAAGATCCCGCGCCTCGTCGTCGTCGAGGGCTACATGGACGTGATCAGCCTGCACCAGTTCGGCGTGCCGCAGGCGGTCGCGACGCTCGGCACGGCGACCACGCGCGACCACGCCGAGATCCTGTTCCGCCAGTGCGCGGACGTCTATTTCTGCTTCGACGGCGATCGCGCGGGGCGCCAGGCCGCGTGGCGCGCGGTCGAATCGGTGCTGCCGCGCATGCGCGACGGCAGGCAGGCGCTGTTCCTGTTCCTGCCCGAGGGGGAGGATCCCGACACGCTCGTGCGCAAGGAGGGCCTTGCCGGTTTCGAGCAGCGCCTCAAGGACGCGATGCCGCTCAGCGAGTTCTTCTTCGGCGAACTCGGCAAGGACGTCAACCTCGGTTCGCTCGACGGCAGGGCGCGCCTCGCCGAGCGGGCGCGGCCGCTGCTCGCCCAGATCCCGGACGGCGCGTTCCGCGACCTCATGCTCGCCGAACTCGACAGGACCACGGGCGTACGCGTGCAGGTCGCCGCCGCGCCGTCCGAGGCGCCGGCGAAGCCGCGCGTCGCGCGCCCGGCGCAGCGCTCGCTCGTGCGCGCGGCGATCACCTTGCTCGTGCAGCGCCCCGTGCTCGCGCTCGCGCTCGACCCGCCGTGGTCGTTCGCGGAACTGCGCCAGCCCGGCATCGCGCTGCTGGTCGAACTCATCGCGCTGTGCCGCGCGCGCGCGAACCTCACCACCGGCGCGTTGCTCGAGCATTTCGCCGAGCGCGACGAGGCGAAGGCGCTGCAGAAGCTCGCGGTGGTCGACTTTCCCGGCGGCGAGAGCGAAGCGCGCGCGGAGTTCGTCGACGCGATCGCGCAGCTGGAGCGGCAGACCGCGCAGCAGCGCCTCGACGATCTCACGCGCAGGCAGGCCGAGGCGCCGCTCACGAACGAGGAGAAGCAGCAACTGCGCGCGTTGCTGGCCGACAAGGCGGCGCGATCCTGAACGGTTTCGACGTCGCGATTGGCTTTATGGACGAAATGCCTGTATGGTGGGCGCACTGTGTTTGTCAGGGTCACTGTGAACCGTGACCTGAAGCGATCGGATTTCGATCCGCTCCTTCGCCTCGCCTCGCTTTCTCCTTGCCAACCTCAGTCTCGACCCGGGATGTGCCCGGGATCGCGAATTCACGTCTTTCGAGTTTGCAGGAGTCAGTCATGGCGAGTCGCCAGAGCGGTACGGTCAAGTGGTTCAACGATGCGAAGGGTTTCGGCTTCATCACGCCGGAAAGCGGCCCGGACCTGTTCGTGCATTTCCGCGCGATCCAGGGCACGGGCTTCAAGACCCTCGCCGAGGGCCAGCGTGTCACCTTCGTGCCCGTCCAGGGCCAGAAGGGCATGCAGGCCGACGAAGTGCAGCTGGCTTAAGCCGGTTCACCGACGTCACCGTCAGGAACCCCGGGTCGCGAGGCCCGGGGTTTTCTCGTTTTGGAGGAGCAGCCGATGGCGATGAAACCCAACTACAACTACGAGAAGCGCCAGCGCGAGCTGGCGAAGAAGAAGCAGCAGGACGAGAAGCGCGCCAAGAAGCTCGAGCGCAGCAGCGAAAAGAGCCCTGGCGAGGCGGGCGCGAATACGCCGCCGGCGACGACGAAGGGCGACTAGCGACGCGTGACGTCCATGCGGGCCGCCGCGGCCCGCGCAGGGCCGTTCACCCGCTCGCGGGACAGCCGGCGGCGATGCCGTCGTCCGGCGCCACCATGTCGAGGTCGATCGCCGCCTGTGCGTTCGTCGGGTCGAGCGCGAGCGCACAGCGATAGGCCGCCGCCGCACGCGTGGCATCGCCGTCCAGGCGCCACGCGTAGCCGAGGTTGAGCCACGCACGCGCCTTGCCGGGCGATTCGCGCACCGTCGCCTGCCACAGGGCGACTTCGCTGCGGTAATCCGCATTGCGCATCGCTGTCGCGAACGCAAGCATCGCGCACGACGCGTACGCGACGACGCGCGCCGCGGTTCGCGCGCGAACCCGTTCCGCGGTTCGCATGAGCGCGCACGCGACGACGAGCATCGGCCCCGCGAGCGCAAGGTAGAGGTGGCGATCGTTGGCGAGATCGAGCCGCGGCAGCAACGAGTTGGCGGGCGCGAGCTGCAGGAAGTACCAGCCGATCCCGAACGCGAGCCACGCCATGCGACGACGCGCGGCGGACATCGCCACGGCGAGGCCCACGAGCAGCGCAACGACGACGGCGAGCGACGCGGACCACGCCGTCGGCACGCGCAGGTCCGGATCGATGTTGGTGATGCCCACGAGCGGATGCGTGAGGAGATAGCCGTGCGCGAGCAGCTGGCTCGCAAGCTGCGCGGCGAGCGGCCGCGTCGCGAGGCTCACGCCGAAGAACACGTGGTAGCCCGGCGTCGCGAGCGCCGCGACCGCGGCGATGGCGAGCACGAGCGCGTAGGGTCGCAGGCGCCGCGTCGCCGCGCGCAGCGATATCCCTTCCGCCCACGCGCGCAGCAGCGGGATCGCGGGCATCACGACCGCGGTCTCGCGCACCGCGAGCGCGAGCGCGAACAGCGCGGGGCCGAGCCACGCGAGCGCACGGCGCGAAGGCTGCATGCACGCGGCATCGTCGGCGAGCACGGCGCCGAGCACGAACGTCGCGGCGAGCGAGATCGAACGGCCGCTCGCGTAGGTGACCGCCTCGGTCGCTGCAGGATGCAGGGCGAACAGCAGCGCCGCCAGCAGCGCGGTGGCGTCGACCGGACCGAGCGCGGGCGCGAGCCGCGGCAGCCAGCGCCGCCACAGCGACCACAGCAGGCACGCATTGGCGGCATGGATCGCGACGTTGCCGGCGTGGATCGCGACGGCGCCGCCCCCAGCTTCGAACGTGAGCGCGAAACTCAGCTTGAGCAGCGGGCGGATGCCCGGCAGCGATCGCCACCAATCGGACAGCCCCTGCGTCGACGGGTTGGCGAGGATCGCGGCGAAGTCGTCGAACTGGTACGCGGCGGCGAATGCATTCGCGTACGCGAGCAGCACCGCGCCGACGAGCACCGCGAGCGACCGCCACGTACCCGCGCGACGCGGCCCGCGCGCGCCTTCGGCGCGCGATTCGTGCGCGGGAGCGCGCGCGACGGATCGGTTCATGGCCGTGGTGGCACGGTCGGTTCGGGCCGCCGTCCCGTCGACGGTGCTGTCGATCCCGGCGGCGCGTCGTGCGCGGCAGGTCGCGCCTCGAACGCGAGCTCGACGAGCGCGAGGCCATCCCACCAGCGCTCGCCCGCATCGAGCAGCACGGCGAGCACGCGATGCCCGTCGCGTTCGACGACGACGACGAGGCAGCGTCCGGCGGCGGGCGTGGTGCCGGTCTTGAGGCCGCGGGCACCGGGCAGGCCCGCGAGCAGGGCATTGGTCGAGCGCGCGACGACGATCCGGCCCGCCGCGGTCGCGAAGCGGACTTCCTGCCGGCGCGCCGCATCCGCGAGCTCGGGTTGGCCGAGTACCGCGCGCGACAGCATGGCGAGATCGCGCGCGCTCGTGTACTGCATCGGATCGTCGTGGCCGCACGGATTCGCGTAATGCGTGTCGGCAAGTCCGAGCGTGCGCGCGCGCGCGTTCATTCGTGCGACGAACGCGCGGGTCGGATCGCCGGCATCGATCGTCGCGCCGACCGCGTCGGCGAGCGCGCGGCACGCGTCGTTGGCCGAGCGCACCATCGCCGCGAGCACGAGGTCACGCCGCGCCACACGCTCGCCGCGGCGCAGGCCGATGCGCGTGCCGGTCTCCGTCGCGGCGGCCGCGGAGACCTCGGCCCATGCGTCGAGATCGCCCTGCTCGACCGCGACGAGCGCCGCCATGAGCTTGGCGAGGCTCGCCATCGGCCGTCGCTCGTCCGCGCGGCCGGCCCACAGCGGTCGCCCGTCGACTTCGACCCAGTACGCCGCGGCGACGTCGGCATAGGCGTCGACCGGCGCGTCGGTCGGCCCCACGCCCGCAGGCGACGCCCGCACGCCTGCGCACGCGAACGCGACGGCGAGCGCGCACGCCGCGGCATGCGTGCGCGTCGCGCGCATCAGCGGCTGCCGTTCGCGTCCTGCGCGCCTGCGTTGCCGCGCGCGCGCAGGCGCTCGGTGGCGTAACTGCCGCAGAACGCGCGATACGGCGAGGACTGCATCGCGGTATAGCCGCGGCCCTCGCACTGCTGTGCGGCGAGCGTGCGCGCGCGCTCGGCGCAATGCTGCACGAGGAAGCGACCGCTGCGATTCGGATCGGCGTCGGCGCAGTGCTTCGGCGCGAGATCAGGGCAGGCGTCGCCGACGAAGTCGAGGTTGCCGCTCGTCTCCGCCCGCGCGCACGCCTTCGCGAGGACCGTCGCGCGCGATCCGGCGCCGCAGGCTTCGAGCGCCTGCCACGCGGCACCACCGAACGTGCGGTCCGTCTCCGCGAAGCGCGCCGGATCGTCGGCCTCGCCCATCGTGCGATCCACGTTCGCGCAGAACTTGGCCTTGTAGGTCGGACACGCCGCCTTCGCGCCGACGTACATCGAGTACGACATGATCGAGCCGAGCTGCGCCTCGCACGCCTGGGCGGTCATCGCCTTGCCGATCGCGGCGGGCGATTCGCTCGCGTAGTCGCAGTCGCCGATGCGCTTGCCTTCGTAGCTCATCGTGATCTGCTCGCCCTGCACCTGCGCCTTCATGCTGCCGCGATAGCCGTCCGGCAACGTCTCCATCTCACCGTCGCCGGTCATGGCGTTCCTGCCGGTGCAGACGATGTGGTACGACGCCTTGCTGCCGTCGATGCGGAAGTTCTGCACGTCGCAGTCCTTGTCCTTCGGGATCGCCTGCTCGCTGACCGGGTTCGCGCGCGCGGTGCAGACGTCGACCGGCTTGCCCGGCATCGACATGCCCGCCATCTGCATCGTCGTCGTCACGCGATAGCGGTCGCCGCTGTCGGGCGCGGCGACGGCGGCGATCGTCGCGCAGCACAACGCGGCGGCGACGACGTTGCGCGGATGGTACGGGCTCATGGGTCGACCTCGGGTTCAGCGCACGCGGCGCGGGTGCTTCCCTTTACGGGAAAGCGCGCCGGAAACCCGAAGCAGGCCGGACGTGCACGGCGATGCCGGTCGGTGGACCCGGGCGCGGCGCTCCCATCGCGTCGATCGAGCCCGTCTTGTCGAACAGCGCCTGCATCCGCGCGAGGCCCCGCTCGACCTTGTCGCGCTCGGTCGGCTTCACGTGCGCGTAGCGGCCGTCGCCCTCCATCTCGCGGCGGACGTTCGCGGCGACCGTCGCGAACGCGTCCTTCGTCGTCGCCTGCACCGGCTTGTCGGCGGCGAGCGCGGACGTCGCGGCGATGGCGACGGCGAGCACGGCGGGCATCGCTTTCATGGCACCTCTGGTCCTGGCGTCGGGCGGCGCGAGGTCGCCGCCCGCATGCGCCGACGATACGCCTCCCGGATGCGCTCAGCGCAGGTCGCGCAGGATCGCGCGTGCGGCGTTGTGGCCGGGCGCGCCGGTCACGCCGCCGCCCGGGTGCGTGCCTGCGCCGCACAGGTAGAGCCCTGCGAGCGCACCGCGATAGTCGGCGTAACCGAGCATCGGTCGCGCGCTGAACAGCTGGTTGAGCGACAGCGCGCCGTGGAAGATGTCCCCGCCGAGCAGGCCGAAATCGCGTTCGAGGTCGAGCGGCGACTTGATCTGGCGCCCGAGCACGGACGCCTTGAAGCCGGGCGCCCAGCGCTCGACCGTGTCGATCATGAGGTCGGCGACGTCGTCGCGATGGTCGTCCCACGAGCGGCCGTCCGGCAGCTGCGGCGCGACGTGCTGGCAGAACAGGCTCGCGACATGGCGGCCCGCTGGCGCGAGCGAGTCGTCGAGCGTCGACGGGATCAGCATCTCGACGATCGGTTGCTTCGACCAGCCGTGCGCGCGCGCATCGAGGTACGCGCGGTCCATGTAGTCGAGGCTCGGCGCGATGATGATGCCCGCGGTGAGGTGGTCACCCGCTTGCGGCAGCGCACGAAAACGCGGTAGTTCGCTCAGCGCGACGTTCATGCGGAATGTGCCCGAGCCGCAACGCCAGTTCGCCATGCGTTCGCGCACGGGCGCCGGCACGACCGCGGGATCGAGCAGGCGCTCGTAGAGCAGCTTCGGATTCACGTTGGCGACGATCGTGCGCGCACGCAACGTCTCGCCCTTGTCGGTGACGACGCCGACCGCGCGACCGCGCTCGACGACGATCTCGCGCACGCCGCTGCCGGTACGGATCTCGACGCCGGACGCCGCGGCCGATTTCGCCATCGCCTGGGTGATCGCGCCCATGCCGCCGATCGCGTGGCCCCAGGCGCCCTTGACGCCGTTGACCTCGCCGAACACGTGGTGCAGCAGCACGTACGCGCTGCCGGGCGTGTACGGGCTCGCGTAGTTGCCGACCACGCCGTCGAAACCGAACAGCGCCTTGATCGGTTCGCTCTCGAAGAAGCGGTCGAGGTATTCGGCCGCCGAGATCGCGAACAGGTCGAGCAGGTCGGTGCGCAGGCGCGCATCGAGCGCCTTCACGCGCCGGCCGAGCCGGCCCGCGCGCAGCAGCTCGGGCAGCGCCTTGAACCAGCCGCCTTCGACGAGGTTCGGCGGCGCCTCGAGCGCGAGCGCGCGCAACTCGTCGGCGATCGCGTCGAGGCGGCGTTCGTACTCGGGCAGCCGCTCGGCGTCGCGCGGCGAAAACTTCGCGACTTCGGCCCGCGTGCGTCCGCCGCCGCTGATGAGGTAACGCTTCGCCGGATCGGGATCGTCGCCGAGCGGCAGGAAGTTGTTGAGCCTGCGCTGCACGACGCGCAGTCCGTGCCGCTCGAGTTCGAGTTCGCGGATCACCTTCGGCTGCAGCAGCGACACCGTGTACGCCGCGACCGAATTGCGGAAGCCCGGGTGGAACTCCTCGGTGACCGCGGCGCCGCCGACGACGTCGCGCCGTTCGAGCACGGTGACCGTGCGCCCCGCGCGCGCGAGGTAGGCCGCACAGACGAGGCCGTTGTGGCCGCCGCCGATCAGGATCGCGTCGCGCATGGATTCGCTCATGCGCCGATTATCGGCTGATTTCCCCGCGCGCGGCGCATCGGCACGCGACGCCGATCGAGTGCGATCAGCGCAGCGCGGCGTCGAAGCCGTCGTCGAAGATCGCGTCCACGGCATCGGGCACGAAGCGCTCCGCGGTCGCGGTCGGCATGTCGCCGACGGTATCGCCCGCGAACGCCCAGCCGCCCGCGAGCAGGATGCTGCCGTCGGCGAGCGTGACCGGCGTCGCCTCGTAGCGCGGCACGGCCATCGGACCGATGTCTTCGAAGCTCGCCGTCGCGGGATCCCACGCTTCCGCGATCGGGACCGTGACGCTGCCCGGTTCGCCCGCGAGGTGCGAGCCGCCCGCGACGAGCACGCGCCCATCGGGGAGCCGCGCGGCCGCCTGCAGCTCGCGCGCGTGCGCGAGCGTGCCCGCGGGCGTGAACGCACCGGCGGCCGGATCATAGACGGCCGCGTCGGGGTAGTAGATCGGGAAGCCGCCGCTGTAGCCGCCGTCGCTGCCGCCGGCCATGAGCACGCGGCCGTCGGCGAGGCGCACGAACGACTGCACCTCGCGCGGTTCGGGCAGGCTGCCGGTCGGTGCGAACGTGCCGGTCAGCGGGTCGTAGAGTTCGGCGCTCGCGAGCGGCCCGCCGACGCCGTCGCCGCCCGCGATCAGCACGCGACCGTCGGCGAGACGGACCGCAAGCGGCTGGATGCGCGCTTCGACGAGGCTGCCGGTCGCGCTGAACGTGCCCGTCGCGGGGTCGTAGAGTTCGGCCGTCGCGAGCACGTCGCGCGCGGTGAGGCCGCCCGCGACGAGCACGCGGCCGTCTTCGAGCAGGGTCGCGCTCGCGACGTAGCGCGGCCCGGCCATCGCGCCGGTCGCGCTGAACTGGCCGGTCGCCGGATCGTAGAGTTCGGCCGTCGCGAGCGCATCGCCGCTCGCGCCGCCGCGCCCGCCGAGCACGAGCACGCGGCCGTCGGCGAGTGCGGCGACGGTCGGCCGCATGCGGATCTCGGTCATCGCGCCCGTCGGCACGAACGCATCGGTCGCAGGGTCGTACAACTCGGCCTGGACGAGGTGCACGCCGAAATCGGCGATGCCGCCCGTGAACAGCACGCGGCCGTCGGGCAGCATCGCGGTGCCGTACGACGCGCGCGGCGTCGCCATGTCGGCGCTGCGCTGGAACGTGCCGCCGGCGACGGCCGGGGCGCAAAGAAGGCATGCGATCACTGCGCAGGCGAGCACGAGCGGACGGTGCATGGCGGACTCCGGACGAGGGCAACGGAAGGTCACCCTGCTCCCGGATTGCCGCGGCCGCATGCGTGTCGCCTCAGTCTCGAATTCGCGCGTCGTTTGGAACGCAGCCGTAACGCGTCGCGGGGTCGTTCCGAGCCATTCGCGAACGCGTGGTCGTGGCCGGGCGCGTCGGCGAGGTCGACATCGATGACGACATCCGCGGCTCCGTGGCCGAACAGTCGCGGGCGACCGCCGTCGTCTGGCCGGGCATGCACCTTCGGCGCGCGCGGCGCGCCCGGCCCGGGATCAATCTTCCCTGGTTGCCCCCGCGCGCACCGACGCGCATGCGAGCGCGACGCCGAGCAGGCACAGCGCGGCCACGTACCAGGCGGGCGCGAGGGGCTGGTTCCTCATGAGCAGCGTGACGACGAGCGGCGTAAGGCCGCCGAACACCGCATAGGCGACGTTGTAGGCGAACGACACGCCCGAGTAACGCACCGCGGGTGGGAACGCCTGCACCAGCAGCACGGGTATCACGCCGACCACGCCGACGCAGAAGCCGGTCGCGCCGTACAGCGCGTAGAGCCACCCGGGCGCCTGCGCAAGCCCGTGGTAGAACAGCAACGTCGTCCCGAACAGGAGCGCGCAACCGAGGCCGAGCGCCTTCGCCGCACCGAGGCGGTCGGCGAGCAGGCCGAATGCGATGCAGCCGAGCGTGAGCGCGAAGGTCGCGACGCTGTTCGCGGCCAGCGCGCGCGGTGCCGGGATCGCGTACAGCTTCTGGATCAACGTCGGCGTCATGAGGATGAGCACGACGATCGCGGCAGTCAGCAGCCAGGTCAGCAGCATCGACCGCACGACCGCACGACCGTGTCCGGCGAGCACCACCTGCAGCGGCAGCCCGCGCACGAGTTCGCGCCGGCGGCGCAGCTCCTCGAACACCGGCGTCTCCTCGAGCAGGCTGCGCAGGAAGACCGCGCACAGGCCGAACACGCCGCCGACGAGGAACGGCACGCGCCACCCCCACGCGAGCAGTTCGGCCGCGTCGAAGCGCGCGGTGACCCAGGTCGCGATCAGCGAGCCGAGCAGGATCCCGGCGGTGAGGCCCGCCGTGAGCGTGCCGCAGGCGAAGCCGATTCGCGGCTGCGGCACGTGTTCGGCGACGAAGGTCCATGCGCCGGGCACCTCGCCGCCGACCGCGGCGCCTTGCAGGATGCGCAGCAGCAGCAGTGCGATCGGCGCGGCCGCGCCGATCGACGCCCATGTCGGCAGCAGTCCGATCGCGAGCGTCGGCAGCGCCATCAGCAGCACGCTCAGCATGAACATCCGCTTGCGGCCGTCGCGGTCGCCGTAGTGCGCCATGAGGATGCCACCGAGCGGCCTCGCGAGATAGCCTGCCGCGAACAGGCCGAACGTCTGCAGCTGGCGCAGCCAGTCCGGCGTATCGGGCGGAAAGAACAACTCGCCGATCGTCGCGGTGAAGAACACGAAGATGATGAAATCGTAGAACTCGAGCGCGCCGCCGAGCGCGGCGAGCGTGAGCGTGCGCAGTTCGGCACGGGTCAGCGACGAAGCGGGCATGATGATCCGGGCATGCAGGTGGTCCGCACGCAGGTATAGCACGCTCGCGCGGCGGCACGCGGGGCTTGCGACGGCGGGCGCGGCGCGCGAGCGCGAACCTGCGCCGGCGCGTGCGGCGTGGGATAATCGCGCTCCCGTCCGGAGATCGTCCGATGCGTATCGTCCCGTTGCTGTTGGCGGCGTGGGTCGCAGGGCTCTCGGGTTGCATGCACGACGTGAAGTTGTCGGGCTATGCGCAACCGCGTGCGACGTTGCAGGTCGGCGGGCAGCCCACGGCGGACCAGTTGCGCGCGTTCGCGGCCGGCGGCGGCGTCGTGATCGACCTGCGCGGACCGGACGAGGCGCGCGGCTACGACGAGGCGGCGCTCGCAAGGCAACTCGGCCTGCGCTACGTCAACGTGCCGGTCGAAGGAGCCGCCGACCTCACCCCGGCCAATGCGCAGGCGCTGCACGCAGCCCTCGCGGCCGCGGGCGGGCCGGTGTTGCTGCACTGTGCGAGCGGCAATCGCGCCGGCGCACTGCTCGCGCTGGAAGCGGCGCGGTACGAAGGACTGGATGCGGATGCGGCGCTCGCGCTCGGGCGCAGCGCGGGCATGAAGTCGCTCGAGCCTGCCGTGCGCGATCGCCTTGGCGCGATGGCCCGGCCCTGATCCGCCTCAGAGCGCCTGCGCGAGGTCCTTTCCGATCGACTCGGGCGTGTCGGTCGGGGCATAGCGCCTGACCACCTTGCCGTCCTTGTCGACGAGGAACTTGGTGAAGTTCCACTTGATCGCCTCGCTGCCGAGCAGGCCTTTCGCTTCCTTCTTGAGGTAGCGGTAGAGCGGGTGCGCGCCGGCGCCGTTGACCTCGACCTTCGCGAACATCGGGAACTGCACGTCGTAGGTGAGCGAGCAGAAGTTCTTGATCTCGGCTTCGTCGCCCGGCTCCTGGTGGCCGAACTGGTCGCACGGGAAGCCGAGCACGACGAGGCCCTGGCCGCGGAACTTCTCGTACAGCGCCTCGAGCCCGGTGTACTGCGGCGTGAACCCGCATTTCGAGGCGACGTTGACGATCAGCAGCGTCTTGCCGCGGTAGGCCGACAGCGATTGCTCCTCGCCGTCGATGGTCTTCGCGCTGAAGTCGTAGATCGAAGTCATGGGTCGCCTCCGGGTTCGCGCCAGTGTATGCCCGGGCCGGCGCGCGGCCTAGTGTCGCCGCGCGGGCCGCTCGCCGAACGAGGCGCCCGGCTCAACCCCAGACGTCGCCGAGCACGCGCGCGAAGTTGGCGCCGAGGATCTTCTCGATGCGCGCGTCGGAATGGCCGCGTGCGGACAGCATGGCCGCGAGCACGTCGAAGCGGTCGGCGACGTTGAGGTCGGGGATGAACATGTAGAGGTCCGCCGGACGCCCGTGGTCGAAGATGCCGTCGCCGACCATCGCGGCGATGTTCTCGCGGTTGTCCTGCTCGAACTGCGGCGTGCGCTCGATCGGCGCGATGCCGCCGTCGGTGCCGATGCCGACATGGTCCTCGCCGCAGACGTCGATCGCATGTTCGATGTGGCGCACCACGTCGATCGCCATCGGCTGCGTGTCGGTGCGCAGGTAGGGCCAGAAGATGATGCCCGCGACGCCGCCGCGTTCGGCCATCGCGCGCAACTCGGCGTCGGTCGTGTTGCGTGGCAGGTCGGCGAGCGCGCGGCAGCCGGTATGGCTGATGAGCACCGGCGCCTTCGATGCCGCGATCCCCTCGGCGATCGTGCGCTGCGAACCGTGCGCGAGGTCGACGACGACCTTGTCCGTGTTGAGGCGTTCGATCAACGCGTGGCCGAGGCGACTGAGGCCGGCGTTGCCGGGCTCGGTGCAGCCGTCGCCGGCGAGGTTGCGGCGGTTGTGCGTGATCTGCACGACGCGAATGCCGAGTCGGCGGAACAGCGCGACGCGATCGAGGTCCTCGCCGATCGGCTCGCTGCCCTGGAAGCGGGGGATCAGCCCGAGCTGGTGCGCTTCGTGGGCGCGGCGCAGGTCCGCCGTTTCGCCGACGAGACGGAATGCGTGCGCATGCTTCGCGACGACAGCGCGTACGTGCGCGAGCTGCGCCGTCATCCTTTCGAACTGCGCGTCGTTGTTCCAGTAGCGGCCGTTCGGGCCGACGCTCAGCAGGACCGCGCCGAGGCCGGACGCGCGCGCCGCGGCGAGCTCGCGCGGCGCATCCCGCGGGTCCGCGTCGGGCGCGAACAGGAACAGGCCGCTCTCGCCGTCGATCGCGATCGTGTCGCGGTAGCGTGGCCATGCCGGCGCGCCGGCCGCGCGCAGGCGCGGCCCCAGCATCCCGGCCGCGGCGACGCCCGCGGCCACGAGGAACCCGCGGCGATCCGGCATGGCACTCCCTCGGTGCGCGCCACGTACGAGGCGCTTCGGAGGGATCGAGTATAGGCCTGCCCCCGCGGGGGCGCGCAAGCGTCAGCCGACGCGGCGGAACGCGATGGCCGGGCCGGCCAGCGGATCGGGCGGAAGGTAGTGGTCGACCAGCAGGAATGCGAACAATGCCATGAGGTATACGATGGAATAGTTGAACACGCGCATGGCGAAGAAGTCGTCGGGTGGGTCGAGCAGGCGCACGGCGTAGTAGAGGAATGCCCCGCCGAGCACGAGCGCGCCGCCGAGGTAGAACAGGCCGCTCATCCCGGTCAGGTACGGCAGCGCCGTGATGACCACGAGCAGGACGGTGTAGAACAGCACGTGCCAGCGCGTGTAGGTCACGCCGTGGGTGACGGGCAACATCGGCACCTGCGCGCGCGCGTAGTCGTCGCGGCGGAAGATCGCGAGCGCCCAGAAGTGCGGCGGCGTCCAGATGAAGATGATCAGGAACAGCAGCAGCGCGTACGGATGCACGTTGCCGGTCACGGCGGCCCAGCCGAGCACGGGCGGCGCGGCGCCGGCGGCGCCGCCGATCACGATGTTCTGCGGCGTCGCGCGCTTCAGGTACGCGGTGTACACGACGGCGTATCCGATCAGCGACGCGAACGTGAGCGCCGCGGTCAGCGCGTTGACGAGCGCGACGAGGATCGTCATCGACAGCGCGCCGAGGATCAGCGCGAACGCGAGCACCTGGGTCGGCGTCAGTGCACCCGTAGCGAGCGGTCGATGCGAGGTGCGCACCATGACCTTGTCGATGCGCTGGTCGATCAGATGGTTGAGCGCCGCCGCGGACGCGGCTGCGAGCCAGATGCCGACCATGCCGGCGATCGCCGGCCGCATCGGCGGCAGCCCGGGCACCGCGAGGAACATCCCGATCACCGCGGTGAACACGATCAACGCGACCACGCGCGGCTTGGTCAGTTCGAGGTACTGGCGGGCGACGGGGGGCATGGTGGCGGATCGATTCTTGCTCGGAAAGAAGAAAGATTGAAACACGAAGGACACGAAGGACACGAAGTAAAGCTCGAGATGAAACCGAAGCAACGATGCAGGCTACGCCAAGCAGGCGGTCACTGTCTGGTTTTCAATCCTCTCGGCTCTTCCTTCGTGTCCTTCGTGTCCTTCGTGTCCTTCGTGTCCTTCGTGTTTCAGTCTTTTACGGTCGCGCCGTGCGGCGAAACGCGCACGAGCAGCGCGATCAGCGAGAACAGCAGCAGGGCAGCGACGCCATTGTGCGCGGTC
>NZ_DATDMY010000068.1:0-5768 GCF_036518555.1 Dokdonella sp. | reverse complement strand
TAGGATCGCCGTCGGCGCGCCGCTTGCCGATCCAAGGAACACCGAGGACGTCGCGCGGCGACCGCCTCCCGCGGCTGCCGTCGGACGCGTCGACCCCGTCCGACGAAGGCCTCATGCATCTCAGCCGACGTGCTGATAGATCTGCACGAGGTTTCCGCAGCCATCGGCGAATACGGCGATTTTCACCGCTCCCATCGGCGTCGGCCTGGTCGTGAACGTGACGCCGCGGCCGCGCAGGCGATCGTGTTCCGCCTCCACGTCATCCACCTCGAAGGCAACCACGGGGATGCCCTGCGCGAACATCGCCTCCTGGAACGCGCGGCCGGCTGGGTTCGCGTTCGGTTCCAGCGACAGTTCGGTCCCCTGCTGTTCCTCCGGCGATACGACGGTGATCCAACGGTAGTCGCCCGCCGGGAATTCGTTCCTCTTTCGGAAACCGAGGACGTCGGTGTAGAACGCCAGGGCTCGGGCCTGATCGTCCACCATGATGCTGGTCAGCTTGATGCGCACGCAAACCTCTCCCTCAGTGTCGTGACGCGCATCGTAGCCGCTGACCTGCGGGATGGCTTATCGGGAATTGCGCAACGCGCCGACCGGCAGTCGCGCCATCAGGCTGAGACAGCCCGGAAAGTGCGCGGGAGGCGGCCAGCCGGACACGGCGACCGAACAGTGCGCGATGCGCTGGAACTCGCGCGGTGACATGCCGACATGGCGCCGGAACAGGTTGGAGAAACTCCCCGCGCTGCTGAAGCCGAGCTCGATGCAGGTATCGGTGACGGAGTGGTCGCCGCGTGCCAGCAGCTCCCGTGCCTGCCGTATGCGCGCCTGAGTGCGCCAACGGTGCGGCGTCAGGCCGAACAGCGCATCGAACCGGCGCACGAAGTGGAACAGCGACATGTTCGCGACCGCCGCGGCCTGCGCCAGCGGCGGATTCTCCGCACAGGTCTCGCGCAGGAAGTCACGGGCGCGACACAGGCGCGTGAAGGCGGGATTGCTCATACAAGGACATCCTGCATGCCCGGGGACAAAGCTTCAAGATCGCGGGTGCCACGCTCGACTCCGGTCCGCATGCCATAATTCCGCTTTGCAGCAACGATCGGAAGCCGCGACGCATGAGTGCGCCGAAACCCAAGCACGTCCTCGTCACCCACGCCCTGCCGTATGCGAACGGCCCGCTGCACATCGGCCACCTGCTCGGCTACATCCAGACCGACGTATGGGTGCGCGCGCGGCGCATGGCGGGCGACACGGTGCACTTCGTCGCGGCCGACGACGTGCACGGCACGCCGATCATGCTCGCCGCGGAAAAGGCGGGGCTGACGCCCGAAGAATTCATCCGAGGCGTGTACGACAGCCACGTGCGCGACTTCGTCGACTTCGGCATCGTGCACGACGGGTACTACACGACCCATTCGGACGAGAACCGCGAACTCGCCGAGCTCGTCTACGCGCGCCTCAAGGCGGGCGGCCACATCGCCGCGCGTTCGATCCGCCAGCTGTACGACCCGGTGCGCCGGATGTTCCTGCCCGACCGCTACGTGAAGGGCATCTGCCCGAACTGCGGTACGCCGGACCAGTACGGCGACAACTGCGAGCACTGCGGCGCGACGTACGCGCCGACCGATCTCAAGGATCCGCATTCGGTACTCTCGGGCGCGACGCCGGAGCTGCGCGACTCGGAGCACTACTTCTTCCAGGTCGGCGACTTCGCCGCGATGCTGCGCGACTGGCTCGCCGGCACGCTCACGCACGGCGCGCCGGTCATGCATGCGTCGGTCGCGGCGAAGCTGCGCGAATGGCTCGACGCGGAAGGCGGCGTGCGCGACTGGGACATCTCGCGCGACGCGCCGTACTTCGGCTTCCCGATTCCCGATGCGCCGGGCAAGTTCTTCTACGTCTGGCTCGATGCGCCGATAGGCTATCTCGCGAGCTTCAAGAAATACTGCGCGAGCGAAGCAGGCGCCAAGAACGGCCTCGCGCCGGCCTCGTTCGATGCGTTCCTCGAGGTCGCCGATCCCGCGTTCGACCCGGACGCGGAGATGCACCACTTCATCGGCAAGGACATCGTCAACTTCCACGGCCTGTTCTGGCCGGCGATGCTGCGTGGCGCGAAGCTGCGTACGCCGACCGCGCTGCACGTGAACGGCTATCTCACCGTCAACGGCGAGAAGATGTCGAAATCGCGGGGCACGTTCGTGATGGCACGCACCTACCTCGACGCTGGACTCGACCCGGACTACCTGCGCTACTACTTCGCGACGATGCTCACCGCGGCGCCGGTCGACCTCGACCTCGACCTCAAGGCGTTCGAGGAGCGCGTGAACTCGCACCTCGTCGGCAAGTGGGTGAACCTCGCGAGCCGTTGCGCGGGGTTCGTGCACAAGTTCTTCGACGACCGTCTCGCAGCGACGCTGCCCGCAGCCGAGCGCGCGCTGTACGACGCCTGGGCCGCGAAGCTCGCGCCGTGCGCGGAGCTCTATCGCGCCTGCGACTACGCCGGCGTCGTGCGCCTGCTCGTCGAGGTCGCCGACGAAGCGAACGCGTACGTCGCGACGAGGGCGCCGTGGCTGCTCGCGAAGGACGAGGCGAAGCGTGAGGAACTGCACGTCGCGTGCACGCTTGCATTGAACGGGTTCCGCCTGCTCTCGATCTGGCTGAGCCCGGTCGTGCCCGCGATCGCGGCGCGCGCGCGTGCGTTCCTCGCCGAACCGTGGTCGCGCTTCGACGTCGCCGCCACGCCCGCGCTCGGCACGCGCATCGCCGAGTTCTCCGCCCTCACCGTCCGGGTCGACCCGAAGAAGATCGAAACGATGATCGAAGCCTCGAAGGAATCCCTCAAACCCACCGATACCGCTGCCTCCGTGGGAGCGGCTTCAGCCGCGATCCCCGCCGGCGAAACGGCAAAGAAGAGCATCGCGGCTGAAACCGCTCCCACCAAAGCAGGCGAAGGCACGCCGCTCGCGGCGACGATCGGCATCGACGACTTCGCCAAGCTCGACCTGCGCGTCGGCAAGGTGCTCGCGTGCGAATTCGTCGACGGCTCGGACAAGCTGCTGCGCTTCGAACTCGACGCCGGCGAACTCGGCCAGCGGCAGATCTTCTCGGGCATCCGCGCCGCCTACGGCGAACCGGAAAAACTCGTCGGCCGCAACGTCGTGTTCATCGCCAATCTCGCGCCGCGCAAGATGCGCTTCGGCGTGTCCGAAGGCATGATCCTCTCGGCCGGCACCGGCGGCGGCGACCTGTTCCTGCTCGACGCCGACGCGGGCGCGCAACCCGGCGCGACGGTGAAGTGACGGAGGCGGCTTGCGACGCGCGTACTGGTCCGCCGATTACGCCGAGGCGCACGTCGTCGAATCGATGCTGCGCGCACACGGCATCGAGGCGTGGGTGTTCGACGCGCTGCTCGTGCGCCAGGACTGGTTCAAGACGCTGACGTTCGGCGGCTATCGCGTGATGGTCGCCGACGAGGACGCCGCGCATGCGGCCGACCTCATCGGCGAGTACCGCGCCGGGGCGCTCGCCATCGCCGACGATGGCGTGGACCGACCCGCTTGCCCGCACTGCGCCACACCGGGCCGCGAGGATACCCAGCCGCGACGGGTCGTCTTCGTCGTGTTCATTGCCCTGCAGCTGCTGGTCCTGGCCTCGGCGATGTTCGCGACCTACGCCGACGCCACGACCGCGATCGTGCTCGGTGGCAGCGTCGTCGCGGTGCCTATCGCCATGATCATCGCTACGCGTCATCTCAAGGGCCGCTACGCCTGCCCGCGATGCGCGATGCGCTGGCGCACGCATCCGACTCCATTCGCGACCGTGATGCGCGAGGTCGAACAAGCTTCGCGCGCCGCGAAGCTGTAGGATCGGTCCGGTGACGCTGGAATATTGCAGAAAGTGCGTTGACGCCATCCATCGCGTCGACTGTTGCCAGCACGGCGGCCGTCCGTAACCGCTCCAGGAGAAATGGCATGCCCACGCTTCTTGGCCGTTCGGCTCTCGCAACCGCACTGGCTTCCTGCGGCATCGCCGCCGCGCAGGCGGCGGGCGATCTGAACTTCACCACGCCCCAGGCCGCCATTGCCGTCGAGCGCGGTGGCAGTACGGCCATGCCGATCCATGTCGAGAACACCGCCGCCGAGGCTTCGGATGCGACCACCGTGATGGTGGCACGATTGCGCGAGGGCTGGACATTCGCATTGGCGGGCACGGGGTGCGGTGCCCTGCACGACACGTCGGAGGCGGACGTGCGCGCGTTCGACATCCCGTCGCTGCCGCCCGGCGGCACGCTCGACTGCGAGCTCACGCTGACGCGGTCGCCCGCGGGCATCGACGACCTGCACGTGCAGGTGTGGTCGGCGATCGGCTTCCGCGTGACGATCGATGCGATCGCCGGCACGTTCGCCGACATCGCGCTCGACAGCGAACTCGTGTCCTCGTCGGTCGACCCGTCCGGCGTCTCCCACGGCGTGTTCCGCCTGACCGCGACGAACGTCGGCAACGTGCCGGTCGGCGCGTTCGACGCCATGACGTGTAGTCACGCGCGCACGTTCAATAATGCGATCGCCGGTGGCTGCGCACCGACCACGAGCACATGCGCGCGCGAATTCGTCCCGACCCCGGCGCAGGGCGCGCGCCTGCCGGCGCTCGCGCCGGGCGAGCAGGCCTCGTGCCTGCTCGAGGTCCCGCTGCCGTCGCCGATCCCGTTTGCAGACGACGCATTGACGATCGACCAGGACCCGCCGTGGGACGTCTGGCTGATCGACACCGCGACCGCGGGCCGGGTCTACGACGCGAATGCCGCGAACAACACGGCGCGCTTCGATGCACCCGTCGGCGGTGTCGCACCCATTTCAGCGCCCGCGGTGTCTCCGCCCGCGCTGGCGCTGCTGGGTGCGGGCCTGGTGTGGATCGCTGCGTGGGTCTCGCGTCGGCGTGGGCTCCGACGACCGTGACGACACGCTCGCCAGCCGCAGGGCCGGACTCGGGTGATCCCACGGCGGCGGTTGCCGCTCGCATCGATGCATTGTTGCCGCAGACGCAGTGCACGCGCTGCGGCTTTCCGACCTGCCGCGCCTACGCCGATGCGATCGCAACCGGCGAGGCCGACATCGACCGCTGCCCGCCGGGCGGTGCCGACGGCGTCGCCGCACTCGCGGATCTGCTCGGCATCGCGGCGAAGCCGCTCGATCCCGCGTACGGCGCCGAAGCGCCACCGATCGTCGCCGTCATCGACGAGGGCGTCTGCATCGGCTGCACGAAGTGCATCCAGGCCTGCCCGGTCGACGCGATCGTCGGTGCGGCGAAGCGCATGCACACGGTGATCGCCGACGAATGCACCGGTTGCGAACTCTGCTTGCCGCCCTGCCCGGTCGACTGCATAGCGCTCGTGCCGGTCGCTGCCGCGCCGCTGTCGCGTGCACGCGTGCTCGAGCGCGCCGCGGTGGCGCGCGAGCGCTTCGATGCGCGCAAGGCACGCAAGGATCGCACCGGCGCGAGCAATACTGTGGCAGCGGCGGAAGCCGCGATGCTTTCATCCCCGGGTGACGACGCTGCCGCGGCGAAGAGGATCACGGCTTTTGCCGATCCCACGAACGCCGCTCCGACCGCCGCGATCGCCGGCGACACGGCCATCGCGCCTGAAGCCGCTCCCACACCAGCGCCGCAGGCCGGCAGTGCCCCGAGCGCGCGTTCGCGGCCGATCGACCGCGAGGCTGTGCTCGCGGCGATCGCGCGCGGCAAGGCGCGCCGCGCCAAGGACACGAACGGCT
>NZ_DATDMY010000067.1:0-5877 GCF_036518555.1 Dokdonella sp. | reverse complement strand
CTCGAAGGGCGCGAACGGCCATCTCGAAGCGCTCGCGGACACCGGCTGCGACGCGCTCGGCGTCGACTGGACGATCGACCTCGCCGAGGCACGCGCACGCGTCGGCGCACGCGTCGCCCTGCAGGGGAACCTCGATCCGGCGGTGCTCGCCGCGTCGCCGGACACGATCCGCGCGCAGGCGCGCAAGGTGCTCGACGCCTACGCCGGCGCGCCGGGCCACGTGTTCAACCTCGGCCACGGCATCACGCCCGACATCGACCCCGGCCATGTCGCCGCACTCGTCGACGAAGTGCACGCATACCGCGCACAGGGCTGAGCGAAACCGGAAAAGCCTGAAACACGGGGCACACGGAGCAGAGCTGGAGCGAGAAGAGCTTTCCTCAGTGTGCTCCGTGTGCTCCGTGTTTCAATCTTCCGCTTGTGCGGTCCACCCCTAGCGGTACGAGCGGCCCCAGGGCTTCTTGATGCGGCCCATCAGCGACGGCGCGGGCGCGGCCGGCTCGTGGCGGCGCGCGCGCGGCTGCCACTCGATGTTTCCGATCGCATCGTAGGCATTGACGAGATTGAACACTTCGGCCATCGGCGCGGCCGCGGTCGCGGCGATCTCGTGCAGGCGCGAGGGCTGCAGCATCGCCGACGCGATGCGGAAGTAGCGGCCGAGATCCTTGTCGATCTCGATCCAATGCTTGATCCGGTACGTTCCGCCCGGATCGAGATGCTTGGCGAGGTGGCCATCGGACTGCACGAGCACCTGCAGCCAGACCAGGCGCGAATACGCGTGCGACTGCTGTTCCGCACGCACGTCGGCGAGTTCCGCGCCCGTGAGCGGCTGCCAGTCGCACAGGCGCCACTTCGCGCGGCAATACGGTTCGAGCGCGCCGAGCGCGGCCGGCGAATGGGCGACCTTGTTCTTCGGATCGAGCACGAGCGGCGGCGCACCGGCGAGGGTGAACCGTGCCGGCATCGTCAACAGGTCGCCTTCGAGATATTCGCGCAGCTCGCGCGGCGCGGTGTCGGTGAGCATGCTTTCGCGCGTCGCGTACCTGCGCGCGGGTTCCGCGGGCGTCGCCCGCGGCGCGGGTGCGTCGCGGCCGACGAGCTCGCGCAGCTCGAGCGGCTGCGGTCGGAGCGCCGCGTCGAGGCCCGTCGCGGGCGCCTCGGGTTCGCTCGGCAGCGGGACGACGTGCGACGCCTCGCCGAGGTCGCGCGTATAGAAGTCCTCGGTGTGCGCGCCGATGTTCGTGCGCGCGACTGCCGGCGTCGCCGCCTGCCTGAGGACCTCGATCACGTTCGAACGCGTGAGCGGGCGCCGTAGCACGAGGTCGGCGCCTTCGACCGCGCGATCGCTGAACACGGCGCAGCGAACGCCGGCGCCTTGCGCGCGCGTACGCGCCATCTGGCCGCCGAACGAGTCGGCATCGACGACGACCAGGTCGGCGGTGTCCTCGTCGCCCCAGCGCCAGGTCTGGCCGATGTCTTCCGCGCACTTGCGCAGCAGCAGGCGCAGATGCGCGACCTCCTGCTCCGATACCCCGACGACCGCGATGGTCCTGCTGTTGCTCACGTGCCCCCGTGCCCCCGCACCGATGCCCTGCACCCGCTGCATCCTACGCGGCAATTCGCCGCGCGCACAATCGATCGCATGCCGCCGGTCGCGTCATCCGACCGTTCGTGCGAGGCGCGAGCCGCCTCGTTCAGGATCGGGCGCGCTTCTTGCCCGCCTGCTTGCGTGCGCCGGCGGCCTTGCGCTTGGGCTTGAGCAGGGTGCCGCTGCAACGCGCGGCGCCGCAGCGGCAGGCCCAGATCGCCTTGAGTCGCGGCGTGAGCCGCTCGTCGAGCACGATGCCGTAGTCGTAGGTGAGTTCCTCGCCCGCGTGCAGCGGACGCAGGGTCTCGATGAGCACGCGGTCCTTGCGCGGATCGCCGCCCTCGTCTTCCTCGACCAGCGCACGGCAGTTCGGCTTGCAACTGTGGTTGATCCAGCGCGCGATGTTGCCCTCGCTGTTGGCGTCGATCACGTACCTGTCGTTGAGCGTGAACAGGAACGTGTGACCGCTGTCGCTCGTGTTGGCGTAGAGGCGATCGGCCTGGGCATGGGTGAGGCGCTTGCCCCGGTACTCGATCAGCTCGACGCCCTTCGGGATGTCGACGAGGGCGAAGACGCCGTTGCCGTGGATCGGCGAACGGCGGGCGGCGATGCGTCTGGACATGCGTTGTTCGGCACAGGTCTGAAAGGGAACGCGCATCATAGCGCGGCGCGCCAGCGCGCACGCGACGACGCCGTGCTAGCGTGCGTCGATCGAAGCCAGCGGACACTGCCATGCGCCTTGCCGTCCTCTTCGCCGCCGCCCTCGTCGCCGGATCATGCACGGTCGCGTCGGCGCGGCAGTCGCACGCATCGAAGGCCCCGAAGCCGCAGGTGACGGACGCCGCGGGTCGCTACGACTATTACGTGATGGCGCTGTCGTGGTCGCCGACGTTCTGCCGCACGCACCCCGACGAGGACGAACAGTGCGGCCACGAGGGTTTCGGCTTCGTGCTGCACGGCTTGTGGCCGCAGTACGAGGGTGGCGGCGGACCGCAGCGCTGCCGCACCGATGCCACGCCCGACCGCCGGACCGTCGAGGCGACGCTCGCGTTCATGCCGAGCCGTCGCCTCGTCAACCACGAATGGCACGCGCACGGCAGCTGCAGCGGCCTCGCGCCGTCCGCGTACTTCGGGCTCGCCGACCGCGCCTTCGCGTCGGTGCAGGTGCCGCCGGAACTGAAGGCGCCGTCGCGCGACCTGTCGATGCGCGCCGCCGACCTGCGCGCCGCGCTCGAACGCGCGAACCCCGGCCTCGCCGACGACATGCTGAGCCTGCACTGCAGCCAGGGCGAACTCGTCGAAGTGCGCGTCTGCCTCGACAAGGATCTCGCCCCACGCCGCTGCGGCAAGCGCATGCGCACCGGTTGCCCGGTGTCGGCACCGTTCACGATTCCGGCGTCGCGCTGATGCGCGCCGAAGCGGGACGCCCGGCAGCCCCGGCCGGGACAGGGCGCGCCACCATCACGACGTCGTGACGGAACGCAGGTGTGCACCGGCCCGCGCCGATGCGCGAGCCGGCGCAGGGTTCACCGCGCGCCGAACGTGAAGCGGGCGCTCAACCAGTACGAACGCGCGGGCAGGCGATAGTACTGCGCGTCGCCGAGTTCGCTCTCGGCGACCGCATCGCGGCGGTCGGACAGGTTGTAGCCGTCCAGGCGAAGCTCCCAGCGGTCGAACGCGTATCCGACGCCGGCGTCGATCGTCGTGTAGGAGCCCGCGAGCGCCGTGTTGCGCTTGTTGAGCCAGCGCTCGCCGACGTAGTCGGCGACGACGTGCGCGCGCAGGCCCCGTGCGGGTGCGTAGACGAGGCCGACGCTCGCGAGGTGCGACGGCGACATCTCGAGCCGCCTGCCGTCGAGCTGGGTCGGGGTGCCGTCGAAATCCTGCACGTAGTCGGCGAAGCGCGCGTCATGCCAGGCCCAGGTGCCGATCAGGCTGAGATCCTCGGCGAAGCGCCAGCGCGCCTCCGCTTCGGCACCCTTGAAGCGTTCGTTGCCGGCATTGGCGAGACCGGGCAGGCCGTCGACGTCCTGGCCGACGACGAGGTTGTGGAAGTTCATGCGGAACAGCGACACGTCCCACTCGAAGCGGCCCCCGGCATGGCGCCCCTTGAGGCCGATCTCGCCGCTCTGCGCATCCTCGGGTTCGAGGATGTCGAATTCGGGTTCGGGGCCGAAGTCCTTCACCGCCGGCTTGAACGTGTCGCGATAGCTCGCGTATGCGGTCAGGTGGTCGTTGCCTTCCTGCCAGAACCGATAGCTCGTACCCAGCGCGCCGGCCCAGCGGTCGTCGTCGCGCCGGTCGCTGCCGGATTCGACGACTTCGGGTTCGTCGCCGGTGAGGTCGACGCCGATGCCGCTCGCGGTCTCGCGCGTGCGGTTGAAGCGCACGCCGGCGTCGATCCGCCACGCGTCGGTCACGGCGTACGCGAGATCGGCGTACACGCCGGTGAAGTTGCGGCGATCGTCCAGGCGCGTCGCCTCGTCGATGTGCAGCGTGCGCCAGTCCGGCGCGTTCGAGCCGTCCGGCAGGGTCGCGTACTCGAAATTGTCGCTGCGCTGGTCGCCCTTGCCGTACAGGTGGTCGATGCCCCAGACCAGCGTCGCGCGATCGTTCAACGTCGTCGCGACGTGGCTGTCGAAATACACTTCGGTGCGATGCACGCGCTGGTGGAAGCCGTCCGCGTTGTGCGTGACGCCGTCGTCGGCGAAATCCTCGCGCAGGAAGCCGCGCACGTTCCCGGCGTTGCTGCGGGCGTACGCGAGACGCGTGCTCCAGTCGCCGAGCGCGGTCGGCAGCTCGTAGCCGAATGCGAGCTGGCCACGGTCCTCGTCCTGTTCCGCGCCGCGCGGGTTGGTGTTGGCGTCGAGCGGCACGCGCTCGGTCAACACGCCGTGCTCGCGCGGGTGGGGGCTGGTCGGGTCCTGCTCGAGTTGCGTGATGTCGGCATCGACGGAGAAGCGCCCGGCGCCGACCTCGCCCGCACCGCGGTACAACACGTGCGCGCGATTCCAGCCGGCCCGATCGGTCGCGAGTTCGTTCCGGTCGGCATCGACGAGCAGCGACTGGCCCCAGCCGTCGCCGGGGCCCGACAGCGGGATCGCCGCCGCGAGGTGCGCGCTGCCGCGGCTGCCGATGCCGATCTCGGCCTGCGCGGGCCCGGCACCCGCGGCGTAATGGATCACGTGGATCACGCCGACGAAGCTCGTCGCGCCGTAGCTCACGGGCGCGGCGCCCTTGACGACCTCGATGCGCTCGACGTTGGCGAGATTCAGCGTCGCGAGCGCGGGCGTGAACGCACCGCCGGACGGAATGCCGTCGACGACGAGCAGGAACGCGTCGAACTCGCGCAGGCCCCACAGCGCCGGCACAGACGAGGCCGGTCCGCCGTCGCCACCCGGCGCGATGTCGATACCGGCGACGAGCGACAACGCCGTGCGCAGGTCGTTCGCGCCGAGCGCGCGCAATTCCTCGCCGCCGACGACGGTGACGTCGGCCGCGACCTCGCTCAGCGCGATCGGGATCTTGCTGGTCGTGACCTCGACCGGCTCGAGCTGCTGTTGCACCTGCGCGCCCGCGCCGGCCGATGCGCCGAACGCGAGCACGGCGAGCGTGGAACGGACACGACGAACGACTGCGGACTTCCGCATGACGAGCTTCCTCCCCGGGAGACCTGCGAAGTCTGAGCCGCCGCGCGCATCCGCATAAGGACCTTGCGCCCTATGCGCGATCCGCCGAAAGACCGATCCCCCGCCGCGGACGGCGCGCGACCACGCGGGTATGCTTGCGCGACGATGCTTGCGATCGCCGACCCATGACCCTGCTGCGCCCGCGCCTGCGCGGACTCGTCGTCAAGCTCGCGTTGTTCTATGCGCTGCTCGCGCTGCCGACCCTCGTGCTCGTCGAGGCGGTCATCCTTTCGCACGAATTCCAGCGCCTCGTGCACGGCCTCGCCGAGGGCAGCCTCGAGCGCGCGGCGAGCGCGGGCGCGCGCGAACTCGGCGACCGTTGGCGGCACCTGCGCCACGCCGACGACGACGGCAGGACCGGGCTGCAGGCGTGGCTCGACGGCTGGGTGCTGCGCTTGCAGCAGCCGCGCGGCGGCCTCACGCCGGATGCCTCGTACCTGCTGCTCGAACTGTCCGACCGGCCGGTCGGCGCGGCCGTGCTCGACGCCGACGGCCGCGTGCTCGTCGCCGCATCCGCCGGCGGCGCGGCGAGCGTGATGCTGCCGTCGGCCGCCGAGCGCGAGCGCGCCGCGACCGCCTCGAGCGCGATCGCGCTGCCCG
>NZ_DATDMY010000066.1:0-25180 GCF_036518555.1 Dokdonella sp. | reverse complement strand
CAGCATGCCCGGCGACGGTGCGTCCGGGCCCATCTTCGCGCCGCCTGCGATGACGAAGCCGGGCGCGTAACCGATGCCCCCATCCGAATGCGCGAGCGTCGTGCCCAGAGGCAGCAGCGGCCTGGTCTGCACGACGTTCGGCGCGACCTCGACCTCGGCATGCACGGGCACTCGCCACGAGACCCAGGCGGCCTGTGTCGGACCGGCCAGCATTGCGAATACCACGAGCCAGCGCTTCATGGTGGACTCCGTCGACGACGACGCGGCTCAGTCTAGCGCACATCACGCGCGCCGTACTTTTTCCCAATGTGAATCCGGCGCAGATCGGAGGCCGGGCATTTTCGCGGGCCGCCGCGCGTCGTATGCTCGGGGTCCCGGTTCGGGAGCATGCCATGCGTTCGATAGTCTTCGCGCCTTTGCTGTTCGCAGCTGCCGCCGTCCACGCCGGCGACCGCATCACGGGTGCGCCGTTCGCGACGCGCTCGGAGGTCATCGCCGCGCACGGGATGGTCGCGACCTCGCACCCGCTCGCAACGCAGATCGGCCTCGACGTGCTCAAGCAGGGCGGCACGGCGATCGACGCCGCGATCGCGGCCAACGCTGCGCTCGGCCTCATGGAGCCGGTGTCGAACGGCGTCGGAGGCGACCTGTTCGCAATCGTCTGGGACGCGAAGACGAAGAAGCTGTACGGATACAACGGCTCGGGCCGCTCGCCGAAGGCGCTCACGCTGGAGTGGTTCCGGCAGAACGGATACACGGCGATTCCGCCCCTCGGGCCGCTGCCGGTCAGCGTGCCCGGTTGCGTCGATGCCTGGTTCGCGTTGCACGACCGCTTCGGCAAGCTGCCGATGAAGGACGTGCTGGCGCCCGCGATCGCGTACGCGCGCGACGGATTCCCGGTCACGGAGCTCATCGCGTACTACTGGAACCTGTCCGTGCCGCGGCTGGCGAAGTTCCCGGGCTTCAGCGAGCAGTTCACGCGGGGCGGCAAGGCGCCCGCGAAGGGCGAGGTCTGGAAGAACCCGAGCCTCGCGCGCACGCTCGAAACCATCGCGAAGGGCGGCCGCGACGCGTTCTACAAGGGTGCGATCGCGCACGTGATCGCCGACTACATCAAGGCGCAGGGCGGATTCCTCGCCTACGACGACCTCGCCGCGCACAAGGGCGAATGGGTCGAGCCGGTGTCGACGAACTACCGTGGCTACGACGTCTGGGAGCTGCCGCCGAACGGTCAGGGGCTCGCCGCGCTGCAGATGCTCAACATCCTCGAGGGCTACGACTTCTCGAAGATCCCGTTCGGCAGCGCCGAGCACGTGCACCTGTTCGTCGAGGCGAAGAAGCTCGCATTCGAGGACCGTGCGAAGTTCTACGCCGACCCGGATTTCGCCAAGGCCCCGATCGAGGGGCTCGTGTCGAAGGCATACGCGGCCGAGCGACGCTCGCTGATCTCGCCGGACCACGCGATGAAATCGGTGGAGCCGGGGACGCCCAGGCTCGACGGCGACACGATCTACCTGACCACCGCGGACCGCTGGGGCAACATGGTCTCGCTGATCCAGTCGAACTATCGCGGCATGGGTTCGGGCATGTCGCCGCCGGGCCTCGGTTTCATCCTGCAGGATCGCGGCGAGCTGTTCGTGCTCAAGGAGGGCCACGCGAACACGTACGCGCCGGGCAAGCGTCCGTTCCACACGATCATTCCCGCGTTCATCACCAAGGATGGCGAGCCCTGGCTCAGTTTCGGCGTGATGGGCGGCGACATGCAGCCGCAGGGCCACGTCGAAATCGTGCAGAACCTGATCGACTTCCACATGAACCTGCAGGAGGCCGGCGACGCGCCGCGCATCCAGCACGAAGGCTCGACGTCGCCCGAGGGCCAGGCCGAACCGATGCGCGACGGCGGTTTCATCGACCTCGAATCCGGCTTCCCGTACGAAACCGTGCGCGCCCTGATGCAGAAAGGACACAGCGTGCGCTTCGCGAACGGCCCGTACGGCGGCTACCAGGCGATCGGCTGGGACGCGAAGAACCGCGTCTACGTCGGCGCCTCGGAGGGTCGCAAGGACGGCCAGGCCGCGGGGTACTGACGCCCCGCGCCACCCGCGTTTTGCGCGGGCGTGCACGAGGTGTAACCTTTCCGCCACTTTGCGTACCGGCGGAGGCGTTCATGCTGAAGGTCCTGGTGGCGAGTTCCAAGGGTGGCGCCGGCAAGAGCACGCTCGCGACCAACCTTGCCGCGTACTACGCGGTCGACGGCAAGAACACCGTGCTCGTCGACGCCGACCGCCAGGGTTCCTCGCTGCGCTGGAGCGAAAAGCGCGCGGCCCACGCGAATGCCGTGCTCGGCATCTCCGGCCTGCGCCGCGACTGGGAGAAGCAGGTTCCCGACGATGCGCAGCGCGTCGTCATCGACAGCGCCGCGGGCATCCGCCCCGGCGAGGTCGGCGACTGGCTCGAGAGTGCGGATGTCCTGATCGTGCCCGTGCTGCCGTCGGCGATCGATCTGGAGGCGACGCAGCCGTTCCTCGCCGAAGTCGGTGCGCTGCCGCGCGTGAAGAAGGGCAAGGTCGCGGTCGGCCTGGTCGCGAACCGGCTCAAGCCATGGACCAACGCCTCGCAGCTCGCCGTCGAGGAAATCAAGGGCTTTCCGTTCCCGCTCGTCGCCGAACTGCGCGACACGCAAGGCTACGTGCTCGCCAATGCGCTCGGGAAGAGCATCTTCGACTATCACTCCGAAAGCGTGCGTTCGCACCAGGAGGACTGGGCGAAACTGCTGCGCTGGTTGAAGAAGCACGCCTGAGCACGCGCGAACGCACCGGGATGGTGCGCGCGGCACGCCTACCCGGCTTTGCACGTCTTTGCAGCGCAATGGTCGGCGCCGCGTGGCGTCGCGCGTTGTGGACCCGTGCGGCCGACGTGGCCGCAGCGAGGAGTACCACCGATGCGCCACATCCTTCCCCTCCTGTTTGCCCTCGCCGGCCTCGCCGGCAGCGCCTGCGCCGCCGATGCGCCGGGCGGCGCGCCCGACCGTGCCGCGCGGCGCGCCGAGATGGAGCAACGCTTCCTCGACCGGGTCGACGCGAACCACGACGGCACGGTCAGTCGCGCGGAGTACGCGACGTGGGTCGACGCGCGATTCGCCCGCCTCGACGGCAACGGCGACGGCCGCGTCGACGCGGACGAGATCGCCCGCTCGCCGGAAACGGCCGAACGCGTGCGCAAGCGCGCCGTGCGTTTCGTGAACCGCTACGACTCGAGCGGCTCGGGCAGCGTCAGCAAGGCCGACTTCGAGGCGAAGGCCATGGCACGCTTCGATCGCGTCGCCGGCGGGGCGGACACGGTCGAGGCGGGGCGACTGCTGCCGCGCCGCGGCTTGCCCGGTCGCCGTGGGGGCGGCGCAGCCGACGGCGACGGCGGCTGACGGCGCATTTCTTGTGGCGGCCGGCACGCCGGCGGTGGCCGGCCGCGGCGCCCGCTTGACCTGCGCGGGCACGAATGCGGCATGATCGCGTAACGGACCTTGGAGGGATGGCCGATGACGATGCGCGAAATCATCCTGCTGCGCCATGCGCATGCGGAAGCCGCTGCGCCTGGCGAGGATGACGCCGGCCGACCGTTGAGCCTGCGCGGCGAGGCCGAAGCGGACGCCGCCGGTGCGTGGCTCAAGCAGCACGCGGCCGCGCCCGCGCGCGTGCTGAGCTCGCCGGCGACGCGCACGCGCGCGACCTGCGAGCGCGTGCTCGCCTCGCTGGGCTACGTGGACCTGCGCTTCGAACCGCGTATCTACGACGCGACGCCCGCCACGCTGGTGCGCGTGCTCGACGACCACGCCGATGCGGACACGGTGCTGCTCGTCGGCCACAACCCCGGCCTCGAGACGCTCGTCGCGCTGCTTACCGAGGGGACGTCGGATTCCGGCCGCGGAATGCCACCGGGCGCGGTCGCCTGGCTCACCTTGCCGGCCGGCTCGATCGAGCCCGGGACCGCGCGCGTGCGCCACTTCTGGTGGCCGTGACGCCCGCGCAATGGTCGGCGTGCACGCCCTGCTGTTCGGCTGCGCCCTGCTGGGGGGCACCGGGCCGGCTCTCGCGGGCGACCCGCCGCGCAGCGAGATCATCCACCTCGATGCGACGCGGTCGGAGGTCGGGTTCCGCGTGAAGGTGCTGTGGCTGCTCGGCGTGCGCGGGCATTTCGGCGACATCGACGGCAGCGTCCGCCTCGATCCGTTCCGCAACGAACTGCGCGTCGACGCACGCATCGGCGTCGCCAGCGTGCGCATGAGCAGCACGTCGTACGAGGAATGGGTCAAGTCGCCCGAGTTCTTCGACGCCGCGGCGCATCCGCAGATCGAGTTCTCGTCGGAACCGTTCCCGCGCGCGCGGCTGCGCGCGGGCGGCGAGTTGCCCGGCGAGCTGACCGTGCGCGGCGTTCGCCAGCCGGTCCGGTTCGACCTGCAGCCGGCCGAATGCGACCGGCCGGCCTACGACTGCCCGATCCGCGTCAACGGCGCGATCCGTCGCTCGACGTTCGGCATGGGCTCGCATCGCGGCACGCTCGCCGACAAGGTCGAACTCGACTTCACGGTGTACGCGGTGCCGCCGCAGCGTGACGTCGCGGCGCCTCCGACGCCGGGATGAAGCGGTTGCTGCGTGCCGATGCGCGCGGCGCCGCGTGGGCGCTGCTCGCCGCCACGGCGTTGCTTGCCGGGTGCGGCCTCAACCGACCGCTCGCGCGGCGGGCGGACGCGATCGTCGCCGCGGCGCGGCCCCAGGCGACCGACTGCACGCGCGAAGACCGCTGCGCGATCGACTCCCCTTACCATGATCTCGCCGCGCAAGCGCGCGCCGGCACCACGGCCGACGCGCCGGTGCACTACGTCGACGTGATCGAACGCGGCGAGGATTCGCTGCTGCTGCGCGTGCACCTGATCCGCGCCGCTCGCCGCAGCATCGACATCCAGACCTTCATCTGGGCCGACGACGATGCGGGCTGGCTCGTGCTCGAGGAGCTCGTCGCGGCGGCGCGGCGCGGCGTGCGCGTGCGCGTGCTCGCCGACCAGCTGTTTTCGCTCGACGACGTCGAATGGCTCGCGCACGTCGCGCGCGCGCACGCCAACCTCGAGTTCCGCCTGTACAACCCGACGTTCTCCGACGCCATCACGCAACCGCTCGAGTTCGCCGCCAGCGTGCTGTGCTGCTTCTCGCGCTTCAATCAGCGCATGCACAACAAGCTCATGCTCGTCGACGGCGAGATCGGGATCGCCGGCGGGCGCAATTACGAGAATCGCTACTTCGACTGGGACCAGGAGTTCGACTATCGCGACCGCGACGTGCTCGTGATCGGCCCGGCCGCGGGCGCGGAGATGCAGGCGTCGTTCGATCGATTCTGGGCCCACCCGCGCGCGGTGCCGCTGACGCGGCTCAACGACGTCAACCGCCGGCTCGTCGCCGACGGAGGCCGCGACCCGCCGCTGCAGCCGCGCAGCAGCATCGACCGCGAGCGCATCGAAGCGTTGCGCGCGCGCGCGACGGATCCGGCCTACCTGAGCGGGCAGTTCGTCGCGCGCACGCTGCGAGTCGGGCGCGTCGACTACTTCTCGGACGCGCCGGACAAGGCAGCACGACCGGACGACGCCGCGCTGCTCGCCCTCACGTCGCGCATCAGCGGACTGCTCCGCGGCGCGCAGCGGCGCGTCGTGTTCGAGACGCCGTACCTCGTGCTGAGCCGGCGCGCGCGCGAGGTATTCGAGGAACTGCACCGGCGTTCGCCCGCGGTCGACGTGCTGGTCTCGACCAACTCGCTCGCCGCCACCGACGCGTTCTACGTCTACGCGCTGTCGTACAAGTACAAGAAGCGCTACCTCAAGCGCTACGGATTCGAGATCCACGAATTCAAGCCGTTCCCGGACGACGCGCCGGAGTTCGTCGCGAACTACGACCGCCTCGTCGGCGGCGGCAACAGCGGCCGCTACCAGCGCTACGGCCGCGCGCCGCTCGTGCGCGGCGGCGTGCGACTCGGCCTTCACGCGAAATCGCTCGTCATCGACGACCGCATCAGCCTCATCGGCTCGCACAACTTCGATCCGCGTTCGGACGACTACAACACCGAGTCCGGCTTCATCATCTACGACGCCGAAGTCGCCGCACGCGTGCGCGCGTCGATCGAACGCAACGCGGCGCCCGGCAATGCATGGACGATCGCCCGGCGCCAGCGGGACGGCTTGTTCGGGCGCCTCAACAACGCGATCGCGGACCTGTCGACGGCGTTGCCGCTGTTCGACCTGTGGCCGTTCCGCTACGCGAGCAGCTTCGATCTCGCGCCCGGCTGCGAGCCGTCGCGACCGGGCTCGCCGGGGTTCTACGCCTGCCACGTCGACGTCGGCGACTTCCCCGAGGTCGACCTGCCGCTGAAGACGATCTACACGCGCATCGTGACCGCCTTCGGCGCCGGCCTGGTCGGCATCCTGTAGGCATCCGCGTCCGCATGCCGAGTGCGCAAGCGCGGCGATTGACGCCCCCGGCCGGGCTGGCTAGTCTTCCCGTCCGCTTTTCCGTTGGAGCCGATCCATGTCGCTCGCCATCACCATCGAGCTCGGCGATGCCGACCTCCAGCATTTCATCGACGCCATGCAGCGCTCGCAGCAGGAGGCGAAGAACCTTTCGCCCCAGCAGATCGCCGAAGCGGCTTCGCGATTGCTCGTCGACGGCCACGCGAACAAGCTGCCTCAGTTCATCGCCGATCGCCTGCAGAAGCTCGACAGCATGATCGCGATGGTCAACGACGACGGCTTCGCGCTGCCGGAAGAGGACAAGCAGCGCGTGCTCGCGTGCCTCACCTACTTCGCCAACCCGCAGGACATCATTCCCGACCACGTGCCCGTGCTCGGTTTCCTCGATGACGCGATCATGATCGAGCTGTGCGTGAAGGAACTGCAGCACGAGATCGAGGCGTACGAAGATTTCGTCGCCTATCGCAGGCAGGAAGCCGCCGCTCACGGGGTCGATCCCGCTTCGCTGAAGACGCGGCGCGTCGAGTGGGCCGAGGCCCGCCGCCTCGAACTCATCGACCGCATGCGCAAGCGCCGCGGCCAGAGCTACCAGAGCTCGGGCGGCTGGCGGCCGGTACTGTTCTCGTTCCGCGGCTGATCGGCGCGGGCGTACGCGTCGTCGGGCCTGCTCGCCCGGCCGGCGGGCCGCCCGTGCGAGCGGTGGCCGCCCGCGCTGACTCGCCGTCAGCGGTTGAGCGAGTCGAGCGCGCCCGGCAACATCGCGATCGCGAACAGGATCGCGGCGACCGGCAGGCCTAGCAGCACGATGTTGACGAGCCATGCCCACCACGGCATCGGCGGCCGCACCGAGGGCGCCGGCTGGCCCGGCTGCACCTCCCGGAACACGACGAGCGTCGACGCCATGAGGTCGTGCAGCGCCTGCTTGCGCTCGGTGAAACCCGCCATCAGGAAGCCGACGTAGAAGATCGCGCCGGAGACGATCTTGCCGAAGTAGCGCCCCGTTGCGCGTCCGAAGCCGATGCGCGCACCGACTTCGTCGACGACCTTGAGGCCGAGTGCGCGCTTGCCCGGCGTCGCCTGCATCGCGCTGCTCTCGAACAATGCGAAATACAGCCATTGGCCGATGAACGCGAACGCGAAGAACAGCAACATCGAGCCGATCATCGTCGACAGCGCCGCGCCTGCGTCGCCCGCGGACACGATACCGCCGACCGCGCCGATGCCGACGGCGACCTGCACCGCGCCCATCACGAGCCCGATCAGCAACCCGTCGACGAGCGTCGCCGTCAGTCGGCGCCAGAAACCCGCATGGATCGCCGCGCCCGCGGGCAGCCGCTGCGGCGCCGCCGCGGTCGGTGTCGCCACCGCGGCGAGATTGTGCCCGTAGTCGGCCTTCGAGGTCGGCCGGTGCGCACGCGTGGTGTCGCGCGCCGCCAATGCGTTCGCGTCGAATGCCGGCGCAGGTGGCTCCGCGGGGGCCGCCGCCACGGGCGCACTGAGTTCGGTGTATGGGCGCCAGGCGGAGGTGCCGACCTCGGCCACCGACAGGCGCGTCGGCCACAGTCCGCGCTCGACCCGGTCGTCCACGAACACGCGCGGCATCGGGCCGCGCGGCGTGTTGGCGAGCACGACGAACAGGTTCGCGCGCTCATCCGGAGCGCAGACTTCGGCCTCGGCCCCGATCGCAGCAATGCCGGCCTGCAGCGTCTGCAGCTTGCCGAGGTCGTCGCCCTGCTTGATCGCGAGCGGCGCGCGCGCGACGAGCTGCGCGCGCAGCTTGTCGAGGTCCATGCGGAAATACGCCGCGAGCGCCGGCCATACGGCCTCTTCCGCGTGCCCCGGCAGGATCTCGCCGGTGAGGACCAACGCGTAGGTGCTGTTTTCCATCCCTTCCCTCGCTTGCGGCCGCGGGCGGACGCGCCGACGTCCACGCCAGTCTAAGGCCGTTCGAGGATCGCGGTGACACCCATGCCGCCGGCCGTGCAGACGGAGATGAGGCCGCGACCGCGCCCCTTTTCCTCGAGCAGCTTCGCGAGCGTCGCGACGATGCGCGCGCCGGTCGCGGCGAATGGATGGCCTGCCGCGAGGCTCGAGCCGTTCACGTTGAGCCGGGCCGGGTCGATCGGGCCGAGCGGGCGCTCGAGTCCGAGCCGGTCCCTGCAGTAGTCGGCCGATTCCCAGGCGCGCAGCGTGCACAGTACCTGCGCAGCGAACGCCTCGTGGATCTCGTAGAAGTCGAAGTCCTGCAGGCCGAGGCCGGCGGCGGCGAGCATGCGCGGCACCGCCACCGTCGGCGCCATCAGCAGTCCCTCGCCGCGCACGAAGTCGACCGCGGCCACCTGGGCGTGGGTGAGGTAGGCCTGTACGGCGAGACCGCGCGCGGCCGCCCAGTCGTCGCTCGCGATGAGTACCGCGGCGCTGCCGTCGGACAGCGCGGTCGAGTTGCCCGCGGTCAGCGTGCCGTGGCCGGAGGTGCGGTCGAAGGCGGGCTTGAGCGCGGCGAGCTTCTCAAGCGACGTGTCGGGCCGCAGGATGTTGTCGCGGTCGACGCCTCGGAACGGCACGACGAGGTCCTTGAAGAAGCCGCGCTCGTAGGCCGCGGCGAGCTTGCGGTGGCTGTCGAGCGTGAGGCGATCCTGCTCCTCGCGGCCGATGTGCCACTCGCGCGCCATGAGTTCGCAGTGCTCGCCCATCGACTTGCCCGTGCGCGGTTCGGCGACGCCCGGGAACGACGGCTTGAGGTCGCCGAACGAGAAGCCCTTGAACGCGACCTTCGCCTTGTCGGCGGGCGTCTTCGCGCGATTGACCGCGAGCAGGCGCTGCTGCAGCGCGCGCGAGTAGACGATCGGCACGTCACTCGTGGTGTCGGCGCCGCCGGCGATGCCCGCTTCGATCTGGCCGCTCGCGATCTTCTGCGCGATGAGGATCGCGTTGTCGAGCGACGTGCCGCACGCGCGCGCCGTGGTGAGGCCGGGCGTGGTCGGCGCGAGCCCGGACGACAGCGTCGCCTCGCGGGCGAGGTTCCAGTCCGACGCATGCTTGATGACCGAACCGTAGGCGACCTCGCCGAGCTCGACGCCGTGCAGGCCGAAGCGCTCCACCAGCGCGCCGAGCGTCTTGACCGCCATGCCGAAGTTGCCGACCTCGGCATAGGCCGTGTTGTTGCGGCAGAACGGGATTCGCACGCCGCCGATGATGCCTGCCCGCTTCAAGTTGTCTCCCTCGTCCGTCGGCGGATTCCGCCCGCGTCCCGGCCCGATTGTATGACGTGGCGGTGTCGCGCGCGCCTCAGCCGAGCGCGGCCGGCAGCGGCCCCCAGTGGGCCTCGTTGTGACGCCAGAGTTCGCGGTACCAGACGCGGAACATCGCGATCTCCTCGCCGCGCGAGTCATCGCCGAGCGCGTCGATCATCGCCTGCGGATGCAGGCCTTCGCCCGTCACGCGGATCATCGCGTCGAACAGCTCGGTCCACAGCGGCGTGTAGGCGATGCGTCCGGCGTCGCGTGCGAGGCGCGCGCGCTCCGCGGCCGCATCCCGCGCACCGCCGCGCTTCATCGCGACGCTTTGAACCCACGGCGAATCGGTGTACATCTGCAACAGCTCGAAACCGCAATGCTCGAGGAAGATGCGCACTTCCTCCGGCGTCGAGAACTGGTTGCGCGCCACGTCCTTGCGCTGGCTCGGATCGGCGTCGCGATACTGGCCCACCTCGAGCGCGAAGCGGCGCCAACCGACCGCGTGCGCGAGGTTCCACGTATCGAAGAACAGCAGGCCACCCGGCTCGAGCACGCGGGCGAGTTCCTCCAGGTAGAGGAGGAAGTCCTCCTTGTCCATGTGGATGAACACGGCGACGCAATAGGCCTTGCTGAAGCGACCCGAGGCGAGGCCCTCGAGGCGACTGCGTCGCAACTCGGTGAAACCGACGTTGGCGAAGCCCGCGAGCCGCTCGCGCGCGACGCCGAGCATGTTCGCCGAGATGTCCGCCCCTTCCCAGTGCGCGACCCCGGGCGCGAGCTCGCGGCCGATGCGGCCGACGCCGCAACCGAGTTCGAGCACGCGGTCCGCCGGCTCCAGCGCGAGCGCGCAGGCGACCTGTCGCGCGGTGTAGGCGCCGGTGAGGCGGGCCACGTCCTCGCTCGCGCTGCCGTCGACCGCGATGAACGCACCGGTCTTCGTGCTCGCCTTGTTGTCCCAGAATGACTTGTAGTTCTTCGCTTCCATCGCGCTGGTCGGTCGCCGCCGCATGTGAGGGGGCGATGATGGTAATGCATCGGGCGGCGCGGGGCCTCAGGGCCCGCCCGCGCCGGGCAGCTCGTACAGGCGGTAGGCGGTCTCGGACATGCCGAGCGCAGCGTAGGTCGCCTGCGCCCGCGCGTTGTCGCGCTCGACGTACAGGCGCAGGCCGATCGCCGCCGCGTCGGTGGCGAGGCGCTCGCGCACGGCGTCGTACAGCGCACGGAACACGCCGCGGCGGCGCGCTCCCGGCACGACGTAGACGCTCTGCAGCCACCACCAATCGCCGTTGCGCCAGTCGCTCCATTCGTACGTGACGAGCAGGCAGCCGAGCGCTGCGTCCGCGTCTTCGCACACGAGGTAGAAGCCGCGGCGCCGGTCGGCGAACACGCCGGCGATGCCGCGCTCGAGTACGCCGCGGTCGAGCCGCTTGCGCTCGGTCTCGAGCGCCATCGCCGCGTTGCAGTCGGCGAGGAAGGCGAGATCGCCGACGACGGCCTCGCGTACGTGCAACGGTGCGGACATGCGTAGCCTCTCCTCGCGTTCAGGTGCGCCGGCGGCGCGAGCTGCCGAGCTTGCGCGTCATCGTATTGCGGCCGAGCCCGAGCGCGTTCGCGGCGTTCCCGCGATGGCCGCCGTGGGCGGCCAGCGCCGCGTCGAGCAATACGCGCTCGAGCACCGCGCTCGCTTCACCGTACACGCCGGTGGTGCCGGCGGCCAGGCGCGCCTCGGCCCAGCGACGAAGCGCGGCGTCCCAACCGACCGGCTCGCCCGCCCCGCCATCGGCGACGATCGCCTGCGGCAGGTCGGCCACGCCGATCTCACGCCCCGGCGCGAGCACGGCGAGTCGTCGGCAGAGGTTCTCGAGCTGGCGCACGTTGCCGGGCCAGGAATGGCCGCGCAAGGCACCGAGTGCGGCCGGCGTGAAATGCTTCGGCTCGCCGCCCGCGAGTGCGACTGCGCGCGCGAGGAAGTGTTCGGCCAGCAGGGGCACGTCGTCCGCGCGCGCACGCAGCGGCGGCACTTCGAGGCGCACGACGTCGAGGCGGTGCAGCAGGTCGGCGCGGAACTCGCCGCGCGCGACGTTCGCATCGAGGTCCTGGTGGGTCGCCGCGATCACGCGCACGTCGGCGCGGATCAGCTCGCGCCCGCCGACGCGGTAGAACTCGCCGGCGGCGAGCACGCGCAGCAGGCGCGTCTGCAGCGCGAGCGGCATGTCGCCGATCTCGTCGAGGAAGAGCGTGCCGCGCTCGGCCTGCTCGAAGCGCCCGGCGTGGCGGCGCACGGCGCCCGTGAAGGCGCCGGCTTCGTGGCCGAAAAGCTCCGATTCGAGCAGCTCGCTCGGCATGGCCGCGGTGTTGAGCGCGACGAACGGTTGCCCCGCGCGCGCGCTTTCGCGGTGCAGCGCCCGCGCGACGAGCTCCTTGCCGGTTCCGGTTTCGCCCGTCACCAGCGCGCCGAGCCCGCTCGCGGCGACGCGACCGATCGCCCTGAACAGTTCGCGCATCGCCGCGCTGCGCCCGATCAACTCGTGGTCGGCGTAGTCGGCCGCCACTGCCGCGGGCGCTCCGGCCGGATGCTGGGCGAGCGCACGCCGCGCGGACGCGATCGCCTGGTCGAGGTCGAACGGCTTGGGCAGGTAGTCGAATGCCCCGAGTCGATACGCCGACGCGGTGGTGGCGACGTCGGTGAATGCGCTCATCACGATCACGGGCAGGCGTGGATGCTGCGCGACGATGCGCTCGAGCAGCTTGAGGCCGCTCGCGCCGGCCATGCGCACGTCGGTGAACACGAGGTCCGGGCTCGCCTCGGCGAAGGCCGCGAGCGCCGCCTCGGCGTCGCCGAATTCGCGCGCTTCGAAGCCGGCCTCGCGCAGCGCCGCGGCGAGAACGAGACGCACCGCGCGATCGTCGTCGACGATCCAGGCGACCGGCGCCGCACTCATGCCGTGGCTCCGTTCATTCATCCACCGGCAACAGCAGGCTGAACACGGTCGCGCCGGGCCGGCTCGCGTGGCCGAGTTCGCCACCGTGCTCGCGCGCGATTTCGCGTGCGAGCGCGAGGCCGAGGCCGCTGCCGTCGGCCCGCCCGGAAACGAGCGGCTCGTACAGCGTGTCCGCGAGCTCCGCCGGCACGCCACGGCCATCGTCGACGACGTCGATGCGTGCGGCCAGGCGCACCGCGCGCTCGCCGATGCGCGCCGCATGCTCGGCTCGCGTACGCAACACGAGTTCGTGCGCGCCGGCTTCGAGCGCGTTGCGCACGAGGTTGAGCAGCGCCTGCAGCAGCCGGTCGGCATCGACGCGCACCGCGGGCAGGCTCGGGTCGTAATCGCGCCGCAGGCGCAGCGGTGCGTCCGAGGCCGTCGCGAGCGCGGCCACGCGCTCGACGACCTCGTGCACGTTCACGCGCGCGAGACGTGGCTTCGTCTCCGCGTGCAGGAGCCGCCCCGACAGGCTCGCGAGGCGGTCGACTTCGGCGATGATGAGTGCGGCGAGTTCGCGCTCGTTTGCGTCGAGTCGACGGTGCAGCAGTTGCGCCGCGCCACGCATGCCCGCGAGCGGCCCCCGCACCTCGTGGGCGAAGCCGCGCAGGGACTCGGACAGGCGCGTCGCCGTGGTCGGCTCGGCCGCGACCGGCAGTACCTCGAGCAGCAACGCCCGCGCGTCGAGCGGCGTGAGCGCGATGTCGGCACCGCGATCGCCGGTCGCCGTGCGAAGGCGCGCTTCGCGCAGCCATACGCGCCGCTGCTCGGCGAACGCGCGCTCACCCGCTTCGCCGAGCAAGGGCGGACGCGCGTCGAGCAAGGTCAGCGAGGTGCCGCGCCAGGCGCGACCGGCCGCGCCGCCGAGCCATTCGTGCATGGCCGGGTTCACTGCGACGAGCCCGTGGCCGCGCTCGACGACCGCCATCGGCGTGGCGGCGTGTTCCGACAACGCCCAGCCGGACGGCAGGAGGAGCGGTGCTGCGGGGTCCGCGGGGCTCATGCACCATTGTAGTGCATCGAACGGACGTCGCCAGCCTGAATCGCAGCCGCACTGAAAATTTCGTTATTCATTCGATAGTTGGGATGCGGCCCCTAGGGTTTGCCCACGACCCACCGGGATCGTCGCGCCGACCTGGCGCGCAACGAGAGGAGGTATCCCATGAACACGCAGACCTACCGTTTGTCGACCCTTGCGCTCGCGACGCTGATGGCCATCGGCGGCGCCGGCCTTGCCACCGCCGCCGAAGCGCCGGCGACGCCGAACAATGACAACGCGATGAAATCCGACCAGCCGATCACCGACACCTGGATCACCACCAAGGTCAAGTCGGAACTCGCGACGACGGACGGCGTGAAGAGCATGGACATCGACGTCAAGACCGTCGACGGCACGGTCACCCTGACCGGCGTGCTCGCGAACGACGTCGCGGTGCAGAAGGCGGTCGCCGCCGCGAAGAGCGTCAAGGGCGTCAAGACCGTCGACTCGAGCGGCCTCAAGTCGCGCAACTGACGCGCGCGCGGCACACCGTTCCCATCCACCAACACAGGAGAAGTGCAATGAACGAGGACAAGATCAAGGGCCAGTGGAAGCAGCTCGCCGGCAAGCTCAAGGCGAAGTGGGGCAAACTGACCGACGACGACCTCAAGGTCGCCGAGGGCAACAGCGAATATCTGGCCGGTCGTATCCAGGAGCGCTACGGCGTCGCCAAGGATGAAGCCCAGCGGCAGATCCGCGAGTTCGACAGCACGCTGTAACGGCTGCAGCAAGGACGACGGGGCGGCGCTTGCGCCGCCCCTTTTTCATGGCCGGCTGCGCAGCGCCTCGTGCAACGCCGCGAGACGGCCGCCGTAGGCGGCCGCGCGCGCCGTATCGCGGCGCAGCGGCTGGCGCACCTGCGCGGCGCTCGGCGTTCGTACGCCGCGCTCGGCGGCATGGAATGCGAGACATGCGGGGTCCCAGTCGAGCGCGCATGCATCGAGCAGCGCGCGGATCTCCGCGTCCGGATCCTGCAGCAGCCGCTCGTGATCCTGGCGATATACATGCGTGCGATGGAGCCAGGTCCAATCGCGCATGAGCGCGTCGTAGCCGCGCCAGTAGGCGCCGAGATCGGCGAGGTCGTAACTGTAGTCCGCCTGCCGCGGCGCGAACAATTGCTTGTAGCACGCCCAACACGTTTCGAGCGGGTCGCGTCGGCAGTCGACGATCTTCGCCGCAGGCAACATCGCCCGGATCGCACCGACGAGCATCCAGTTCGCGGGCAGCTTGTCGGTCGAACGCGGCCTGCGCATGCGCCAGCGGCGCGTGCGCGCGAGGTAGTCGCGGCCGAGTCGCTCCCAATCGGCCGGTGTCGCGTCCGCGGTCCAGCGCGGGAATCCGAGCCCCCGGCGCTGCCCTTCCGCGGCGATGACGGCGGGCAGGTCGGGCAGCTCGCTCGCGCCCTCGACCTCGGGATGGGCCGCGAGGATTTGCTCGACGAGCGTCGTGCCCGAACGCGGCAGCCCCACCACGAAGACGATCTCCGCGCCGAGATCGGCCGGCGCGCCCGCGGGCGGCGTCGCGAATGCGGAACGCAGGTTGGCGACCTGCAGCGCGTAGTTCGATGCGCTCCAGGCCGCCGTGCGGCGGCGCTGCGCATTGGCGGCGGCGAACGCGGCGAACGCGTCGTCGAGGCGCCCGCGGTCCTCGTGGACCTTGCCGAGCGCGAACTGGAGCACCATGCGCTGCTCGGCATCGATCGCCGGATCGCGCACGAGTCGCTCGAGCGCGACGACTTCGTCGTCCGTGAGCGACACGACCTTGAGGTCCACGAGGCTGAACCAGCCTTGGCATGCGCGCGGTCCGCCCGCCCGTGCGAGCGCCCGATACTGCGCGGCGGCCTCGCCGGTGCGACCGAGCGCCTGCAAGTTGCGCCCGAGCAGCAGGCGCGCGACCTCGTGGCCGGGGCACAGGTCGAGCAGGCGCTCGCTCGCCGCGATCGCGTCCGCATGCAACGCGAGCTGGTCCGCGTGCATGGCGAGGCGCAACCAGGCGTCGGCATCGCGCGGCGCGCGCGCGCAGGCGTCGCGCAACCGCGCGAGCGCATCGGGGCTGGCTCCGTCCGGCGAATTCATCGTGTCGTCGCGCGCGGGTGCTGTCGCGTAGGGCGATCGACGTAGGCTAGCAGCATCGCGTCGGGCCGGGGGTCCCGTTGCGCGCCGCGACACGCTGCCGAAGCGCGAGCAGGCGCCGGCGCCTCGCAGCGCCGGCGCCGAGCCTCAGATCGCGTAGTACATCTGGTACTCGAGCGGATGCGTCGCCGCGCGGAAGCGCGTGACTTCCTGCATCTTGAGGTCGATGTACGCGTCGATGAGGTCGTCGCTGAACACGCCGCCGGCCTTGAGGAAGCCGCGATCCTTGTCGAGCGCCTCGAGTGCCATGTCGAGCGAGTGGCACACCGTCGGGATGTTCTTCTCTTCCTCGGGCGGCAGGTCGTACAGGTCCTTGTCAGCCGGCGCGCCGGGGTCGATCTTGTTGAGGATGCCGTCGAGGCCGGCCATCATGAGCGCGGTGAACGTGAGGTAGCCGGACTGCATCGGATCGGGGAAGCGCACCTCGATGCGGCGCGCCTTCGGGCTGTGCACGAACGGGATGCGGCAGCTCGCCGAGCGGTTGCGGGCCGAGTACGCGAGCATGACCGGCGCCTCGAAATGCGGCACGAGGCGCTTGTAGCTGTTGGTCGTCGCATTGGCGAACGCGTTGATCGCGCGCGCATGCTTGAAGATGCCGCCGATGTAATACAGCGCGGTCTGCGACAGGCCGCCGTAGAGGTCGCCCGCGAACAGGTTCTGGCCGCCCTTCGACAACGATTGGTGCACGTGCATGCCGGAGCCGTTGTCGCCGACGATCGGCTTGGGCATGAACGTGACGGTCTTGCCGTTCTGGTGCGCGACGTTCTTGATCACGTACTTCATCGCCATCAGTTCGTCGGCCTTGCGCACGAGCGTGTTGAAGCGCGTCCCGATCTCGCACTGGCCCGCGGTCGCGACTTCGTGATGGTGCACTTCGACGGTCATGCCGACCTGCTCGAGCACCTTGCACATCTCGCTGCGCAGGTCCTGGAACGAATCGCCCGGCGGCACCGGGAAGTAGCCGCCCTTGACGCCCGGGCGATAGCCGGAGTTGCCGCCCTCGAATTTCGCCGACGACGACCAGTGGCCCTCCTCCGACTCGATCTCGAAGAAGGTCTTCTGCATGTCGTTCTGCCAGCGCACGCCGTCGAAGATGAAGAACTCGGGCTCGGGGCCGAAGAAGGCGGTGTCGGCGATCCCCGTCGACTTGAGGAACGCTTCGGCGCGCTTGGCGACCGAGCGCGGATCGCGCGAGTAGGCCTGCATCGTGCTCGGCTCGAGCACGTCGCATTGCAGGACGAGCGTCTTGTCGGCCATGAACGGATCGATGAACGCGGCATCGGCGTCGGGCAGCAACACCATGTCCGATTCGTTGATGCCCTTCCAGCCCGCGATCGACGAGCCGTCGAACATCTTGCCGTCCTCGAACAGCGATTCGTCGACCGCGTGCGCGGGGAAGGTCACGTGGTGCTGCTTGCCGAGCATGTCGGCGAAGCGCAGGTCGACGAACTCGACCTCGTGTTCCTTGATCATTTCGAGCACGTTCTGGGCGGGCATGGCGGGGCCTCGGCAAGGGAAAGGACGGCCAGTTTTTGCAACGGTCATGCCAACCCGCGCTAGCGCGATCTGATGCGCTTCTCCGGCGCTGGCTGCGTCTTCTTGCACCACGATGGTGCGCCATGCGACCTGCCATGCGCCAACATGGCGCAGTTGCGCACGCCGTACAATCCGCGTTCCCTCCCAGCGCCTCCCGTCCGTGAGCGATCTCACCAGCCCCGTCCTGCTCGGCCTCATCGAAGGCATCACCGAATTCCTGCCGATCTCAAGCACCGGCCACCTGCTCGTCGCCGAGCACTGGCTCGGCGCGCGCTCGGACCTGTTCAATGTCGTGATCCAGGCCGGCGCGATCCTCGCGGTCGTGCTCATCTACCGCGAGCGCCTGTGGCGCCTCGCCTGCGGCCTCGGCGAGCGTTCCGAGCGCGACTACGCGCTCAAGCTCACGGCCGCATTCCTCATTACCGCCGCGCTCGGATTCGCCGCGACCCGGCTCGGCTTCAAGCTGCCCGAATCGATCACGCCGGTCGCCTGGGCACTCGTGCTCGGCGGCATATGGATGCTCGGTGCGGAGTGGTTCGCGGCGCGCCGCCCCGAACGCAGCACGATCACCTGGACCGTGGCGATCCTCGTCGGCCTCGCCCAGGTCGTCGCCGGCGTGTTCCCGGGCACCTCGCGCTCCGCCGCGACGATCTTCGTCGCGATGCTCGCGGGCACCGGCAATCGTGCCGCGGCGACCGAGTTCGCGTTCCTCGTCGGCATTCCGACCATGTTCGCGGCGAGCGGATATGAGCTGCTCAAGACGCTCAAGGGCGGTGGCGCCGCGCACGAGGACTGGGCCGCGCTCGCCATCGCCTTCGTCGTGTCGGCCGTGACCGCATTCGTCGCCGTGCGCTGGCTGCTCGGCTACATCCGCACGCGACGCTTCACGCCGTTCGCGATCTACCGCATCGTGCTCGGCCTCGCGCTGCTCGCGCTCGCGACCTGACGCCCGCCCCGATCGGGTCCGGCAGCCGCGCGCCGGATGCGCGCGCCTCGCGCCGAACCCTGCGGCCTAGCGCGCGTCATTGCTCGCCTGTTCGCGGCAGCGCGCCAGCTGGTCAGGGCCGTCCCACGCGGCTTCGACGACGTCGAAGCCCCGCGGGCGTCCGAATAACGCCCGCAACGTCGCCCGATCGCGTTGCAGGCAGGCGAAGCGCGCGTAGCTGTTGTAGTTCCACGCATCGGGGAACTCGGCGAGGATCTCCTCGAAGCCGTCGCGCATGTCGGGCCAGCTCACCGCCGAACGGCGGAACAGGTCCGTTTTGAGGTCGCTCTGGGCGACATACCAGTAGATCCGCGCATAAAGCATCTTTCCAGCGCGTTCGTCCCGTCCTCGCATGACGGTGCGCGCGTAGCGCTCGATTTCGAAAAGGTCTCCATGCCACCTCGGCAGGTAGTAGGTGACCGCTTCGAAATAGATGGGGTAGTAATCCGGAAAGGCCGCGATCGCCCGGGCGAACATGCGCTCGAACTCGTCCGGCTGCCCGCCGCGCTCCACGCGCTGGATGGCGAGCATTTCCATGTACCAGTTAGGATCGACGGCTGCCTCCGATCTGATCTGCACCAGATACCGCTTCGCCTTCGCAATCTGCTTGTAGAACGCCTCGAACTTCGCCGGCGAAACCGTCGAAGCGTAACCGCCGCCACGGTAGAACCAGGCGCGGTTGTGCAATATCGACGCAAGCGCGATCTTCCCGGTGGGAGACTTCGGGTACCGGTCGATCCAGCGCTGCGCCGTGGCCTCGAGCGCGTCCCACGCCGCATCGTCCTTCGCCTTGCGCGAGTTCGCGACATCGTCGATGCCGTTGAACACCAGACCAATCACCCACAGGCCACTCGAGGTGCGCAGGCGGCGTTCGCGCGCCGCATCCGCGACGCTTTCGATCGAGGCGAAATCTCCCGACGAGAACCAGCGGCCCACGCTGTCGCTGATTGCGGCACGCTGTTGGAGTTCCGGTCCCGCGAGCAGTGCGTCCACGTCGGCGCCGTGGACCAGGCCTCCGAGCGCCGATAACAGCAGCGCTGCGCAGCGCCGCGCGAACGCCCTCACAGGCCAGCCGCCCGGTTGAAGTCGCCGATGCCGCTGATCAGCGCCGTGATCGCCTCGCGTTCGATCTCGTCGAGATGCGGGTTCCATGCGTCGAGCAGCATCACGACGCGGGTCGCGTCGCTGCGGTTCCAGGCCTCGTGCTCGAACGTATCGTCGAAGCTGAAGCAGCGGCCTTCCTCCCAGCGCAACAACTGGCCGGCGACGGCGAGCGCGAGATCGCCCTTCGGCACGACGAGTGGCAGGTGCGTGACGACGCGCGTATTCGTCACGCCGCGATGCGGGAGGATGTGCGAGCCGGGCGTGAGCACCGAAAAGCAGACCTCCGGCGAATGCTCGCGGATGCGGCACAGCGGCAGCGTGTCGAGCAGCGCGGCGGTGCGCGGGCAGCGGGCCGAGTTGGCGTCGTTGCGCACGCCGTGGCGGAAGAAGAAGAACGCGTCCCAGACCGGCTTGTCGCGATCGTTGCGCAGGTGCGCGGCGAGCGGAGCCTCGTCGTCGAAGTGGCCGAGGAACGGCTCGAAGCCGCTGTCCGTGGAGAGCACCGCGCGCATCTCCTCGCGGATCGTCGCGGTGTGGGCCTCGAGCGATTCGTACCAAGGAAACAGCGCGCGCTCGAACACCGGCGTCGTCGGCAGGCCGGGCACGTAGAAGAACGTGGGGCGCTGGCGCGGATCGGGGTAATCGGGCTGGAGTTCATCGAGGTAGATCGCGAGGCCGCGGCCGACGCGCGCGAGTGCGCTGTCGCCATGGCGTTCGCGCAGAGGCGCCAGCAGCGCGGCGAACGCCGTGCGCCGTCCGGCCGCGACGGCGCGCATCGCATGCTTCACCAGGGGCCGCAGTGCCGCGTCGGTCGTCGCATCGCTGAGCCACAGGCCGCGCTCCTGCGCGTGCATGATCGCGCCGAAGTACGCCGGCAGCGCCTGCACGTGACGGCCGCGCGCCTCGAGCACCTCGCCGAGGCGCAGGCGCGCCACGTACAGCCGGGGGGCGAGGCGCACCGCTTCGGCAAGCGCCGCTTGCGCCTCCTCGAGGCGACCGAACTCGCGCTGCAACACGCCGAGATTGGTCAGCGTGGTGGTGTCCTGCGGATGCGCCGCGCGCGCGCGGGAGAGCAACTCGAGCGCGGCATCGGCCTGGCCACGGCCGTGGGCGCAGATCGCGAGGAAGTTCAACGCGTCGACGTCCTCGGGGCGCTCGCGCAGCAGGGCGTCGAACGCGCGCTCGGCTTCGGCGACGCGGCCCTGCGCGACGAGCGCAAGCGCCGCCTCGCGCCGTCCGTCGGCGGCCATGGGTTCCGAAGTGGTGGTCATGTCGTCGTACCCTGCGCGGAAACCGCACATGCTAGCAGCGCACGCGAACGCGCGTCCGTCAGCGCCGCAAGCCGACGCTCAGCGTGTAGGTGCCGGTCAGCTCGGCCTCGGCGAGGACGTGGCCGGACATCGCGTCGCGCAACTGCGCGAGCGAGAACCCGCTGCGCAGGCCGAGGCTGTCGACGTCGAGCGCATGCACGCGGAAATGGTAGTGATGCACGCGCTCGTCGTTCCACGGCGGGCACGGACCGTCGTAGCCGAGGTAGTCGCCGGCCATCTCGGCGTCGGCGGCGAACCATCCGGTGTAGTCGTTGAGCCCCTGGCACGAGCCGGCGGGCCCCGGCGGCGTGCGCTTGCCGTGCGCGACGACACCGTCGCTGCAGCTCGCGTGCGCGAGCTCGCGGCAAGCGGCCGGGATGTCGGCGATGAGCCAGTGCACGAAGTCCGTTCGCGGCAACGCTGCGGGTACGCGCCGCCCGGGCCGGTTGACGTCGTCGCCGCGCGTGGGCACGTCGCTGTCGATGCAGGTGATCGCGAACGAGCGGGTCGCGGCCGGCACGTCGTCCCAGGCCAGATGCGGGCTGCGGTTCGCGGACAGCACGCACGGCTCCGCGTCCTCGCCGGGGCGGCCGAACGCGCACTCGTCGGGAATCGGCTGCATGTCGCGGAAATCATCGCTGCGGATACGCACGAGGCACCTCCGGCCCGCAGTATCGCCCACGTTCGCGCGAGCGTCACCGGGTGCGCCACCCGGCGATCGGGGTCGATTCAGCCGGCGAGCCTGGCGAACGGCGCTGCCAGCGCATCGCGATAGCGCTGCCAGTGCCCGGCCGGGAATCGCACGGGCAGGCCACCGAGGCTGCGCGTCATCGAAGCGAACTGCGCTCCCGGTTCGAGCGCGCCGAGACCGAGGAAACGCGCGAGCGCGTCGCCGGCGCCGGCGGGATCCTCGAGCAACGCATCCGCGGCGACGACGAGACGGCGCGGAGCGGCGAGCGTGTCGCCGTGGTGAAGATGCCGGCGTGCGCGCACGAGCCATTCGGCCGCGCCGTCGACGTCACTGCAGGGGAAGCCGCGCGCCCAACCGAACGCGAGCCAGTTCAGCAGCGCGTCGCGTGGATCGCGTTCGACGAGGACGATGCGCGCGCCCGGCATCGCCCGATGCACGAGCGCGAGCAGGTGGGCGTCCCAACGCGGCAGCCAGTCGACGATCGGCCGGTCCATCGCGATGCCGGCCGCGTGCAACGGCGCGAGCCACCGCTCGCGCAAGGCGTCCCGCGCCGCGGCGTCGAGTTCGCCGCAGTAGTGCTGGAAGCGCGGCTGTGAGAAATCGTCGGCGCGCGCGGTCGGGCCGATGCGATCGCGCAGCACGGTCAACCCTGGCTGGTCGGCGAGCAGCGCGGCGACGCGCTCGACGCCGCTGCCGGGCGTGCCGAGGAGCAGCACGGGTGCGTGCGCCCACGGCGCCTGCGCCGGTTCGGCGAGTGCGACGTCGAGCTGAGGGTTCGGATCGGCGAGCGCGGGCACCGCGATCGGCGAACCGCGCTGCGCCTCGGCGAAGCAGCGCACCGCTTCGACCGCCTCGCCCGCGCGGTCGTGCAGCCGGCCGAGGTAGTTCCAGCGCAGGCGGGCCTGGCCTTCGGTGAGGTCCTGCCGGTCGAGCGCGTCGAGCATCGCGCGCGCGCCGTCCGCGTCGCCTTCCCGCAGGCGCGCCCGCGCTCGCACGAGGCGCATTTCGGGCTCCTCGCGGGCCGCGAGCACGATGCCGGCGTGCGCTTCGGCCGCCTCGAGTTCGCCGAGGTACTCGGCGGCCATCGCGAGCCGGCTGCGCGCGAGCAGGTCGGCCGGGTTGCGGTCGAGCAGTTCCTTCCACACCAGCGCGGCCTGCGGCAGGCGGCCGGCCAGACTCAGCAGGTCGGCGCGCGCGGCTTGCACGTCCTCGTCGGGCGAGATCGCGATGCACGCATCGTAGGCTTGGATCGCCTCGTCGATGCGACCGAGCCTCGTGAGGCACCAGGCGAGCGCGCGCGCCGGCATCGGCTGCGCAGGCTCGGCCGAGAGCGCGGCGCGATACGAAGCGACGGCGTCGTCGTAACGGCCATCGGCGCGCGCGACATCGGCCATGCCGACCTGCGCGGCGATCTCGAAGCCGGGGACCCCGAGCAGCTCGCGGTACTGCGCGTCGGCTTCGGCGCGCCGACCCGCCTTGAGCAGCAGCGCGCCGAGCCATGGGCGCGCCTGGTGCAGGTCGGGCTTGAGGCGCAGCGCGTTGCGGAACGCCTGTTCGGCGAACGCGGGCGTGTCGCGCCGTGCGAACGCCTGGCCGAGCATGAGCTGGATCATCGCGTCGTTCGGCGCGAGGTCGGCGGCGCGACCGAGGTGGCGCAGCGCCGCGTCGAGCTCGCCGCGCTCGAGCAGCAGGCCGCCGAGGCCCGCGAGGGCGTGCGGTTCCTCGCCGTTGCGCAGCGCGGTGCGGAAGTGCTGTTCGGCGACCGCCTGCTCGCCGCGCATGAGCGCGAGCTGGCCGAGGCCCGCATGCGCGCCGGCAAGGTTCGGATCGAGCGCGAGCGCCGCGTGGAAGCGGCGGCGGGCCGCCTCGTGGTCGCCTTCGCGAAAGTCCATCGAGGCGAGCGTGAGTTCGATCGTGGCGTCGTCGGGCGCGAGCGCGTGCGCGCGCGCGAGCAGCGCGCTGCCTTCAGGGGTGTCGCCGAGCTGGTAGCGCAGCATGCCGAGCAGGTGCAACGCCTCGACATCGTCCGGTTGCTCGGCGAGGCGGGCGCGGTAACCCCTCTCGGCCTCGTCGAAGCGGCCCTGGCGATGCTGGTCGATGGCTTCTTTGAGCATGCGTACGTCGTCGTGCAGGTGGCGGAAGGCGCCTGCCGCGGCGCCGGACCGCCGATTATGCCGCATCCGGCCATGCTAGGCTTTCGTGTTTGGAGCCAGGCACCGCGCCGACCGTGAGCCGCAACCAGGACCTCGCCACCCTGCTCAGGGCCCGTACACCGCTGCTGCTGGTCGAATCCGCCGACGAGAACGGCGTGATCGAAGGGTTCCGCCACGCGATCGCGCAAGCGCTGCGGCCGTTCTGGCGCTGGAGCATCACCGGCGGGCTCGAGCGCCTCGACCTCGATCTCGACGGGGACGACGAGGCGTCGATGCGCGAGGCGCCCGACGCGAGCCTGAGCCTGCAGGCGATCAAGCGCACGCCCGTGGCCGGCGTCTACCTGCTGCTCGATTTCCAGCCGTACCTGCGCTATCCGATGACCTTGCGCCTGCTGCGCGAGATCGTGCAGCGCCAGGAGTCGGCCGAGCACACCCTCGTGCTCGTAGGCGCCGGCATCGAGCTGCCCGAGGAGCTTGCCGCCGTCGCGACGCGCTTCGAGTTCGCCCTGCCCGACAAGGACGCGCTCGCCGCGATGCTGCGCGAGGAGGCGTTCCGCTACTCGCGCGACCACGACGGGCGCCGCGTCGAGGTCGACGCCGAGGCGGCGCGCGCGATCGTGCGCAACCTCGTCGGTCTCCCATTCGACGATGCGCGTCGCATCGCGCGCAAGCTCATCTACGACGATGGCGCGATCAGCCCCGCCGACCTGCCCGAACTCGCGCGCGCGAAGCACGCCCTGCTCGATCGCGACGGCCTGCTCCACTTCGAATACGAGACCGCGCAGTTCGCGCGCGTCGGCGGACTCGCGCGGCTCAAGCAGTGGATCGCACAGCGGCGCGCGGCGTTCCTCGGCGAGAAGCAGAGCATCCGTCTCGACCCGCCGAAGGGCGTGCTGCTGCTCGGCGTGCAAGGTTGCGGCAAGAGCCTCGCCGCGAAGGCGACCGCGGGCGGCTTCGGCGTGCCGCTCGTACGCCTCGACTTCGGTTCCCTCTACAACAAATACCACGGCGAGACGGAACGCAACCTGCGCGACGCGCTCAAGAACGCCGAATTGCTCGCGCCGTGCGTGCTGTGGATCGACGAAATCGAGAAGGCGCTGTCGACCTCCGGCGACGACGACGGCGTGTCGCGTCGCGTGCTCGGTTACCTGCTGACCTGGATGGCGGAACGCAAGGCGCCGGTGTTCCTCGTCGCGACCGCCAACGAGGTGCACCAGCTGCCGGCCGAACTCCTGCGCAAGGGTCGCTTCGACGAAACGTTCTTCGTCGACCTGCCCGACGTGGCGACGCGCGCCGAGATCTTCCGCCTGCATCTCGCGCAGCGCGGCCTCGACCCCGCGGCATTCGACCTCGATGCGCTCGCCGCGGCGAGCGACGGCTATTCCGGCGCGGAGATCGAACAGATCGTCGTCGCCGCACTGTACGCGGCGGCGGCGGCGAAGCACGACTCGCCGACGCAAGCGCAGCTGCTCGCCGAGTGCGCCGCGACGCGGCCGTTGTCGGTG
>NZ_DATDMY010000065.1:0-13614 GCF_036518555.1 Dokdonella sp. | reverse complement strand
CGCGCTCGCCGCGCCGCAGGCCGTGCGATGAACACGACGATCGCCGTCGCATTGTTGCTCGCGGCCGCCGCATTGCTCGGCGCCTGGCGCAGTGCGCGCGACGGCCGCGGCCGTCGCGGCGTGCGCATCGTCGCGCAACTGCTCGCGGCGCTCGCGCTGTGGTTCTGCTTGTACCCGCCGACGACGCGCGAAGCGCATCGCGGCGGCGAACTCGTCGTGCTGACGCCGGGCACGACGCCGGCGCAGTTCGCCGCGCTCGGTCGCGGCGACGACGTCGTTGCGTTGCCTGGCGTGGATGCACCGCGCGCGGTCGAGCGCGTGCCGGATCTCGGCACGGCGATGCGCCGGCATGCGGACGCGTCGCGCGTGCGCGTCATCGGCGGCGGCCTGCCCGCGCGCGATCGCGATGCCGCGCGCGGTCGCATGGCCGGCTTCGATGCGGCGCCGCTGCCGCGTGGCATCGTCGCGCTCGACGCTCCGCGCGAGGCGCTCGCAGGCCACGTGTTGCGCATCGGCGGTCGGGTCGAAGGCGCGCCCGGCGCACGCATCGAACTGCTCGATCCTGCCGGGCTGGTCGTCGCGAACACGCTCGCCGATGCGCAGGGCGCGTTCGCGCTCGCGGCGCAGGCGCGCGCGCCCGGCACGTTGTCGCTGCGATTGCGCGCGAGCGAGCCGGACGGCCCTCGCATCGACGACGTCGAGGTGCCCGTTTCGGTGCTCGGCGGCGATCCGCTCGCGCTGCTCGTGCTCGCGGGCGCCCCCGATGCGGAGCTCAAGTACCTGCGCCGCTGGGCCGTCGATGCGGGCGTGCGCCTGGACAGCCGCGTCGCGCTCAGCGACGGCGTCGCGCTCGTCGAAGGCGCTGCCGCGCTCGATGCGACGACGCTCGCGCAGGCCGACATCGTGCTCGTCGACGAGCGCGCGTGGTCCGCGCTCGGCGCCGCGTCGAAGGCGGCGTTGCTCCATGCGGTCGACGACGGCCTCGGTCTGCTGCTGCGCCTGACGGGTCCGTTGCCGGACGACGTCGCGCGCGACTGGGCCGGGCTCGGCTTCGACGTGCGCGCGAGCGCGCAGGCACCGCCTGCGGTCGCGCTCGAGCGCATGCCCGGCGTCGCCGATGCGCCGTTCGCGCTCGCGCGCCGTCCGGTCGACGTCGACGGGTCCGACGCGGCACCGCTGGTGCGTGCCGACAACGGCACGCTGCTCGCGGCGTGGCGCGTGCGGGGGCAGGGCCGCGTCGGCCTGTGGTGGCTCGACGACGCGTTTCGCCTCGCGCTCGCGGGCGAGCGCGCGCGCTACGGCAGCCTGTGGAGCGACGCCTTCGCGACGCTCGCGCGCGCGCGCACGACCGCGTCGCCGCGCGTGCCCATCGACGCGCGCGTCGACGAGCGCGCGGTGTTCTGTGGCGTCCCCGCCGACGCGGCGGTCGAATCGCCGGCCGGCAGGCGCACGCCATTGGCGGTCGTCGACGAGGCGGGCGAGCGCTGCGCCGCGTACTGGCCGACGGAGGCGGGTTGGCACGCGCTCATCGACGGCGATCGCCGGCGCGCGTTCCACGTGCGCGCGCGCGAGGACGCCATCGCTCTCGCCGCGGCCGGCGTCCGCGACGCGACACGCGCGCTCGCGCGCCCGCGCGACGATGCGGCGACGGACGTGCGCGCGGTCGCGCTGCCGCGTTGGCCGTTCTTCCTCGTCTGGCTCGCGCTCGTCGCGATGCTCTGGCTGGTCGAGCGCGCGGTGCGCTCCGACGCCGCCGCGGTCGCATCGGCCGGGTGAAGCCCCGCCGTCACGCGGGACGCGCGTACGCGTACCCGCCGCCGCGTTCGAGTGCGCGGCGGTACGCCGGCCGTGCCTGGACCCGCTCGAGCCAGCGCCACAGGGAAGGGCGCGTCGCGTCGAGGCCGGCGCGCCCGGCCGCCGCTTCGATCGGAAAGCTCATCTGGATGTCGGCGGCGCCGAACGCATCGCCGGTGAACCACGCACGCGCGGCGAGTTCGCGCTCCAGGTAGTCGAGATGCAGCGCGAGCTGCGGATCGACGAAGCCGCGCCGCACCCTGGCGACGATGCCGCGGGCGATCGGCCGCGCGAAGAACGGCATCCTCGCGCCTTCGACGCGATCGAACACGAGCTTGAGCAGCAAAGGCGGCATCGCCGAGCCTTCCGCGTAATGCATCCAGTAGCGATAGCGCAGCCAGTCGGCCGAATCGCGCACGGGCACGAGCGTCGTGCCGCCGTAGCGCTCGGCGAGGTACTCGACGATCGCGCCCGACTCGGCGAGCACGCGGCCGTCGTCGACGACGACGGGCGCCTTGCCGAGAGGGTGGACGCGGCGCAGCGTCTCGGGCGCGAGCATCGTGCGCGGGTCGCGCCGGTACGGCACGATCTCGTACGGCAAGCCGAGTTCTTCGAGCAGCCAGAGCACGCGCTGCGAGCGCGAGTCGTTGAGGTGGTGGACGACGATCGCCATGCGACGGCTTCCGCATCGGAGTGGCCCGGGATGGTACGTCGACCCGGCGTCGCCGGCATCCGGCGCGCCCGCGCCACGCTTCGCCGCGCGTGCGTACGCACCCCGGACGAACGGCAGGTGTCGCGGCGGGCGCCGCGTGCGAAGCTCGCCCCGACTTCCAGGAGGGTGCGCCGATGCTGCGCCGGATCGTGTCCTGCCTCATGGCCGCCTCGCTCGCGACGGCCGCCCTCGCGGCCGACGAGCTGGCCCCGGGCGTGCGCCTGCTGCCGGGCCGATTCGTCGCGGGCGAGCAGCCCGACGGCAACACCCTCGTGTTCGACGGCGCGGGCGGCCTCATCGTGTTCGACAGCGGGCGCCATGCCGCGCACACGGACGCGATCATCGAGTACGCGCGCGAGCGCGACCTGCCGATCACCGCGATCGTCAACAGCCACTGGCATCTCGATCATGTCGGCGGCAATGCGCGCCTGCGCCAGGCGTATCCCGGCGTGCGCGTGCATGCGAGCGGTGCGATCGAGCAGGCGATGCGCGGTTTCCTCGCGAAGTACCGCGCGCAGATCGAGCAGAACCTCGCCGCGCCGGGCGGCGATGCGGCGCAGAAGGCCGCATTGCGCGACGAGCTCGCGCTCATCGACGCCGGGCCGGCGCTGTTCCCGGACGAGCGCGTGACGCAGGGCGTCGAGCGCACGCTTGCCGGCCGCCGCCTGCAGCTCGGGCTCGAGACGCGCGCCGTCACCGCCGGCGACGTCTGGCTGTTCGACCCGGCGACAGGCACGCTCGCCGCGGGCGATCTCGTGACCTTGCCGGCGCCGTTGTTCGACACCGCGTGCCCGGCGCGCTGGCGCACGGCGCTCGGGCATCTCGCGAAGGTCGATTTCGTGCGGATCGTGCCCGGCCACGGTGCACCGCTCGACCGTGGGCAGTTCGCGACCTGGCGCAGCGCGTTCGACCACCTGCTCGCGTGCGCCGCGGGCAAGACCGCCAAGGCCGCCTGCGTCGACGGCTGGATGCGCGACGCGCATGCGCTGATTCCCGCCTCCGACGAGAAGCTCGCGCGCGGACTGCTCGACTATTACATCGACAACAGCCTGCGCGTCGACCGGGCGAAGATGCGCGAACGCTGCGGCGCGTGACCGCCCACGTGTAACGGTTCGCGGTGTGCCCCGTGCGAGCGTGGCGTGCGAGCGCTCAGCGGTGCGACGACTTCGCGGGCGCGCTGCGCACGCGCTTCGTGCGCGCATCGCGCGCGGGTGCTGCGAGCGGCATCGCATCCGCGGCGCCGCCGTCGCGGAACGCCGCCGCTTCCGCATGCAGCCATTCGCGGAACGCCTGGAAGCCCTTGTGCCTTGTCGAGCGCTCGGGATAGACGAGGTAGTGCGCGTAGCGCGCCTTCATGCGTTCGGGAAACAGCACGACGAGGCGGCCGCTCTCGACCAGCGGCCGCATGAGCGTCGCACGGCCGAGCGACACGCCCATGCCTTCGACGGTCGCGCGTTGCAGCGTGTCCGAATCGCTGAAGGTCGCGACGTAGCGTTTCGGTTCCTTGCCGCCGAACTGCTCGAACCAGCGCGGCCAGGGGTCATCCGGGCTCAGCAGCGGCCACTCGCCGAGTTCGTCGAGGCGCGGCCGCCGACGCCCGGCGAGCAGGGCCGGGCTCGCCACCGGCGTCAGCCATTCCTCGAACAGCAGTTCGGCGCTGACGCCTTCCCAGTTGCCCGGGCCATAACGCAACGCGCCGTCGAAACGGCCATCGGCGAAGTCGACGCGCGCGATCGACGAGTCGAGGTTGAACTCGAAGTCCGGATGCTGCGCGACGAAGCGCGGCAGCCGCGGCATGAGCCAGCTCGAGGCGAGCGAGGGCAGCGCGCTGATGCTGAGCACGCAGTCGCGTCGCGCGCGCAGCGGCTGCAGCGCCTCTTCGATCGCGTCCAGGTGCATGCCGACGCGCTGCAGCAGCATCGCACCCTCGGCGGTCGGCTTGAGTCCGCGCGGGCCGCGCACGAACAACGTCACGCCGAGACGCTGTTCGAGCAGGCGTACCTGGTGGCTGAGCGCGCTCACGGTCAGGTGCAGGCGTTCGGCCGCGCGCGTCATGTTGCCGGCGCGCGCAGCCGTCACGAACACCTGCAGCGCATTCAGGGGAGCTCGATCCATCTTGAAGTTTCCTCAAGTCTGGCTATCAAACATGTCGCTACTGCGGCGCACGGAATCGGCCTATCGTCGCGCTTACCGGGTCAAACCCGCAAGTCGTCGGAGTCGCTGCCATGTTGAAGGAATTGAATGCCCTCGCGGAAGCCCTGCTGGGTCTCGAAGGCTATCCCACGAAACCGTTGTGGCCGCACGACGCCGCGCGTCGCGGCGCGAGCGCCAGTCGCCAACCCCCTGTCGCGCCGCCCGTGGGCGCGGTGCCCACGAACGGCGGCCCGGCGAGCCGCTCCACCCCCGGCCGTTGAGGTTCGCCATGGACATCCGCACGCGTCCCACCCTCGCCGCGCTGCCGCTGCTCGCGGCCGGCGCGACGATCTTCATCTGGTCGTCGGCGTTTCCGGCGATCTCCTACGGCCTGCAGGCGTTCGCGCCGGCGGAACTCGCGCTGCTGCGCTTCCTCGTCGCGTCGGCGATCTTCGCTGTGCCGGTCGCGGCCGGCTGGATCGCGTTGCCGCCGCGGCGCGACTGGCCCGCGGTCGTCGCACTCGCGCTGCTCGGCATGACCGTCTACCAGCTCTCGCTCGGCTACGCGATGACGCGCGTGCCGGCCGGCTCCGCCGCGGTGATCGTGTCGATCGCCCCCGGCGTGGTCGCGGCGCTCGCCGCGTTGCGCCTCGGCGAAGTGCTCGGCGGTCGCATGCTCGTCGGCCTCGCGATCGCATTCGTCGGCGCGGTGTTCGTTACGTTCGGCTCGGGCCGCGTGATCCGCTTCGAGCCGATGGCGCTGCTCGTGCTCGTGGCGGTGCTCGCGACGAGCATCTACTTCGTGTTCCAGAAACCGCTGCTGCAGCGGACGACGCCGATCGGCTTCACCGCGGCGAGCATCTTCGTCGGCACCATCGGCTTGCTGCCGTTCGGCCTGCATCTGCCGGAGAAGCTCGCGCTCGCGTCGGGCGCGCAGCTCACGAGCGCGATCTGGCTCGGCGTCGGTCCGACCGTGCTCGGCTACATCGCGTGGAGCTTCGCGCTCTCGCGCGCACCGGTGTCGATCGTGTCGAGCTTCCTGTATGCGCAGCCACTCATCGCCGGGGTGATTGCATGGCTCTGGCTCGGCCAGACCATGGGCGCGCTCGCGATCGCGGGGGGCGCACTCACGCTCGTCGGCGTCGTGCTGTCGGTGCGCGGCGCACCGGCGGCCGCAGCCGTGCCGCCGCGTCGATCGGCGCTCGTGCGCACGTGCACGGCGCTGTGGCACGGCGTGCAGGTTCAGATCCGCTGAGGAGGGTGGCATCGTGGCCGGTGCGGAGAACGCAGCGACCGCTCAGGCGTCGAACAGCGCCGCCTGCCCGGGCGTGTCGTCCGGATCGTAGAAGTTGCCGAGGCCGACGCCGACGAGGCGATACAACGTCGTCGTCGGCAGCGCCACCGCGTCGCGCAGGGAAAGCGCGATCGCGGTCAATTCGTCGGCCGAGCGCGGCGGCACTTCCGGCGTGCGGCTGCGCGTGAGGATGCGGAACTCGCGCGTCTTGAGCTTGAGCACGACCGTGCGGCCGACGCGCTCCGTGCGTCGGCTCGCGGCCCAGGTGCGAGCGGCAAGCGCGCGGACCATCGGCTCGGTCGCGTCGAGCGGAACGTCGGTCGCGAACGTGTCCTCCGACGAAATCGACTGCGTCGGCCGGTCGGGCCGCACCTCGCCGTGGTCGATCCCGTGCGCGAGCTCGGACAGGCGGCGACCATGGCGGCCGAAGCGTGCCTCGAGCGCGTGGGCATCGAACGCGCGCAGCTCGCCGACGGTGCGGATGCCGAGCGCGGCGAGCTTGCCCTCCATGACCTTGCCCACGCCGTGGATGCGCGCGACTGGCAGCGGCGCAAGAAACTCCTGCACGTCGTGCGGGCGGATCACGAACAGGCCATCGGGTTTGCGCCAGTCGGACGCGATCTTGGCGAGGAACTTCGCCGGTGCGACGCCGGCCGACGCGGTGAGCGCGGTTTCGGCGCGGATCTCGGCGCGGATCGAGCGCGCGATCGCCGTCGCGCTCGCCAACGCCGACTTCGGCTCGGTCACGTCGAGGTAGGCCTCGTCGAGCGACAGCGGCTCGACGAGATCGGTATGGCGCTGAAGGATCGCGCGCACCTGCTGCGACACGACCTTGTAGCGCGTGAAGTCGGGCGGCACGAACACCGCATCGGGGCAAAGGCGCTCGGCGCGCACCGCGGGCATCGCCGAACGCACGCCGTAGGTACGCGCTTCATAGCTCGCCGCGCAGACGACCGAGCGCGCGCCGCGCCAGGCGACCACGACGGGGCGGCCGCGCAGCGAAGGGTCGTCGCGCTGTTCGACCGACGCATAGAACGCGTCCATGTCGATGTGGATGAACTTGCGCACCGCGTCGGACCGCTGCATCGGAGCGCGCGATGCTACTACCGTGCGTCGGGCAGTGCGCTGGTCGCACGCGTGCGATCGGAACCATCGCACGCCGCCCCGCGACGCATTCGCGCGCGGTTCCCCGCATCGCGGCGATCGTCGCTCGTGCGCGCGTGCCGCAGCATGTCCGCCTTCATCGCGACGAGGAGGTGCCATGCGGGAACGCCGTCGGCAGTGCCGGTACGCGCGCTTGTGTGCCGGTACCCTGCTGTTGCTCGCGGCGGTGGCGCACGCGGATTCCGTCTATCGTTGCCGTAATGCGCGGGGTGAGGTCGCCTATCAGGACCATGCCTGCGCGACGGGCGAGCAGCAGGCCGAAGTCGCCCTGGACCCGCTGCCCGCCGCCGCGCCTGCCGCGGGCCACGAGCGCGCGCTCGAAACGCATGGCCGGAGCCGCTCGCAGCCGCCGGCACGCGCGGGCCGGCGGCCCCGCGGTCCGGCGGGCGCGCGCAGCGCGATGTCGTGGGAATGCCGCGCCGCCGACGGCGAGGTGTTCTATCGCCATGGAGCGTGCCCGAAGTCGATCGCGGCATCGCACGGCGCGCCCGTCGGCACGCGTCGAGGGGGCAGCAAGGGCTCGGGCGCGATCGGCGTGACGGCATCGCCGCTGCCGCGAGCGGAGGCCTGCCGGCGGCTCGAGCACCCGGGCGGACGCAACGGGCGCGAGCACGACGAGACCGTGTCGACCTACGAACGCAACGCGGGTCGGGATCCGTGCCGCCGCCATTGAGCGAACCGTCCGCGCGCGACGACGCATGCGGGTAGGATGGGCGCTTCCTCCGCCACGGAGCATCGCCGATGCGTCGCCGCCTTCCTACGCTCGTACTCGCCGCGACGCTCGTCGGCGCGTGCTCGCCGTCGCAGCCGCCACCGAACGCGGGGACGCCCGCGGCACCCGCCACGGCGCCGGTCGCGGATGCGCAACAGGCCAAGTCGCTCGAACTCTACCGCACGCTGCGCAAGGAGCAGCAATGGGAGCTCGCCGCGCCGATCGGCAAGGAGGTCGTCGACAAGTGGCCCGGCAGCGCGGCGGCGAACGAAGTGCAGCAGACGCTCGCCGATGCGACCGCGAAGGCGACCGAGATCGCGGCGCGTCGACGCCTCGTCGCGCTGTGGAGCTACCAGTCGGGCAAGGAATCGGGCGGCGACCAGGTGACCGCGTCGATCTACAGCAGCGACTTGGCCGCGGACAAGCGCGTGCGGCTGATCCTGCGCCGCCATTCGGCGTGGGGGCAGAGCGTGTACCTGTTCGGTGGCGGCAAGGGTTTCGAGTGCAAGGGCACCTGCAGCCTGTCCGCGCGCTTCGACGACAAGCCGCAGAAGATCGCAGCGTACCTGCCCGAAACCGGTGAGCCGGCGCTGTTCGTCAAGGACGACAAGGGGTTCATCGCGAAGCTCTCGGGCACGCAGAAGCTCGGCATCGACGTGACCGAGAAGGGCAAGCCGCCGCGCACGCTCGTGTTCGAGGTCGGCGGTTTCGACCCCGGGAAGTTTCCGCAGCTCGCGAAGAAGAAGTAGTGGCGGCGCCGTGACGGGCCGCCGCCGGCACCTTGGCGCGCGCGCCAAGGGCGTCGCTTGCGCGGGCTGTCTGGATGACGCGCCTCAGATCGCATCCGGATCGTGCGCCTCGAGCGTGACCCCGCTCGCGACGACCCGGTAATGTCGCTTCGACAGCACCTCGAGCTCGCCCCCATCGGCGAGGCAGATCCTGGCCAATCGCTCGATGTGCGCGTTCTCGCGGCTCGCCGGCTCGACGTAGACGTGGACCTCGTAGTCGCGGCCGTCGCTGCCGCGCGCGTGGTACAGATGCTTGAGGACCATGCCTGCCATGCGTCGCCTCCGGCTTCCGAATACCGTATCCATTCTGAATGAAAGTGCAGCGATGCCCGGTCTTCCGTACGCGGCGGCGTAGACTGGCTGCCCGATTTCGTCCCCCACCGGAGTTCCCCGCCATGAAACGCTTCGCCTGCCTGCTCGGTTTCGTCCTCGCGCTCGTCGCCGCGCCGTCGTTCGCCGACGAAACGCCATCGGCCGGTCCCGCGGTCGGCGACGCCGCGCCCGACTTTCGCCTGCAGGACCAGAAGGGCGACTGGCATACGCTCGCGCAGGAGCGCGGCAAGTGGACCGTGCTCTACTTCTATCCGAAGGATTTCACGCCCGGCTGCACGACCGAGGTGTGCACGTTCCGCGACGACATCGTCGCGTTGCGCAAGGCCGGTGCGGACGTCTTCGGCGTCAGCCTCGACGACGTGAAGTCGCACGCCGAGTTCGCCGAGAAGTATCACGTGCCGTTCCGCCTCCTTTCCGACGCCGACCAGTCGACCGCGAAGGCGTACGGCGTGCTGACCTCGAAGCTCGGCATGAGCTACGCGCGTCGCGAGACGTTCCTCATCGATCCCGAAGGCAAGGTCGCCAAGCGCTACAAGGACGTCGATCCGAAGGAGAACTCCAAGCAGGTGCTCGCCGACCTTGCCGAACTCAAGAAGAAGGCCGGCTGACGCAGCCGACGGCGGCGCCGCGCCGAACGCGGCGCCGCGCGTCGAGAGCTTCCCGCCCCAGGTCGGCGCCGGCTGCCGCGTACTCGTGCTCGGCACCGTGCCGAGCCTCGCCTCGCTCGCCCGACGGCAGTCGTACGCGCACCCGCAGAACCTGTTCTGGCCGTTCATGGGCGAGCTCTACGACGCCGGTCCCGAACACGCGTACGCCGAGCGCATTGCACGCCTGCACGCGCGCGGCCTCGGCATCTGGGACGTGCTCGAGCGCTGCGAGCGGCGCGGCAGCCTCGACAGCGACATCATCGTCGCGAGCGAGGTCGCCAACGACATCCCGGGCCTGCTGGCGCGTGAGGCGACGATCGTCGCGATCGCGCTCAACGGCGCAAAAGCGCTGCAGGTGTATCGACGGCGCATCGAGCCCGCGATCGATGCCGTGCGACGCGAACGCATCGCCGTGCTCGCGCTGCCGTCGACGAGTCCGGCGAACGCGTCGATTTCCCGCATGGACAAGCTCGAGCGCTGGCGCGAGTTGCTCGCATGGACGCACAGCGCGGCGGGTTGACCGCGGTCCCGCGCCATTCAGCTTGGCGGCGCGAGACTGCGCCCGGCCCAACACAGGAGGTTGTCCCATGAAGCAACGTACGCTTTCGGTGCTCGCCGCCGGCCTCGCGCTGGCGCTGTTCGGTTCGGCCCAGGCGCATGCGGAATCGGCGAACCTGGATTGCAAGCTCAAGTTCTCGCTGACCGGCTGGTCGCTCATCTTCAAGCATGCCGAAGGGCATGGCGTGGTCAGCTGCGAGAACGGCGAATCGATGAACGTGAAGATCTCGGCCAAGGGCGGCGGCCTGACCGTGGGCAAGTCGCACATCGACAACGGCACGGGGCGCTTCACCGACGTGCACAACATCAGCGACGTGCTCGGCACCTATGCGCAGGGCGACGCGAGCGCGGGTGCGGTCAAGTCGGGTACCGCCCAGGTGCTGACCAAGGGCACCGTCTCGCTCGCGCTCGCGGGTGCCGGCGAGGGGGTGGAACTCGGCGTGAGCGTCGGCGCCTTCACGCTGGAAAAGACGGGCGCGATCCGCAAGTAACGCGCGTATCGGGCCGGGTGCGACGGGCCGCCACGCGCGGCCCGTCGCACCCGGCCGCTGCGCGCGCGCGGGTGTCCGCGACGTGCGGCGAGCCGCGTCCGAGGCGACGTTGCAAGGGACGGCGCCGGCGCGATCACGACAGGGCCCCGGATCGCGGCGCAGGATGCCGCTCCATTGCGTGCACGGCACGCGTATGATCGGCGCCATTGCGTCCGCAAACCGGGGAGTCATCCATGGTCCGTGTCATCCTGGCCGCGATCGTCGGCGGCTTCCTCATGTTCGTGTGGGGCGCGGTGGCGCACACGCTGCTGCCGTTCGAGCGCGAAGCGCTCAAGCCATTGCCGAACGAGGCGGCCGTGATCGCAAGCCTCGATGGGCAGGTGCCGCAGCCGGGCATGTACGCGTTCCCGTGGCTGGATTTCGCGCATGCCACGCCGGATCAGCAGGAGGCATGGAAGCAGCGCATTGCGAGCGGGCCGTCCGGACTCATGGTCTACCGACCGAACGGCGGCGAAGCGATGTCGCCGCGCCAGCTCGTCAGCGAGTTCGCCTCCAATGTGCTCGCGGCGCTGTTCGGCGCCTTGCTGCTCGTGCAGCTCGGCGGCGGCGTCGGTCGCCGCGTGCTGTCGATGGCCGCGATCGGCATCGCCGCCTGGCTGTCGATTTCGGTGTCTCAGTGGACGTGGTACGGCTTCTCGACCTCGTTCCTCATCGGCGACTTCGCCGACCAGTTCGGCGGCTGGCTCCTCGCCGGCATCGGCATGTCGTTGCTGCTCAAGCCGCGCCGCGTGCGCAGCTTCTGAATCGGCGACACCCAACCGGGGCGTGCCGTCGCCTCGCCCCGCCGCGACCGCCGCGGTCCTGGCGGGGACAGAGGCTCGCCCTGCGGCGGTCGAAGCGCCCGTGGGCGGATACCCGCGCATGCGCGCGGGCGTGGCGTCCCGCGCCGCGCGTCGGCGATGCCCTGGACGCGTCGCGCCGTTCGCCTGGCTGCAGCGCCGCCCGCGAGCCCGCGTCGGTCGCGGTTCAACCCGCGGACTTCGGCGGCCCGCGCTTGCGGGCGGCCCACTCCGCCTCCTTGTCGGGCTTCTTCCACGCGTCGTAGAGCGCGCGGTAACTGTCGACGACTTCCTGGCTGCGCGGATGGTCGGGGCCATAGCCTGCGGCGGCGGCGAACACCGCCCACGCGCGGTCGAGTTCGCGCTCGGCGTCGGCATAGCGACCCATCGCGGTGAGCACCGTCGCGTAGCCGCGATACATCGCGGCGCGGTACGGGTTGTCGCCGAACGCCTTCTCCGCGTTGTCGGAGACGAACCGCGCATGGCGTTCGGCGGCCTCGAGGTCGCCCGCGTCACGCAGCATCAGGGAGAGGTTGCCTTCGGCCATGAGCGTGCGCGGCGCGGTATCGCCGTAGAGCTTGCGCGCGAGCTCGAGCGCGCGCAGGTAGTAGGGGCGTGCCTCGTCGTAGCGCTTGTCGTAGCGCAGCGCGCTGCCGAGATTCATGACCACGACGAGCGTGCGCGGATGATCGGGTCCGTACACCTTCTCCACGACCGGCAGCAGCGGCGCGAGGAGCTTGGCCGCCTCGGCCGGATGTTCGTCTTCGTTCTCGAGCACGGCGAGGCTCACCTGCGCGCCGACGGTCTTGATGTCCTCGGCGCCGCGGCGTATGCGATACGTCGCGACGAGGCGTTGCAGGAGCGGGCGCGCGGCATCGAACCGGCCAGCGAGGAAATCGGCGATCGCGAGGCCCTGCTCGCTCTCGAGCGTCGCGTCGTCGTCTTCGCCGAAGAGCGCCTTCTGGCGCTCGATCACGCGCGCGTAGCGCGCGCGCGCGGCATCGAGCTTGCCGGCGTCGCGCTCGATCGAGGCCAGGCGGCTTTCCACCAGCAGGCGTCCGCGGTCGTCGTCGGGCAGGTGCCGCACCAGCGCGAACGCGGCCTCGGCCGCCGCGAGTGCATCCTGAGGATGGCCGGCCGCATTGAGCCCGAGCGCGCGCTGGCTCGCGATGTCGGCGCTCGCGGCCGGCGGCAGCCCGGCCTCGCGTGCCGCGGCGACGGCCGCGTCGAAATGGCTGCCCGCCAGCGCGAACTCGCCGAGCGAGGAATAACTGCTCGCGATCGTGCGCTCGATTTCCGCGCGCACGTCCGGCTGTGCGGCGAGCTCCCGCTCCGCGCGGTCGGCGGCGGAATCGAGGATCGAGCGCAGGAGGCGATTGTCCATGCCGCGCGCGCGATCCGGATCGATGCCGGCGAGCATGTTGCGCACGAACGCCGACACGCGCTCGGCCTTGGCCGCTTCCTGGCGCGCGACGGCGAGGCCACGCCATGCGAGCAGGGTGCCACCGACGAGGGCGAGCGCCACGAGGGCCGCTGCACCGAGTCCGAGCCGGTGGCGCGCGACGAACGTGCGCGCGAGGTACCAGCGTGACGCCGGCAGGGCCTTGACCGGACGCCGTTCGCGGAAGCGCTCGAGGTCGTCCGCGAGCGCGGCGGCCGAGTCGTAGCGATCGGCGCGATCGGTCGCGAGCGCCTTGCGCAGGATCGCGCGCAGCTCGTGCGGCAGCCGTCGCGCGGCGTCGAGCAGCGCGGACGCGTCGGGCGATGCGTCGACGTCCGCATCGCTGTCGATCGCGGCGAGCAGGGTCTGCTGCGGCGCGCGCGTCGAGTGGTGGGCGAGCGAGCCGAGCGCGGCGGCATCGGCGCCGGTGACGACCTCGTAGAGCATGACGCCGAGCGAATAGACGTCGCTGCGCGTATCGATGCCGCGCATCGGATGCAGTGCCTGTTCGGGGCTCATGTAGAGCGTGGTACCGGCGCGATCGGAACTCGTCGTCGACGCGGCTACGCCCTCGCTGCCGGCGCTGCCGCCGATGGCGATGCCGAAGTCGATGATCTTCGGCATCGGGGTGCCGTCGACGCGGCGCACGAGCACGTTGGCGGGCTTGAGGTCGCGATGGATGATGCCCTTCTGGTGCGCGTGCTGGAC
>NZ_DATDMY010000064.1:0-32821 GCF_036518555.1 Dokdonella sp. | reverse complement strand
GACGAGCGCCTGCACCGTGCTGCGACCGCCCTTGAGCAGGCCCGCTTCGCGCAACTGCCAGTACAGGCGCGTCGCGCCGATCGAGATGCCGACGCCGGGCAGCTTCGACTTCGTGTAGTGGCTCGCGAGGTTCTCGTAACGGCCGCCCGAGCAGATCGAGCCGATCTGCGGGTGTTCGTCGAGCGTCGTCTCGTAGACGGTACCCGTGTAGTAGTCGAGCCCGCGCGCGATCGAGAGGTTCAGCGCGTAGTGCGATTCCGGCACGCCGAACGCCTTGATGAGGCCCAGCACCTCGACGAGTTCGGCGCGGCCCTGCTCGAGCGCCTCGCTGCCGGGCCCGAGTGCGTCGAGCTTGGCGAGCGCATCGGCGAGCGAGGCCGAGCGGAACGCGACGAAGTCGAGCAGCTTGCCGACCGCGTCGGTGGAAAGACCGAACGCGTCGCCCGTGAGCGTCTCGCGCACGGCGTCGACGCCGCGCTTGTCGAGCTTGTCGACCTCGCGCAGCACCGCCGCCTGCCGTTCCGCGTCCGCGAGGCCGAGCCCCTCGAGCCAGCCCCGCATGAGCTTGCGGTTGTTGACCTGGATCGTGAACGGGCCGATGTCGAGGTCGCGGAACACGTTGTAGATGACCGCGGGCAGCTCGGCGTCATGGCGCACCGACAGCGCGTCCTTGCCGATCACGTCGATGTCGCACTGGTAGAACTCGCGGAAGCGACCGCGCTGCGCGCGCTCGCCGCGATAGACGCGCTGGATCTGGTAGCGGCGGAACGGAAACACGAGGTCGTGCTCGTGCTCGGCGACGTAGCGCGCGAGCGGCACGGTGAGGTCGAAGCGCAGCGCGAGTTCGGGCACCTCGCCCTCTTTCGCGGCCTGCAGTGCACCGGTCGACTGCACGAAATAGACCTGCCGCTCGGTCTCGCCGCCTTCCTTCGTGAGCAGCACGCTCGAGAACTCCATCACCGGCGTCTCGATCGGCAGGAAACCGAAGCGCTCGAAGTTGCGGCGCACCGCATCGAGCATGGACTGGAAGGCGACCTGGTCGAGCGGCAACAGCTCGAGCACGCCGGGCATGGTACGGGCTTGCGTGACAGCCATGGAATCCTCGGTACGGCGGGGCGGCGACGCGCGGCGTCGCGAAACGAATAGCGTAGCAGATGGCGGCTTTTCGCCGCTCGCGGTCGCGCAGGAATGTGGGCGGATGCGCGCAAGCCGCCGGCCTGCGAACGCCCGGGGCGCCATTAGCATCGCCGCAACACCATGGAGGCCGCATGACCCTCGATCATCCCTTGCTGCTCGCGCTCGGGCTCGCCGCATCGTCGGCGTCGGTGCCCTATCCGGACGGCTACCGCGACTGGCATCACGTGTCGACGACCGTGATCCGGCCGGGCCACCCGTTCTACGCCGTGCTCGGCGGCATCAACCACACGTACGCCAATGCGCTCGCGCTCGTAGGCTACCGCAGCGGCGCGTTCCCGGACGGCGCCGTGCTCGTCTACGACACGCTCGAGGCGCGCGACGCCGACCATGCACTCACCGAAGGGCAGCGCAGGATGCTCGGCGTGATGGTCAAGGACACGGTGCGCTACGCGGCGACCGCGGGGTGGGGTTTCGAAAACTTCGAGGCCGGCGACCGCTCGCGCGCGCTCGTCGGTGACTCGGCCGCCAGCGCCTGCCTCGCCTGCCACAGCAGGGCCGGCACCCGCGACCACGTCTACACGCGCCTGCGCGGCTGAGCCGCCGGATGAACGCGCGCCCGGCGATGGTTGCACCCTGCGCGGGCGGTCGTTTAGAATTCGCGGCCCCGCCACGGCGGGTCCCGGTCGGGGTGTAGCTCAGCCTGGTAGAGCGCTACCTTCGGGAGGTAGAAGTCGCAAGTTCGAATCCTGTCACCCCGACCAACTCTTTGAACGAAAAAGGCCGCCCCACACGGGCGGCCTTTTTCGTTGCGTCCTGCGACGGTCCTGCACATCGACCGCCGCGCGCCTTCGTCTTCGGGGCGCCTTCGTCGACCGGTAATACATCGAATGGCGGGCCACGCCGAACTACCGGCACAGCTTCACCATCGAGACTGGGTCATTACGCCCAGGCCATGGTTGGCGACCAGGTCAGGTGCCGAGCCGCGACCGCACCCTCGTGCGGCAGGACTCGGTTCCAAGCATTGGCCCCAAGTCGACTTCGAGAAGAGCATCGATGGGGTAACGCCTCGAGAATCTCCTGCCATGGGTTGCCGCCACGGGGCGACGGGTCGCCCCGGTCAGACCTGCGCCTGCCCTCCATCGACGAAGAGCTCCGTCCCCGTGATGAAGCTCGCGTCGTCAGACGCGAGAAACGAGACGGCCTTGGCAATTTCGTCCGGTGTTCCCGTGCGCCCGAGCGGCGCGATCTCGGCCACTTGCCTCACGAATTCCGCAATCTGCGCGTCATCGAGACCGAGCTCCGACTTGTAGGCTGGCGTAACGACGGTCCCAGGAGCGACGACGTTTACGCGGATGCCCCGGCCCTTGAGGTCGGTGGCCCATGTGCGGGCGAACGAACGAAGCGCCGCCTTGGTCGCCGCATAGATGCCGAATGCAGGCAACCCTTTGATGGCGGCAATCGAGCCGTTGATCACGATCGCGCTGCCGGAGGACATGAGGGGCAATGCCTTTTGAACAGTGAACAGCGTCCCTTTGACGTTGATGTTGAAATACTTGTCGAACTGGGCTTCCGTGATGGATCCCAGAGGCGAGAATTCGCCGCCACCGGCGTTGGCAAAAAGGATATCCAGTCGCCCTGCGTCCGCCGCGACAGCCGAAAAGATGCGATCCAGATCCGCCATGCTCGCGATGTCGCCCTGGAGTCCCTTCGCATCGTGGCCGATCTCGGCGACCGACCGGTCCAGTTCCGCCTGTCGCCTTCCGGTGACGTAGACGCGCGCACCTTCCCGGGCGAGCCTCATTGCGGTCGCCAACCCAATCCCCGAACTACCGCCGGTGACGAGTGCGACGCGACCGAGATGCTTGGTCGAGTGAATATTGCTGTAGGGCGAATCGATCATCGATGCAAATACCTGGATGGGTTCGTGGAGCCGGGATCGACCGCGTCACGCGGACGACTACGATTTCGAGATATCGGGGACGACGAACCTGACCGTCCGGCTGGTGATCACCTTGTGCGCGGGGTCTGCGAGCTCGACGAGGATCCGATGGGGCCCCGGCGCGAGGCCCACGACGACGATGGTCTCGCCGCTCGTGTCGACGAAATGCCACGGCGCGTCGTCCACGGTGATGTGCACATGGCCAATGCGTGGCGACACGGAAAGCGCGCCTGCTCCGAATACGGGAACGACTCGCAGATTCTGCGCGCGGTACTGGACAAAGACGAGCCCACGCGACAACGGCTCGGCAAGAGGCGGGTCGACGACGAGGACGGGCGGCGCCTCGTCCTCGATGGCGACCAGGGGCGAAGGCCCCCTGATCTCGCGTGCCGACTGGGCGGCCGCAAGCGTCGCGGTAAGCGTTGAAGTCGTCATGATCAGGAGCACCCTTTGTGCGAGGTTCATATCGATTCCACGGTCGGGCCATGCGGGAGTCAACGACCATCATCCAGCGAAGGGCAGCGCGAACGCGCGCTGCCTCTTGCATCACTTCGCCTGGATGAATGCGAGCAAGTCGGCATTGACCTTGTCCTTGTGCGTCGCGGTCAGGCCGTGGGGTGCGCCGGGGTAGTAGATTTCCTTGGCGCCCTTGATGAGCTTCGCCGACTTGTGGGCCGAATCCTTGACCGGCACGATCTGGTCGTCTTCGCCGTGCATCACGAGGGTCGGCACGTCGAACTTGCCGAGATCTTGCGTGAAATCGGTCTCGGAGAACGCCTTGATGCTTTCGTAGGCGTTCTTCAGCCCGCTCTGCATGCTCCAGAGCCAGAACTGATCCAGCACGCCCTGCGAGACGTTCGCGCCGGAACGATTGGCGCCGTAGAACTGCACGGCGAGATTCTTGTAGAACTGCGAAGGGTCCCTGGTGAGGTCCGCGCGCAGCGTATTGAATACTTCGATGGGCAAACCCTCGGGGTTCGCCGGCGACTGCACCATGACCGGAGGTACGGCCGCGATGAGCACCGCCTTCTTGACGCGCTTGGTTCCGTGTCGGCCGATATACCGGGCGACCTCGCCACCCCCGGTCGAGTGGCCGACGAGCGTAGCGTCCTTGAGATCGAGTGCTTCGACGACCGCGGCCAAGTCGTCGGCGTATCCGTTCATGTCGTTGTTGTTGGACGCCTGCTCCGATCGACCATGGCCCCGCCTGTCGTGAGCAATCACGCGGTAGCCGTTCTGCACCAGAAACAGCAGTTGCCCGTCCCATGCATCCCCACTGAGAGGCCAACCGTGGGAGAACGTGACCACAGGTCCCGTGCCCCAATCCTTGTAATAGAGCTGCGTACCGTCTTTCGCTTTGATCATGCTCATGTGCGGTGATCCTCTCGTGTCCGTGGAAGATGGGAGTGCGCCCGCCGAACCGGCCATCGCGGTTGCAGGAAGGGTCATGGCGCCGGCGGCCAGGGCCGCTGCGCCGGCGGCGCCGATGAGAAGCTCCCGGCGGGTCATTCCCGTGGACTGATCGGGCGTCGGCGACATGCGTATCTCCAGTGGTCCAGCGACCGCGGCGGGCGCGCTTGCTTTGAAGCGAACTTCTCTCGGCGATATCGAGAGTAAGCAACCGGATCGGAGCGGACACCGCTCGGAAGTCTCGCGAACACCTCCCACGAAAGAGGCAGGCGCACGCGCTGAACTGCCCGGAAACCCGGAGGCGCGTTGCGCGAGTCACGTCGCGTGGGCGTATTCGCGTCACAGGTGGCCGTTGGCCTGGGGTTCTCCGCGCGGAACATGGCCGATCGGGCCGGACCGTCGTCCGTGGTCGTACCCGTAGACCCGTGCAAGGTGGCGAGCTCGAGCCCTTCCGGTTGCGCCACGGAGTGCCTCGTGCGCCGCTGCAGAATGCCGCGATGTGTCGGGGCTAGCGCGGCGCAGCCGTGGACCACGCGTGCGGCCCCGCCGCATGGCGTGCATGACCCCATGCGTGCGGCTGCTCGAAGCCAACGGATGCCGCATCGCCGCAGCAACCGATTCGTCGCCGCATGTGCGCCGGAGAGAACGCGGAGCGCAGCACGCGTCGACCCGTTGCACGGGCGAAGCGTTCGGCTCGACATGCCCGCACGGGCGAGCGACGGCAGAACGTCGCAGTGCGGGTCACCGCTGCGCGGTCGTGCGCACGCGTCGGGGTGAGGCCGACGCGCGTACGCGGCGTGCCTTGCGCGCCGACGGCGCATCGTCGAGCACGATCCACGTCGGCGCATGGTCGCTCGCGCCCTTCTCCCCACGCACCCATCGGTCGACGCCTGCAGCGGCAAGGCGCGGTGCGAGCGGCGCGTTGAGGAGCAGATGGTCGATGCGCAGTCCCGAGTCGGTGTCCCAGTGGCGGCGGAAGTAGTCCCAGAACGTGTAGATGCGCTCGTCGGGATGCAGCGTGCGCAGCGCGTCGACCCAGCCCTGCGCGAGCAGTTTCGCGTAGCACGCGCGCGACTCGGGCTGCAGCAGCGCGTCCTTGAGCCACGAGCGCGTGTTGTAGATGTCGAAGTCGGTCGGCACGACGTTGAAGTCGCCGGCGAGCACGAACGGGTGCGGGCTCGCGGCGAGCGACGAGGCGTGCGCGATGAGCCGTTCGAACCATGCGAGCTTGTAGTCGAACTTCGGGCCGGGCTGCGGATTGCCGTTCGGCAGGTACAGGCAGCCGATCATGATGCCGTCGACGGCGGCCTCGAGATAGCGGCTCTGCGTGTCCGACGGATCGCCGGGCAATCCGCGCCGGCTCACGACCGGGCGCACGCCGCGCGCGAGGATAGCGACGCCATTCCATGCGCTCTGGCCGATCCACACCGACTCGTAGCCTGCTTCGGCGAGGTCCTTGTGCGGGAACATCGCGTCGGGCGCCTTCAGCTCCTGCAGGCAGACGACATCGGGTTCCTCGCGCCCGAGCCAGTGCAGCAGGTTGGCGAGGCGCGAGCGGATGCCGTTGACGTTGAACGTCGCGATCTTCATGGCAGGGTGCTCGCGCCTACGCGGCGAGACGATGCTCGTAGTACGGTCGCGCGCGGTCGTCGAGGATCGCATAGGCGCCCGCGAGGTCGCGCGGGTCCGCGCGCAGCCAGGCGTCGACGTTTCCGGGCTTGATCGGGATGATGCAACGATCGTGGCCCGCCGCGGCCACCTCCGGCGGCGGCTCGTCGGTGATCGCAGCGAACGACAGCAGCGTTCCGCCCTCGCCCTCCCACTTCGACCACAGGCACGCGACGAGCATGTCCTGCGTCGGCCGCGGACGGAACTCGAGCACGACGTTCTCGTCCTTTTCGCCGGGCGCGAGTTCGCGGTGCTCCATCGCATGCCGGCTCACGTTCTCGAAGAATGCATTCGCGACCATGATGCCGTGCGTGCGACCGAACAGGTTCTTCCAGAAATTCCCTTCGAGATTGTCCCTGCGCGCGTTGTACGTACCCGGGAACTTCGTGTCGTAGAACGCGGGCGCGCCGGCGGGTCGGCACTGGTAGCGCATCGGCTTGACGACGCGGCGGCCGTCCTCCCACACCATCACGGGCGCATACCAGCCGGGGAAGATGCGCGAGTCCTCGTCGACCGGCTCGACGCGGCGCAGCGCCGCGAGCTTGCCGAGCGCCCAATCGATCTTCGACGTCGCGATGCGACGGTCCTCCAATGCCTTCTTCGTCGTCTTCGACTGCAGCGTGCGCTCGGCGTCCGCGAGACGTTTGCGCTGCGCGAACAGTTCCTGCGTGAGCCGCGTTTCCTGCTCGGCGTCGAAGCGGTCGATCAACGCCTTGATGCGCCGTTCCGCGTCGTTGGCGGGCTCGGCGAACGACGCGTCCATCGCTTTCGCGATGCGCACTTTCGGATCCTGCGAACGCAGAAAGTAGAGTTCGACGAACTGTTCGATCGAGATGTCCGCGCCCCACGCACGCACGTAGCGCCGGTAGCTTTGCCAGATCTGGGCGGAATAGCACATCGGAGTCGTCGCGCATCCGGGGGAGTCCAGCATAGCGTGGCGGCCTGAACCGGCGATGGTCAGCGTGCGCGCGACCACCGCCCGGGGTGCCCGGGTGGCAGGTCCTGCCAGTCGACCGTCATCGCGTGACGCAGGCGCATTTCCCAGTCGGCGACGAGATCGGCACGCACCGCGAGCGGCGCGCGCGAGAGCGCGCGCCGCATCCGCTCGGACACCTGCGCGCATGCGCGCCAGACGGGTCGCGCGACGCGCTTGACGCGTTCGGCCTCGCGAACCGCAGCGCTTCTCTCCTTGCCCGTCGCGCAGTACGCGCGCACGACGTCGCAGACCGCGTCCCATTCGGCCTTCGTCAGCGTGACCGTCTCGGCGCCCGCGGCGAAGTGCGCCTTGATGTCAGCGATCGTGTGCATGCGGCGATGATCGTCGCGACCGTCTCAGGTGTCGCGACGATGAACGCCTCGCGCCGACGTCGGCGCGGATTCAGACGGCGCCTGCTGTCCTGCGCTCACCAGCACGAGCGGAGACCGGCCGTGATCCATCGATACGTGATGCACCTGGTGCACAGGAACGCCGACGGGCGCTGGCACCTGCAGGCGAAGGGCCGGACGATCGGCGCCTTCGACACCAAGGCCGAGGCGGAAGCCGCGGGAACGAAACGGGGCCGCGAGCTCCAGGAAGTCGGCCAGGATGCGCAGCTCGTGGTGCATCGCGCGGATGGCTCGATCGAGCACGAGTACACCTACGGCCATGATCCGGAGCGGTTCGCGGGCTGAACGCTCGCGGGCGTCGAGCGCCCGGCGCGACGGTACGCATGCCGTGCCGCGCCCGGGGCAATTGTCATGGGACGTGGTCATCCACGCGGCGTAAGGTGGATTGCTGCAACCTCTCCTGCCCAGGTGCGAAGCGACGGGGCGCCCCGATCACGGGCTTCGTCGCGCCATGAGCTACGCCCGCTCGTTCCCCGGTAGATGCCTTCCCATCCCGCCTCGATCGCGCGGGTCATCGGACCTCTGCCATGCACATCCCTACCGCGCTCGGCGACGCGTGGATCGTCGTCGCCACGATCGAACTCGAAGAGCGCGCGGCGCGGCCGCCGCCCATGCGCGCGGACACGAACGAGTTCCGTTTCGTCGCGTGTCCGATCTCGCCGCGCGGCTACGTCTGGCTCGACGTGTATGCGGACTTCTCGCTCGGCGCCGCGCATGCGGCGCGAAACGCGCGCGCCGCACTGGAGGAGCTCGCCGCGAGCAACCTCGCCGGCTTCAGGGTCGTCGCGGGGGCGCAGTACCTCGAACCCGGCGACCGCATGGCGACGGAACCGCGCCGCCTTTCCACCGGAGGCGGCTAGCGTGCGAGCCGCCGTGCATTGGAGCGCGCCTTGCGCAGGTACGGCGCGACGGCCTTCGCGGACAGATCCGCCGTCGACGCGCGCATGAACGCGGCCATGCTCGCCGTGCCCGGCATCCACCCTCGCGCAAACAGCGCCGCGAGTTCGATCTGCGCGCGCACGGCGGATGCGGCGATCGCGAACATCGCCTCGGTCGTCGCGCCGACCTTCTCGGTGAGCATGCGCCGCGCTTCGCGGGCGTTCGCCTTCTGGTCGCGCTGCTGCGTCGCACGCAAGGTGCGTTGCGCGACGACGACGGGAACGAGAAAGGCGAGCTCGGCGATGTCCGCGACAGCGCGCGCGTGCGTCGTTCGTCTTGGCATGACCACCCCCTGTGCAATGTCGTCGAATGGATGCGCGCGCCCGGCTGCGCTTCATGCCGCTCGCCGTCGCGCGGCGCGAGGGAGGCCGTGACCTCCCCCGCGCAGCCGTCAGTGGTCCTTGCGCTCGTCGCCGCGCGGCTCCTGCGTGTCGCGCTCGTTTCCGTCCGCGTCCATGCCGCCGTTGCGCCCGCCTTCCTGGTCCTGGCGCTGCGTCTGGCGCTGGTTCTCGTCCTTGTAGCCGGGCGCGTCGCGGCGAGTGTCGCGCTCGGCGTCGGTGTCGCGGGTACGGCCCTGATCGTTCTGATTCTGGTTCATCGTGTATCTCCGTTCGAAGCCCGCGCAATCGCTAGGCACCTGCAGGATGCGGCGCGAGCGCGGGACTCGCACTGAACACCGCCCGGTGAACGACAGCGCAGGTTCACGCGCGCCGCCAGGCATGCGATGGACCTGCCATCGCGGAACACGGTGGCCGCGTTCGCGCGCACGAAAAAAAACCCGGCTTGCGCCGGGTTCGTTTCATGCGTGCGTGCGCGCCGGCGCGTCAGCGCTTGCGATCGCCGATACGGCTCTTCGTCTGCGGTCCGGGCGACGGTTGCGGATCGAGGTTGTTGAGCAGCGCGCGCAGGTCGACGGACACGGTGGAACCGTTGCCCGCGATGTCGAGCGCGCCCATCGTGCGCTTGCTCAACGCCGCGCGATCGAGGAACACCTCGCGATCCGGCTGCGGCGGGCGCGTCGTGCTGCAGAGGTTGCGCTTGAGCCGCAACAGACTCGTGCCGGGGCGCTGCCACGGATGGCCGGGCTGCAAGCGCTCGACCATGACGCTGTCCAGCTTGACGACGACGGTGTCGTCGAGCACTTCGGCGCAGCGTCCGATGCCGATGTCGTAGGTCATGGATGGATTACCTCCGGAACGAAGTGGCGCGGATCGCGATCGACCCGGCGGGCGCACGGTGCACCGCAAAAGCGCACGGGCAGTAAGGTGACCCCGTATTATGCCGCAGATCCGGGTAATTTTCCGTTATCGGGTGGCTGAATAATCGATGTTGATGTAGCAGGAATATATCGTAACTATATGTTTATGTTTGATTTTCGATAATGGCTTGCGCGACCTTTCGTGGCGAATTCAGCCACGAGAAATGGTCCGCAGCAACGCCACCCAGGTCGCTCCGGCCAAGGAGAATCGTCTCCTGCGGCGCAGCAGGAAGCTTGCGGAGGAGCCACTCCAGCGACGCCGCGGGGCCGAGCCAGTCGTCCGCGAAGCGCAACGCGATCACGGGCGACGTGATGCGGGCGAGGCAGGCCTCGAGGTCCGCGCCGATCCCTGCTGCCGCGTAGCGGCCCGTCCGGCCGCTGCGCGACCAGTCCGCCATCACGCCGCGCGCTTCGCGCCCACCGAAGCCGAGCGAGCGTCCCGGGAAGTACCCGCGCGTCGCCGCGATCGCTGGAACCGCCGCGTAGAAGGCACGGATCAGCCACGCGTGCCCGAAGCAACGCCAGTAGGGCGAACCGCTCGCGACGAGCACGAGGCCGGCGACACCCGTCGGCGCGAGCGCGAGCGTGAGCGCCGCGAGCTGGCCGCCCAGGCTGTGGCCGCCGATGCGGAGCCGCGCCGTCGCGTGTCGTTCGCGCACGGCCGCGAGGCTCGCGGGAATGTCGGCGAGCAACAGGGCGCGATAGCCCCAGTCGGCCGTGCGTCCCGCGCGGACGCTGCTCGACCCCGCGCCGCGCCATTCGTGCAGCGCAACGGCGACACCGTGCGAAGCCAGTGCGCGCGCGAACGGCAGGTAGTTGCGGGCGGCGACGCCCAGCGCCGGCAGCCAGAGCATGATCTCGCGCGCGGACACCACCGGTTCGACGAGCATGAGTTCCGCGCGAGCGCCGTCGGCCGCGACGACCGGCACGATCGATTCGCGCAGGTCCTGCACATCCGCAGCCGACACTCAGCCGAGTCCCGCGGCGACGCGCGCATCGATGGGCCGGGGCGCGCTGCCGGCCATCGCGTCGACGTCGCGCCATGGGGTGCGGTCGAACACGACCACGCGTGCGCCGCTGCGATGCCATTTGGTCCAGGCGACGCTCGTGCGCAGCCCCGGCGGCAACGCGATCTCGATCGCGTCGGCGCCGACGCGCGCATGCAACGCGCAGTCTCCCGCCTCGAGCGCGAGCATGCGCGTGCCCCGCGGCACGCGCGCACGGATGCGCAGCGTGCGCTCGCCGCTCGCGAGCACGAGCAGGAAATCGTGTGCGCGCCAATGCGTCGCGCGGGGCCGCTGCACGTAAAGGCACTCGTGCTCGCGCGCGGCCGGCGCATCGATCGGCACGAAGCATTCCATGCGCGCCGCCAGCGCGAGCAGGCGCCCGCGACTCAGGGAAAGCTGGCTCACGTAGGCTTCCATCGCGGCGCGCTTGCGCGCCTGGCGCGCCGGGTCCGGCGGCAACGCGATGCCCCCGCCCTCGCCGTGCGCGTGGATCAGGTAGGTCAGTCGCTGGCACGGCCGCGCGCGACGCAGCAGCGCGAGTTCCAGCATCACGTGCAGCGCGCTGTGATCGGGATGGCGATCGTGGAGGCTCGGCATGACCACGTGGGTCGGGCCGAACGCATCGAGTTCGGCCCGCAGCGCTGCGACGGACGCGTCTTCGCGCATGAGCGCGTCGGTGAGTCCCTGGTCGGGCCAGCCGAGGCGGCGCACGTCGATCGCGCGGTCGGATGCGAGCGCGGCAAGCGCGACCGCGGCCTCCTGGCGCCTACGCTGCGCCCAACGCTCGCGCGCCGTTCCGTCGAGGCGCCAGCGCTTCTCGATCCAGCGCTGCGGCCACGGGTTGTTGTCGCCGTCGGTCGCATAGAGCACGCGCACGGTCGCGCCCGCGGCAAGCGCTGCCTGGACGAGCTCGCCGGCGGCGAGCGTCTCGTCGTCCGGATGCGGCGCGACGACGAGCAGGCGATCCTGCACGGAAAGCGGCAAGGTTGCCGGCATCGACCTTCATTCCTTTGTTGTGGCCCGGGCGTCGGGTTGGCCCAGGACAGCCTATCGCATCGCTCGCGCCGCGTGCATCAGGGCGCGAGCTCAGCAAGGCGTGCATTCAGCTCGGCGAGGCGCAGATCCGCGGCCGCGCCCGCGGACACGCGCGCGGCGAGACTCTGCTCGGGCGTGCGCCCCTGCCCCGCCTCGTCGGCGGCGGCGGCCGCGCGACGATACGCTTCGCGGAACGGCACGCCGGCCGCGGCCTGCTCGATCGCGACGTCGGTGGAGTACATCGACGGCTCGATCGCGGCCCGCATCGCGGGCGCATGCCATTGCATGCGGGCGACGAGGTCCGGCAGCAGCGCGAGCGCTCCGAGGCCGTGATGGAAACCGTGGACGATCGCGCCCTTCGAGAATTGCAGGTCGCGCTGGTACCCCGAGGGGAGCGACAACAGCTGCTCGACCTCGGTGCGCGCGGCCGCGGCGCATGCATAGCTCGCGCGCATGAGCTCGACCACGTCCGGATTGCGCTTGTTCGGCATGATCGAACTGCCGGTCGTGTACTCGGCGGGCAGGCGCACGAAGTCGAACTCGGCGGTCGTGAACAGCGACAGGTCCCAGGCGAACCGGCGCAGGTCGAGCAGCGCGCTCGCCAGCGCGTCGAGCGCGCCGATCTCGAACTTGCCGCGCGAGAGCTGCGCGTAGACCGGATTGAGCTGCATTCGGGCGAAGCCGAGCGCACGCGTGGTGTGCGCGCGATCGAGCGGCAGGTTGACGCCGTAGCCGGCCGCGGTGCCGAGCGGGTTCGCATCGATCCACGCGAGCGTGTCGCGCGCGCGGCGCGCATCGTCGATGAACGCTTCGGCGAAACCGGCGTACCACAGCGCGGTCGAGGACACGACCGCGCGCTGCAGGTGCGTGTAGCCGGGCAGCGGCAGCGCCTCGCCCGCAGCGCGGTCGAGGCAGGCGCGCGCGGCGTCGACGCAATGCGCGAACAGTTCGCGGAGCTTCGCCTTCAGCCACAGCCGCGTCGCGACGAGGATCTGGTCGTTGCGGCTGCGCCCGGTGTGCACCTTGCGCCCGGCGTCGCCGAGCCGCTCGACGAGGCGCGCCTCGATCGCCGAATGGCCGTCCTCGTAGCGCGCATCGAGCACGAACCGGCCGCTGCCGAAATCCGCGGCGAGCTGGTCGAGCTCGCGCACGAGCGCGGCGGCCTCGTCCGGTGTCACGATGCCGATGCGTTCGAGCCCGCCCACGTGCGCCTTGCTCGCCTCGATGTCGCAGGGCAGGAACTCGCGATCGAGCACGACGTCGTCGCCAGCGAGGAAGCGCATGATGCGCTCGTCGGTGCGCGTGCCGGCCTTGTTCCAGAGCAGGTCGCTCATGCGGTCATCCTCCCTGGGCGTGCATCGGCGAGCCGCGCGACCGCGTGATCCGGCGCGAGTTCGAAACGTTCGCCGCTTGCGCGGTGCTTGAGTTCGACCGTGCCCGCGGCGAGCCCTCGCGGGCCGACGATGAGCTGCCACGGCAGGCCGATCAGGTCCATGTTCGCGAACTTCGCGCCCACACGAGCATCGGTGTCGTCCCACAGCACGTCGACGCCGTGCGCTTCGAGGCGCGCGACGAGCTGCGCGCAAACAGCCGCCGTCTGCGCGTCGCCCGCCTTCGCGTCGACGACGCCGACGTCGAACGGTGCGACCGGCTCGGGCCAGGCGATGCCCGCGTCGTCGTGGCAGGCTTCGATGATCGCGCCTACGAGGCGCGACACGCCGATGCCGTACGAGCCGCCGTGCAGCAGGCGCGCGCTGCCGTCCGGCATCGCCACCTGCGCGCGCATCGGCTGCGAATACTTGGTGCCGAAGTAGAAGACCTGGCCGACTTCGATGCCGCGCGTGTGCAGGCGCCGCGGCTCCGGCACCTCGGCCTCGTAGCGCGCGGGGTCGTGCACGTCCGATGTCGCCGCGTACGGCGACGTCCAGGCGCGGACCACCGGCTCGAGGTCGCCCCCGTAATCGACGTCGGCAGCGGGCACGGCGAGGTCGAGCACGGCGCGGTCGCAGTACACCTCGGACTCGCCGGTGTCGGCGAGCACGATGAACTCGTGCGAAAGGTCGCCGCCGATCGGCCCGGTCTCCGCGCGCATCGGGATCGCCTTCACGCCGAGGCGCGCAAACGTGCGCAGGTAGGCGACGAACATGCGCTGGTACGAGCGGCGCGCGCCGGCCTCGTCGAGGTCGAACGAGTAGCCGTCCTTCATGAGGAACTCGCGCCCGCGCATGACGCCGAAGCGCGGGCGCTGCTCGTCGCGGAACTTCCACTGGATCTGGTACAGGTTGCGCGGCAGCTCGCGCCACGAGTTCACGCCCGCACGCACGATCGCGGTGACCATCTCCTCGTTGGTCGGGCCGTACAGCAGCTCGCGCTCGTGCCGATCGCGGATGCGCAGCATCTCCGGGCCGTAGGCGTCGTAGCGGCCGCTCTCGCGCCAGAGGTCGGCGAGCTGCAGCGTCGGCATGAGCAGCTCGATCGCGCCGGCGCGGTCGAGTTCCTCGCGCACGATGCGCTCGATGCGCTGGAGCACGCGCAGGCCGAGCGGCAGCCACGCGTAGATGCCGGCCGCCTCCTGGCGAACCAGGCCGGCGCGCAGCATGAGCCGGTGCGACGCGATCTGCGCCTCGGCAGGGTTGTCCTTCAGGGTCGGCAGGAAGTAGCGGGAAAGGCGCATGGTGTACTCCGTGAGGTGGACGATCGGCGGGCGTGGTGCGCTTCGCGCGTCACGGTCGCGGGATCGCGGTCCACTCGTCGAAGCCCAGCGCGAGGTTGACGTTCTGCAACGCCTGCGTCGCCGCGCCCTTGAGCAGGTTGTCGAGCGTCGCGACGACGACGACGCGCTTGCCACCGGGCGCGAGCGCGAACGCGCCGATCTCGGCATGATGCTTGCCCGCGATCGCGCTCACCCACGGCGCCTCGTCGACGATGCGCACGAGCGGCTCGGCCTCGTAGAACGAAGCGTAGCGCGCCTTGATCGCCTCGCGCGTCGACGCGTGCGCGAGCCAGAGGTTCACCGTCATCGTGATGCCGCGGAAATGCGCCGCGACGTGCGGCATGAATTCGACCGGCACGCCGAGGTGGCGCGTCACTTCGCGCTCGTGCACGTGGTCGGTCAGCGCATACGGCATGAGATTGTCGTGCAGCTTGGCCGGATCGTTCCTGTCGGACGGCGTCGTGCCCGCGCCGGAGTAGCCGGACACGCCGAAGCACGCGGGCGGCGCGGCAAGCGCGTCCTTGAGCGGCGCGACTGCGAGCTGCATCGCGGTCGCGTAGCAGCCGGGGTTGCTGATGCGGCGTTGGCCCGCATACGCGCCGCGCGTGAGTTCGGGCAGTCCGTAGTACCAGCGCTCGTCGAAACGATGGTCGGCGGAAAGATCGACCACGACGGTGTCGGGCCTCGCCGCATCGATCGCGCCGACGAGTTCGCCCGACTTGCCGTTCGGCAGCGCGAGCACGACCGCGTCGACGCCTTTCGCGGCGACCTCCCCGTGCGCAAGGTTCTCGTAGCGCAGCGCCGCGTCGTACCCGGCGACATGATCGCGCACCGGCTGCCCCGCGAGTTCGCGCGACGACACGAACGCGAGTTCGAGGCCCGGATGCGCCGCGACGAGCCGGATCAGCTCGGCCCCCGTGTGGCCGCGCGCGCCGACGATACCGATGGTCTTTTTCGCAGTCGTCATGCTTCAACCCAAAGCCGAAAAGCTTGAACCACGAAGGACACGAAGGACACGAAGTAAAGCATCCGGCAAGTGCATTCGACGAACCGTATCGCGACGTCTTTCCGTTCTTGCATTCATTTTTGCTCTTCCTTCGTGTCCTTCGTGTCCTTCGTGTCCTTCGTGTTTCAGTCTTTTTTGCCCTTGCCCTGCTTCAATCGACCAGCGTCGGCGCGCGTTCGCGGCAATGCTCGACGCAGCGTTCGATCGCGTCCAAGCCGTCGATGCCGTACCAGAACACCTTCCAGTGCTCGAGCTTGATGCAGCCGTCGCTTTCGGCGAAGTAGAACGGGTTGACCGCATTGCCGCGGCGCGAGCGCCAGAACAGCCGCGGAGTCTCTTCGCGCATGACCTGCCACACCGCGCGCCCGAGGCCCTCGCCCTGCGCCTCGTCGAGCACGGCGAACTTGTCGAGATAGGCCTGCCCGCCCTCCTCGGTGAGGATCACCGCCGCGCGGTAGTTCTCGCTGACGTAGGCACGCAGGAGCCGCGTGCGCTCGAAGTAGTCGGGCAGCAGGCGGCGACCGAACGCGGATTCGACCAGCCGCGTGAGGCGCGCGCGATCGAGGTCGTCCCAGTTCGTCACCCGCAGTACGCGTTCGCCGCGTCGTACGAGCGTGCCCGAGCCCTTGTGCGTGAACAGTTCCTTGGCGAGCTCGGCAGGCCGCGTGATCGACACCGACGACGACAACGGCAGGCCGTCGAGCAGGTCCTTGATCTGTTCGAGCTTCACGCACATGCCGCCGTTGATCCACGGCTGCGCGAGCAGGTGCTCGTACTCGGTCGAGAGGTTGATCGAATCGATGAGCCGGCCCTGTTCGTCGAGCAGGCCACCGGTGCCGGTGAGGAACACGATCTTGTACGGCTGCAGCACCTGGACGAGTTCGTTCGCGGCGAAGTCGGCATTGACGTTGACGATCTGCCCCTCGCGCGTCTCGGCGAGCGAGGCGATCACCGGGATCGAGCCGACCTTGATCGCCGCCTCGATGCCGTCGGTGTCGATGCGCACGACCTTGCCGACGAGACCGTAGACCTCGCGGTCGAGGAACTCCGCCTCGAACACGCCCGACTGGATCGACGTCGCGCGCACGCCCTGCGCCTGCAACGCCTCGACCAGGCGCAGGTTCTCCTGCCGCATGACCTGGCGCACGACCGCGAGCACGGCGGCGTCGGTCACGCGCAGGTTGTCGACCGTGCGCTTCTCGATGCCGGCCTCGCGCATGCGCTCGTCGAGCTGCGGGCCCGCGCCGTGCACGACGATCGGCGTGAGGCCGACCTGCTGCAGGAACGCGAGCGACGACACCAGCGCGTCGAGCTCGTCGCGCAGGATCGCGCCACCGACCTTGACCACGGCGAAGCGCGCCGCGTCGAGCTGCGAGAAGCGCTTGAGGTACTGCTGGATCTCCTTGGTGCTGGCCATGCTGGACAGCAAGCGGACGATCGTCGTGCGCATGTCGGTCATCGTCAGCGCTCGCTCAGCGAACGCATGCCGGAAGAGTCCCCCGATCGTGCGCGCGGACGCTCGCGAGGTCGATGGCCGAGGATCGGTTCGAAGCGTTCATGCTTCAGCACTCCAGCAGGCGTTGATAGGTGGTTGCCGCGGTGGCGAGCTGGTCGAGCGCGACCCATTCGTCGGCCGCGTGGGCCTGGGCGATGTCGCCCGGCCCGTAGACGATCGCGGTGAGACCCGCGGCCGAGAACAGCGAGGCTTCGGTCCAGAAGTCGACCGCGTTGCCGATCGGCATCTCGAGCGCATCGGCGAGATCGCGCGCCTCGAGTCGGCGGCGCTCGGCGTCGGCGACGTCGCCGGCCGGCAGCGACGGGCCGCGGAACGTCTCCTCGTAGCGCTCGATCGAGCCGGCCTCGACGAGCGCGGCGAAGCGCTCGTGCAGCGCGTCGATCGACATCGAGGGCAACGGCCGGAAGCCGAAGCGCAGCTCCGCCGAAGGCGCGACCATGTTCGCCTTGATGCCGCCCTCGATGCGGCCGATGTTGAAGCGCAGGCCGGTGAGGCCGCCGAAGCGCGCGTGCGCCTGCGCCTCGACGAGATCCAGCGCAGCGTCGCCCCAACGCACGGCCTGGTGCAGCGCGCTCGCCTGCAGCGCCTGCGCGGCCGACGCGTGGCCGGCGACGCCGCGGAACTTCATCCGCACCGAGCTGATGCCCCGATGCGCGAGCACGGCTTCGCAGCGCGTCGGCTCGGCGACGATCGCTTCGGCGAAGCCGTGGTCGCGGGCGAGGAACGCGGCGATGCAGCGCGCGTCGTTCGCTTCCTCGTCGGTCGTGAACAGCAGTGCGGCATCGCCGCGCGTGTCCGCGGCGGCGGCGAGCAGGCACGCGGCCGCGCCCTTGATGTCGCAGGCACCGAGGCCGATCGCGCACTCGCCGTTCACGCGCAGGCGGTGCGGATCGGCGCTCCAGGCGGGCGAGTCGGGCACGGTGTCCATGTGCACGTTGAACACGCGCCGCGGCGCGCCGCGCACGGCGAGCATCGACACCGCGCCGGCGCCGTGATCGGCCACGTCGACGCGGAAGCCGGGCAATTGCGCGCGCAGGTAGTCGAACAGCCCCCCGGCGTCGATCGCGCGCGGTGGATTGCGCGTGTCGAATCCGACCAGCGCGTCGAGATGGACGAGCGTTCGGTCGAGCAGCGTGCTCACGGCCGGTTGACCTGCGCCCACAGCGTCGAGCTCATGCCGAACAGCTTGATGAAGCCCTCCGCTTCGGCGACGCCCCAGTCGGCGGACTGCGCATACGTGGCGCCCTTCGCGTTGAGGATGTGCGTCGACTGCACCGCGACCGCATGCACGCTGCCGCCGTTCGTCTCCAGCGTGACGAGCCCGGTGACCTGGCGCTGCGAGCTCTTCAGGAACGCCTCGAGATCGGCCTTGAGCGGGTCGTGGAAGAAGCCCTCGTAAACGAGTTCGACCCACTTGCGCGCGACCTCGGGCTTGAAGCGGTTCTGCTGCTTGGTCAGCACCGCTTCCTCGAGCGCGCGGTGCGCGACGAGCAACGCGGTGAGGCCGGGCGCCTCGTACACGATGCGCCCCTTGAGCCCGATCGTCGTGTCGCCGGTGTAGATGCCACGGCCGACGCCGTAGTGCGCGAACGCGCGATTGAGTTCGCCGAGCAGCACCGGTCCCGGCAAGGTCTGGTCGTCGACGAGCACGGCTTCGCCGTCCTCGAAGCCGATCGTCACCCGCATCGGCTGCGGCGGCCATTCGCCGCGCGGCTTGCACCAGCCGCGCGCGCCTTCGCCGGGCGCCTCCCAGCGGTCGATCTCCCCGCCGGACATCGTCACGCCGAGCAGGTTCTCATTGATCGTGTAGTGCTTCTGCTTCGCGCGCACGGCGAAGCCGCGCTCTTCGAGATACGCCTGCTCGTACGCACGCGTCTGCGTGTGTTCCTTCTGGATCTCGCGGATCGGTGCGACGATCTCATAGTCGCCGAGCGCCTTCACCGCGAGATCGAAACGCACCTGGTCGTTGCCCATACCGGTGCAGCCGTGCGCGATCGCGCGCGTGCCGAGTTCGTGCGCACGCTTGATCGCGGCGTCGACGATGAGATAGCGATCCGAGACGAGCAGCGGATACTGGCCCTGGTAGCCTTCGCCGGCCCATACGAACGGCTTGACGAAACCGTTCCAGATGGCCGGACCGCCGTCGACGGTCACGTGCGACGCGACGCCGAGCTCGCGCGCGCGCTGCTCGATGTAGTCACGCTCGTCGACGTCGACGCCGCCGGTGTCGGCGAACACGGTGTGTACGGCCCACCCGCGCTCCTTGAGCCACGGCACGCAGAAGCTCGTGTCGAGGCCACCGCTGAACGCGAGGACGATGTTCTTGCCGAAGGGCCGTGGGCCGAGGGCTGGAGGCTGCGAAGGCATGGTCGATTCCTGGGGTGGTGTTGGCAATGCGCGTGCGACGCGGGTGCGCGAAAAAGGCTTCCGGCCCGCGGGCCTCAGCCCTCGGCGCTTCGCTCGTCGCGAGCGACGAGGGCGGCCATCACCGCCTTCTGCACGTGCAGGCGGTTCTCGGCTTCGTCGATCGCGATGCACGCGGTCGAATCCATTACCGCATCGGTCGCCTTCACGTTGCGGCGCAACGGCAGGCAATGGCTGAACACGCCGCCGTCGGTGAGGGCCATCTTGCGTTCGTCGACGATGAAGTGCTTGTGCGCATCGCGGATCGGCTTCTCGTCGGCCCAGCGACCGAAGTACGGCAGCGCTCCCCAGCTCTTCGCGTAGACGACGTGCGCGCCCCGATAGGCGAGATCCGGATCGTGGCACACGTTGAAGGAGCCACCGTTCTCCTCCGCGTTGGCGCGCGCGAAGTCCATGTAGCGCGTGTCGAGGAGGTAATCGGGGGTCGGGCACAGCAGGGTCACGTCCATGCCGTAGCGCGTGGCGATCTGCAGCGCGGAGTTCGCGACCGCGGTATTCAGCGGCCGCGGATGCCAGGTCCAGGTCAGCACGTACTTCCTGCCACGGAGGTCCGACGTACCGAAGTGCTGCTGCAGCGCGAGGATGTGGGCGAGTTCCTGCATCGGGTGCGTGATCGTTTCCATGTTGATCACGGGCACGGTCGCATACCTCGCGAACGCGCGGATCACGCGATCCTCGCGATCGACCGACCAGTCCTGGAACTTCGGGAACGCGCGTACGCCGTTGAGATCGACGTAGCGCGACAGCACGCGCGCGACCTCGGCGACGTGCTCCTCGGCCTCGCCATCCATGACCGTGCCGACGTCGAACTCGATCGGCCACGCATCCTTGCCGGGCGCGAGCACGATCGCATGGCCGCCGAGCTGGAACGCACCCAGCTCGAAGCTCGTGCGCGTGCGCATCGACGGGTTGAAGAACAGCAGCGCGATCGACTTGCCGGCGAGCTCACGCCCCGCCTTCGTGCGCTTGAACGCGGCCGCCTGCGCAAGCAACGCGTCGAGGTCGGCACGCGACCAGTCCTGGGTACTCAAGAAATGGCGAGTTGTCATCGGAGCCTGCCGTTGGTTGAAAAGTCCGGCCCGGTACGGCCGGTTTGTCCTTCGCGCGGAGCCAGCCGCGCTCAGGGACGTGGACGAAACGCAGAAGGCGGAAACAAAAAAACCCGGCGCAGGGGCCGGGTTTTTCGTCGATTCGTGTGAAGAACGCGCGACAGGCTACCCGGCGGGATGGCTCGGTTCCGGTCGACGCGCGCGCGAGGTCATCCCGGCGGCCATGCGGGCGCTGGTGACGATCTGCGGCTGGGCGGCGATTCGGGACATCGTGCTCACGGCGTTCAACGGGTCGGCGGACCTTAGCGGCAAACCTGATGCGACGCAATAAGCCCGCTGCGAAAAAGCCCAGCGCGGAACGAAAAAGGCCGGAAAACCCCGGCCTCATTCGTGCCTGCGCGGCCCTACTCGGCCGGCGCGACGCTCACGCGCACGCGCAGGCGATCACCCGGATCGTAGTTGAGGCGCGACATGTAGACGTCGCCGCGGTACCGGTACTGCACGTCGTAGGCGACGATGCGGCTCTCGCGCGCGCCGTCGTCGACGACCCGGCAGTGGCGCTCGACGCCGTCGACGTAACGGCCGTCCCCGCGCGCGACATTGTTGCCGACTGCGCCGCCGACGACCGCGCCCGCGACCGTGGCCGCGCGGCGACCGTCGCCCTTGCCGACCGTGCTACCGAGCACACCGCCGACGATCGCACCGAGCACGGTGCCCGCGGCGCGGTTGCCGTCGTCGACGCGGCGCTCGACCGGAACCTCGTCACAGACCTCGTGGGGATCGCTGACGCGCACCTGGTCGTAGATCGGGTCGACCCGCAGCACGTCGGCCCACGCGACTTTGACGTTGTCCGCCGAGCCCGGTTCATCCGACGCGTAGCCACGGTCCTGCGCGCCGACCTGGGTTCCCGCCAGGAGCAACGCTGCCGCCACCATCAATTTCATCTCGCCTCCACTGAAGTCCCTGCGTACGCCGATCGCTCGCCGGCTCCATTCCGGTACGCAGCCGTTCATCCTTGGCCGCCATTACAGCAAGACATCGCTGAACCCAGCCCTAAGCCTTTCCGCCACCGGGAAAAAACGGCTCGGCGTCGCGAACGCCCCCGCACAGCCGGCCGCGCGCGGCCGCGCACGGGCACGGCGCCGGCCGGCCGCGCCGGCGCTGGTATCATTCAGGGTCCACGAAAGGCCCCGACCGATGCCGCTCCGACTCCACAACAGCCTGACCCGCCGGACCGAAGAGTTCGTCCCCGCCGATCCCGCGCGCGTGACGATGTACCTGTGCGGGCCGACCGTCTACAACTACGTTCACATCGGCAATGCGCGTGGCCCGGTCGTGTTCGACGTGCTGACCCGGCTGCTGCGGCGCCACTATCCGCGGCTCGTGTTCGCGCGCAACATCACCGACGTCGACGACAAGATCAATGCTGCGGCGCAGGAGCACGGCGTCCCGATTGCCGCGATCACGGACAAGTACACCGCGATCTACCGCGAGGACATGGGCCGGCTCGGTGTCGTGCCTCCGGACGTCGAACCGCACGCGACCGCGCACATCGCGCAGATCGTCGCGATGATCGAGCAGCTCATCGCGGGTGGCCATGCCTACGCGGCCGAGGGCCACGTGCTGTTTTCGGTCGCGAGCTACGCCGACTACGGCAAGCTGTCGCGCCGCCCGCTCGACGAGATGATCGCGGGCGCACGCATCGACGTCGCGCCGTACAAGCGCGAGCCGGGCGACTTCGTGCTGTGGAAGCCGTCGAACCCGCAACAACCCGGCTGGGAATCGCCTTGGGGCGTCGGCCGGCCAGGCTGGCACATCGAGTGCTCGGCGATGGCCGCGGCGCACCTGGGAGAGACGATCGACATCCACGCCGGCGGCAACGACCTCATGTTCCCGCATCACGAGAACGAGGTCGCGCAGAGCACGTGCGCGCACGGCGGCAAGGTGTTCGCCCGCTACTGGGTGCACAACGGCATGCTCGACTTCGGCGGCGCGAAGATGTCGAAATCGCTCGGCAACGTGTGCGTGCTGCACGAACTCCTCGACCGGTATCCGCCCGAGGCGCTGCGCTACGCGCTGCTGAGCGCGCACTACCGCCAGCCGCTCGACTGGTCGGATGCGCTCGTCGAGCAGAGCATCCGCACGCTCGACCGCCTCTACGGCACGCTGCGTGGTCTCGCCGACGTCGACGCGCGCGCCGACCACGTGCCGGCCGAGATCGAAGCCGCGCTGTGCGACGACCTCAACACGCCCGAGGCCCTCGCGGTGATCGCGCGCCTCGCCGGCGAGGCGCGCGCGGCGGAGTCGCCCGATGCGCGACGGGCCGCGAAGTCGGCGCTGCTGTCTGCCGCGAGCCTGCTCGGAATCCTGCAGCAGGATCCGGAGGCCTGGTTCAAGCGGGCCGCCGGCGGCCCTGCGCTCGACGAAGCCGAGATCCAGCGGCTCGTCGATCTGCGCGTGGCGGAGAAGAAGGCGCGCAACTTCGCCGAAGCCGACCGCATCCGAGAGCAGTTGCTCGCGATGGGCGTCGTCGTCGAGGACACCGCGCAGGGACCGCGCTGGAAGGTGGCGAAGGGCGATGAACGCGCAGCCTGAGCCCGCGGAAGCGAGCGCCGAACAGGCGCAGGCGGCGATCGCCGAGGAGTTCGCGTTCTTCGGCGACTGGACCGAACGCTATCAGTACCTGATCGACCTCGGGCGCACGTTGCCGCCGTTCCCGGACGAGCTCAAGCGGGACGAGTTCAAGGTGAGCGGTTGCCAGTCGCAGGTGTGGCTCGTGCCGGCCGGCGGTGCGCAGCGGCTCGATTTCCGCGCGATCAGCGATTCCTCGATCGTGTCCGGCCTGATCGCGCTGCTGCTGCGCGTGTATTCGGGCCGGTCGGCCGCCGAGATCCTCGCCACCGAGCCCCGCTTCATCGAAGCGATCGGCCTCGCCCGCCACCTCTCGCCGACACGCACGAACGGCCTCGCGTCGATGCTGGCGAAGGTCAAGCAGTACGCGCTCGAAGCCTCGGCGTAATCGGCGCGTTCGCCCGGCGTGATCCGCCCGATGCGCTGCGGCCCGCCCGCCGCGCCGGCGACACGCCCGGTCGCCGTCGTCGCGCGGCGGCGCCGGGCCCACTGCTAAGCTTGGCCCATCACGCAGGGGCTCCGCGATGGACAAGAAGGCCGTACTCTCCGCCAGTCCGCTGTTCCGCGACATCGCGCCCGATGCGCTCGAGGCGATCGCGGCGCGCTTCGACATCGAGGAACTGCGCGGAGGCCGCATGCTGTTCCGCGAAGGCGACCTGCCGGACTATCTCTACGTCGTCGCCACGGGTCGGTTGCAGGCACAGCAGGCCGACGGCACGGTCATCGGCGAGATCGGGCGCGGCCAGCCGGTCGGCGAGATGGCTTTGCTGTCGGGCGAGACGCGCGGCGCCGACGTGGTCGCGCTGCGCGACTCGTTGCTGTTGCGGATCAACCGGATGGCCCTGCTCGACATCGTTTCCCGGCATCCGTCCGCGCTGCTCGCGCTGTGCGGGACGATCGCGCGACGCAGCCGGCGCCCCGCGCGGCGCGCACGCCTCGACGCGGCGCGCGGCAACCGCACGGTCGCGGTGATCCGCGCGCAAGCGGGCGTCCGGCTCGCACCGCTCGTCGAGCGCCTCGTCGGCGGCATGCGCAAGACGGGCAAGGTCGTGCGCTGCATCGGGGCGGCCGACGTCGACAAGCAGTTCGGCGACGGCGCCGCGCAGACGGCCTTCGGCGACGGCGATCGCCACCGCATCATCAGCGCCTGGCTCGAGCGGCGCGAACTCGCCGGCGGCCATCTCGTGCTCTGGAGCGACGCGACCGGCGAGCAGTGGACCGAGCGCTGCCTGCGCCAGTCCGATCGCGTCATCGTCGTGGTCCAGGGCGACGGCGGGCAGCCGGGCGTCGCCCTGGCTCGCACCCTGCGCCAGCATGCGCCACGCACCCCGGTCGACCTGCTGGTCCTGCGCCCCGACGGATCCCCCGCGGGCGACATCCTCGAATGGCGCGTCCTGTTCGGCGCGCGCTCGCACTACTTCGCGCGACCGGATGCGCAGGCGGACCACGACGCGGTCGCGCGCCAGCTGACCGGCCACGGCCTCGGCGTCGTGTTCGGCGGCGGCGGCGCGCGCGGGTTCGCTCACATCGGCCTCGTGCGCGCGATGGAGGATCTGGGCATCACGGCCGACCTCGTCGGCGGCACGAGCATGGGCGCGTTCTTCGCCGCCCTGCACGCGACCGGCGCCAGCAGCCGCGACATGCTCGCGATCGGCCGCGCGACGTTCGTCGACAGGAACTACCTCAACGACTACGTCTGGCCGAGCGTATCGCTCATCCGCGGCCGCAAGTTCCTCAAGCGCCTGCGCAGCGTGTTCGGCGATGTCCGCATCGAGGACCTGCGCGTACCGTACTTCTGCATCACGAGCAACCTCACGCGCGGCCGCCAGGAAGTCCACGACAGCGGCTCGCTCGCGGTCTGGGTCGGCACGAGCATGTGCGTGCCCGGCATCGCGCCCCCGGTCGCGTGGAACGGCTGCCTGCTCGTCGACGGTGCGGTCGCGAATTGCCTGCCGATCGACGTCATGCATGCGCTCGGCCGCGGACCGATCATCGCTTCGGACGTCGCGGCCGGAGGCGGCCTCGACGCGCCCGGCATCGTCGGCCCCGATCCCGAGGCGCTGCTGCACCGGCGCACCAATCCGTCGCGCGTGTCCCTGTTCGGCCTGCTCGTCAGCGGCTTCACGCCGACGCGCGATACCGGCCCGGGTTCTCGGGAGGAACTCGCCGACCTGCACCTGCGCATGCCGGTGCAGGGCGTGCGGATGTTCGGCTGGCGGGAAGTCCAGTCGCTCGTCGACCGCAGCTACGAGTACGCGATGGCCGCGCTCAAGGGCTACCTCGGCGAGCGGCAGCGCAACGACCGCGCGCGCGCGGATCGTCGCGAAGGCGCCCCGCTGCGTACGCGCGCCTCGGCGGCAACGGCCGTCCCGGCCGACCCTGCGCCGACCGCCCTGTCGCGCTCGTCGCGCTGAATCGCGACCGCCCTCGCACCGGCCTCAGTGCGCCGGGCGCGCCGCGAGCGCGGACTCGTACACGCGCAGGTGCGCCAGCGCCGCGATCAGCAGCGGCACGTCGAGCTCGAGCGCGTGCGCGCGCTGGCGCAGGTCGCCGAGGATGTGTTCGCATTCGGTTCGAGCGCCGCGTTCGAGGTCGCGCAACATCGACGCCTTGAGCGGCGAGCCCCGCGCGGTCAGGATCGACTGCGCCGATGCGATCGACGCCGGCGTCGGCGCATGTCCGCTCGCGGCGGCGACCGCGCAGCATTCGCCGTGCAGGCGCGCCACCAGCGCGGCGCCGTCCACGACCGCGACGATGTCGCCGACGGAACCGCGCATGAGGCACGTCGCGCCGGCGAGCGTGGCGATGAACGCGAACTTGTCCCACATCGCAGCGAGGATGTCCGCGCTCTCGACGACCGCGTCGCCGAGCGCGCGCAGCGTCGATGCGACGTCCGCGCGCACCGCCGCGCCGCGGCGATCGCCGAACGTGAGCCGTTCGAGTGCGCCGAACTGGCGGATCGCACCGTCCGGCTCCAGCGTGACCGAAATGTGGCACAGGCCGCCGAGCACGCGGTCGGCGCCGAACGCCGCGTCGAGGGCGTCCAGGTGGGCGATGCCGTTGAGCAGCGGCAGCACGAGCGTCGACGGCCCGACCGCCGGACGCAGTGCGTCGATCGCGGCACCGAGGTCGTAGGCCTTGGTCGACACGATGACGAGGTCGTAGGCGCGATCGATGCGTTCGAGCGCACGCACCGGTCGCGTGAAGTCGCCACGCGACGCATGCACGCGCAAGCCCTCGCGCGCGAGCTGCCGCGCGCGCGCGGCACGCACGAGAAACGACACGTCGGCACCCGTTTCGATCAGGCGCGCGCCGTAGTAACCGCCGATCGCGCCGGCACCGAGGATGAGGATGCGCATCGCCGCGATCCGCCGCGGACGCTCACATCGTGTGCGTCGGGCGTTCCTGCCCCATGATGCCGGCGAGGATCGATTCGATCTTCGTGCGCGCGGCTTCGCCGTCGGTGGATTCGTTGAACTGCACGCCGATGCCGGCCATGCGGTTGCCCTGCGCGCCGGCCGGCGTGATCCAGACGACCTTGCCGGCGACCGGCAGGCGGTCCTTCTCGTCCATCAGGGAGAGCAGGATGAAGACTTCGTCGCCGAGGCTGTAGCGCTTCGTCGTCGGCACGAACAGGCCGCCGCCGCGCACGAACGGCATGTACGCGTTGAACAGCGCGCCCTTGTCCTTGATCGCGAGCGACAGGATGCCCTGTCGCGGCGCTCCGCCCATTGCCGGCGTTGCCATTCAGCCACCCCTTCGATCGTGCGTGTCCGCGACCCTCGCCGCGGACGCCATTCCATCCGGCGTCCCGCCGGCGACCCGCGTGGCGCGCCCGGCGCCTCGCCGCATCATGCCCGCTCGTCGTCCGGCGACCAACCGCGCAGCAGCTCGAGCAGCACCAGATCGATGCGTACCGTCGTCGCCAGCAGGCCGCGCGCCTGGTTGGCGCGTCCGAACCATGCGGCTAGCTTCGGGATTTCCTCGCGTGCGGTCAAGCCGAGCGCGCCAGCGCCACCGCGGGCGATCGCCAGCGCCTCGTCCCGCGCGAGCACCGCGGCGAACCAGAGGCGCTCCTGCGGGCGGTCGCCCGCCCACGCCTCGGCGACGTCGGCGGGGCGGCGGCGGCCGCGGGCGAGCGCGGCGAGATCGTCGGCGCAGGCCTTGCGCAACGCCAGCATGTCGTCGGCGCTCCAACCGAGCGCGAGGCCCGGATTGCCGAGGCTCGCATCGAGCGCCGCGGCTGCGGCCGCCGCGTCGACGCGTTGCTCGCGCAGCCATGCGAGCGCTTCCGCTCGCGACGGCGCGCGCACGTCGATCCGCTGGCACCGGCTGCGGATCGTCGGCGGCAGGCGCGCCGGCTCGTCGGCGACGAGCAGCAGGATCGTCGCCCTCGCCGGTTCCTCGAGCGTCTTCAGCAGCGCGTTCGCCGCGCTCAGGTTGAGGCGGTCGGCCGGATCGACGAGGGCGAGCTGCAGCCCTCCGAACTGGCTCGCGAGCGCGAGGCGTCGCGACAGCGCGCGCATCTGGTCGATCGTGATCTCCGTGCGCGGCTTGCCGTCGTCGCGCAGCTCGAACGTGACACGGGTGAAATCGGGGTGGCTGCCCGCCGCGAACAGCAGGCAGCCCCGGCAGCGACCGCAGGCATGGCCGTCGTCGCCGCGCCGCTCGCACAGCGCGGCCGCGGCGAGCGCAGTCGCGAGCGCGCGCTTGCCGTAACCCGCGGGCGCGGCGAACAGCAGGCCGTGGTGCAGTCGCCCCTGCGCGAGCGCTGCGGCGAGCTGGCGCCACGGTTCGGCCAGCCATGGCTGCACGCTCACGCGATCACCCGCACGGCGGCGACGTAACGGTCGACCTCGGCGACGGCCGCGGCGCGCACGTCGTCGACGGGGCGACTCGCGTCGATGATGCGGAAACGCGCAGGATCGGCGGCCGCGCGCGCACGGTACGCGGCGCGCACACGCTCGAAAAAGGCATCCGGCTCGCTTTCGATGCGATCCAGTGCCGGCGTTGAATCGAACTGCGCCAGGGGAGGCAGCGCTCTCGCACGAACGCGCTCAAGGCCCTGCGCGACCGGCAGGTCGAGCAGCAGCGTGAGCCCGGGCACGACCGGCGCGGCCCAGCGCTCGAGTTCCGCGATCCGCTCGAGCGGCTGGCCACGGCCACCCCCCTGGTAGGCGTAGCTTGCATCGGTGTAGCGATCCGACAGCACCCAGCGGCCCGAGGCGAGCGCAGGCTGGATCAATTCGCGTACGAGTTGCGCGCGCGCGGCGAACATCAGCAGCAGCTCGCTCTCGGCGCACACGCCGCCGTGCGCGGGATCGAGCACGAGCTTGCGCACCGCCTCGCCGAACGGCGTGCCACCGGGCTCGCGCGTGACGACGACGTCGATGCCGTGGTGCTCGAGCCGCTCGCGCACCGCGGCGAGCACGGTGCTCTTGCCGGCGCCCTCGCCGCCTTCGAGTGTGACCAGTCGGCCGCTCATTGCGCGCGATGCAACTGGTACTTCTGCACGGCGCGATTGTGCGCGTCGAGCGTCGGCGAGAACTCGTGGCTGCCGTCGCCGCGCGCGACGAAGTAGAGCGCATCGCCGGGCGCCGGATGCAGCACCGCCTGCAGCGCGACGCTGCCGGGGAGCGCGATCGGCGTCGGCGGCAGGCCGTCGCGCGTGTAGGTGTTGTACGGCGTGTCGGTCTCCAGGTCGCTGCGGCGGATGTTGCCCGCATAGTTCTCGCCCATGCCGTAGATCACGGTCGGGTCGGTCTGCAGTCGCATGCCGAACCTGAGGCGACGCACGAACACCCCGGCGATCTGGGCGCGCTCGGCCGGTTGCGCGGTCTCCTTCTCGACGATCGAGGCCAGGATCAGCGCCTGGTACGGCGAGTCGAGCTTGACCTCGGCGGAGCGCTGCGGCCAGAGCTGCTCGAGCGTCTTCTTCATCGCCGCGTGGGCGCGCTCGAGCACGTCGACGTCGGCCTCGCCCTTCACGAAGGAGTAGGTTTCGGGCAGGAACCAGCCTTCGGGCCTGCCGTCGGCGATGCCGAGTCGACGCGCGATGTCCTCGTCGCTGCTGCCCGGCAGCGTCTGCTGCAGACCGGGCTCGTTGGCGAGCGCAAGGCGCAGCTGGCGGAAGGTCCAGCCGTCGACGATCGTGAAGCGATGCTGGACGACTTCGCCCGCTGCCATGCGACGCAACAGTTCGCGCGGCGTGATGCCGCGCGGCAACGCATACTCGCCCGCGTGCAGGCGGCCGGCGACGCCGAGTTCACGGCCGAGCGCGCGCCAATACACCATCGCTCGGACGTCGCGCCCGACGAGGCCGATGCGGCGCAGTTCCGCGACGATCTGCGGATAGTTCGCTCCGCGCGGCACGTCGACGGTCGCTGCGTCGCCGGCGACCGGCAACGCGGTGGCGGTGTAGCGCTGATAGTCGAACCACGCGGCGACGCCGCCGCCGACGAGGCCGACCAGCACGAGCGTGAGCAGCACGCGCAGGACCGCGCCACCGCGTTGGGCATCGCATCGTGCTCGAGGCGCCGAAGGAATCATCGCGGCAGCGTAACCGGATTCGCTGCGGGCTTGAAGCGGCAACCGCGCACCGGCGTCACGCTCCGAGCGCCCGCAGCAGGCCCCGCGCCTTCGCGCGCGTCTCCTCGAGCTCGCGCGACGCGTCGGAGTCGGCGACGATGCCCGCGCCGGCGCGGAACGCGATGTCGCGCCCCTGCAGGGTCAGCGTGCGGATGAGGATGTTGAGGTCGAGGTCGCCGCTGCGATCGAGGTAGCCGAGCGCGCCGGTGTAGGCACCGCGACCGACGCCCTCGAGCGCGGCGATGATCTGCATGCAGCGCACCTTGGGACAGCCCGTGATCGTGCCGCCCGGGAACACCGCCCGGATCGCCTCGCCCGGAGATACGCCGGCGCGCAGCTCGCCGCGCACGTTCGATACGATGTGATGGACGTGCGCGTAGCTTTCGATCGCCATGAGCTCGTCGACCTCGACGCTGCCCGGCACGCACACGCGGCCGAGATCGTTGCGTTCGAGGTCGATCAACATCACGTGCTCGGCGCGCTCCTTCGGATGGCCCGCGAGTTCGCGAATGCGCGCGGCGTCGTCGTCGCCGGGCGAGCGCGGTCGCGTGCCCGCGATCGGGCGCGTCTGCGCGCGTGTCCCGCGCGACTCGATCAGGCGTTCGGGCGAGGAACTCGCGACCGCCCAGTCGTCGCGCTGCAGCAGGCCCGCGAACGGCGCCGGATTCGCGCGCCGCAACGCGGCGTAGAGGTCGACCGGACGCGGCCTGCGCGCGCAGCGCGCGCGCCAGGCCCGCGACAGGTTGACCTGGAACACATCGCCTGCGCGCACGTGCTCGTGGACGCGGGCGACGCCGTCGAGGAATCGCCGCGGTTCGTCTTCTTCGATGAGGATCCTGCCGCACGCAAGCGCCTCGAACCGCGCATGCGCGTCGAGGTCGGCCTCCAGCGCGTCGAGCAATGCCTCGCGGCCGGCTTCCGCGACGAGCACGGTGCGCGCGCGTTCGTGGTCGACGACGATCGCCGCAGGGCAACGCAGCGCGAGCGCGGTCGGCATCGCGCCCTCGCTCGCCGGCAGGCGCAGGGTCGGCTCGATCTCGGCGGCGAGTTCGTACCCGAGGTAGAGCAGCCACCCGCCATGGAACGGCAGTTCGTCCGCGCCGCGCTCGACGCGCTCCGCGCGCCACGCAGCGTCGAGCGCAGCGAGGAAGCGCGTGCCGCATGCGACGCCGCGCTCGTCGCGCACGACGCCGTCGGCGAGGCGCAGCTCCCGCTGCGGAAACGCGAACAGGACGTCATGGCGCGCACGCGCGTTGCCGCGCGCCACGCTCTCGAGCAGGCCCGGATAACGCTGCGGATGCGCCGCGGAGAGCGCGAGCAGATCACGCGCGCCGGCGATTTCCCTGGCGACGTGGTTCATGGCTCTTCGGACATTGGTGCAGAAGCATGAGTTTGAAACACGAAGCACACAGAGCACACCGAGAAAGCAGAAGATGATGAATATGATTCTTCGTGTGCTCTGTGTGCTTCGTGTTTCAATCCTTGTGCTTGGCCAGCCCTGCGGCCCTTCGACGTCTCAGGCTCCACTCACGCGCGGCGGAAAACGAGCGTGCCGTTGGTGCCGCCGAAGCCGAACGAGTTCGACAACACGACGTCGAGCTTGGCGTCGCGCGCGGTGTTCGGCACGAAGTCGAGATCGCAGCCTTCGCCTGGATGGTCGAGGTTGATCGTCGGCGGCACGACGTTGTCGCGCAGCGCGAGGATCGAGAAGATCGCTTCGACGCCGCCTGCGGCGCCGAGCAGGTGGCCGGTCATCGATTTGGTCGAGCTGACCATGAGCTTCTTCGCTCGGTCGCCGAACACGCCCTTGATGCCGTGCACTTCGGCGACGTCGCCGGCCGGGGTCGAGGTACCGTGCGCGTTGATGTACTGGACGTCGTCGAGGGCGAGGCCCGCGTCCTTGATCGCCGCGACCATGCAGCGTCCGCCGCCCTCGCCGTTCTCGCTCGGCGCGGTCATGTGGTACGCGTCGCCGCTCATGCCGAAGCCGACCAGTTCGCAGTAGACGCGCGCACCGCGCTTCTTCGCGTGCTCGTACTCTTCGATCACGAGCACGCCGGCGCCGTCGGACAGCACGAAGCCGTCGCGATCCCGGTCCCACGGGCGGCTCGCCTTCTCGGGCTCGTCGTTGCGCGTGGACAGCGCGCGCGCGGAGCAGAAGCCGCCGATCGCGGTCCCGACGGTCGAGTATTCGGCGCCGCCCGCGATCATCACGTCGGCGTCGCCGTACTGGATCATGCGCATCGCGAGGCCGATGTTGTGCGTCGCCGTCGTGCATGCGGTCACGCAGGCTATGTTCGGCCCTTTCAGGCCGAGCATGATCGACAGGTTGCCCGAGGCCATGTTGATGATCGAACTCGGCACGAAGAACGGCGAAATCTTGCGCTGGCCGTGCTCGTGGTAGGTGATCGAGGTCTTTTCGATCGTCGCAATGCCGCCGATCCCCGCACCGACGGCGACGCCGATGCGCTCCTCGTCGTGCTCGTGAGGATGCAGGCCCGCGTCGGCGAGCGCCTGCACCGACGCCGCGATGCCGTAGTGGATGAACGGGTCCATCTTCTTGACGTCCTTCGCCGCGACGAACTGCGTCGGGTCGAAGTCGCGCACCTCGCCCGCGATGCGCGTCGGGAACGTCGATGCATCGAAATGGGTGATCGGACCGATGCCGCTCTTGCCGGCGGTGATGTTCGACCACGCGGTGGCGATGTCATTCCCGACGGGGCTGACGATGCCGAGACCGGTGACGACGACGCGACGCTTCATAGTTCACCTTTGCGATCGTCCCCGATCGCGCGAGCAAGATCGGCCGTCCTGGCCGCACTGTTCATAAAAAGCAAAACTGCGCCTCGTGGGCGCAGCTTCGCGGAACGCGATGGCGCGCGATCAGGCCTTGACGTGCGCCTTGACGTAGTCGATCGCCTGCTGGACGGTCGTGATCTTCTCGGCTTCCTCGTCCGGAATCTCGCACTCGAACTCTTCTTCCAGAGCCATCACCAGCTCGACCGTATCCAGCGAGTCGGCGCCGAGGTCGTCGACGAACGACGCGTTCGGGGTGACTTCGTCTTCCTTCACGCCGAGCTGCTCGACCACGATCTTCTTGACGCGCTCTTCGATA
>NZ_DATDMY010000063.1:0-12986 GCF_036518555.1 Dokdonella sp. | reverse complement strand
CGCGTCGCCAGGAGCAGCCATGATTTTCGAAACCGTCTCGCAGACCGGCCATGAGCAGATCGTCTTCTGCCACAGCAAGGACGCCGGCCTGAAGGCCATCATCGCGATCCACAACAGCGTGCTCGGCCCCGCCCTCGGCGGCCTGCGCATGTGGCCGTACAAGAGCGAGGCGGAAGCGCTCAACGACGTGCTGCGCCTGTCGCGCGGCATGACCTACAAGAACGCGGTCGCCGGCCTCAACCTCGGCGGTGGCAAGGCCGTGATCATCGGCGACCCGAGCAAGGACAAGTCCGAGGCGCTGTTCCGCGCGTTCGGCCGCTTCGTCAACTCGCTCAACGGCCGCTACATCACGGCCGAGGACGTCGGCATCGACGTCAACGACATGGAGTGGGTGTTCCGCGAGACCGAGTTCGTGACCGGCGTGCACCAGGTGCACGGCGGCTCGGGCGACCCGTCGCCGTTCACCGCCTACGGCACCCTGCAGGGCCTGATGGCGACGCTCAACAAGAAGCACGGCAACGAGGACGTCGGCAAGTACAGCTACGCCGTGCAGGGCGCCGGCCACGTCGGCATGGAGTTCATCAAGCTCCTGCGCGAGCAGGGCGCGAAGGTGTTCGTCACCGACATCAACAAGGAACTCGTGCAGCGCGCGGTCGACGAGTACGGCTGCACCGCGGTCGGCCTCGACGAGATCTACGACGTCGACGCCGACGTCTACAGCCCGTGCGCGCTCGGCGGCACGCTCAACGAGAAGACGATCGACCGCATCAAGGCGAAGATCGTCTGCGGCGCGGCCAACAACCAGCTCGCGACCGACGCGATCGGCGACGAGCTGACCCGGCGTGGCGTGCTGTACGCGCCGGACTACGCGGTCAACGCGGGCGGCGTGATGAACGTCTCGCTCGAGATCGACGGCTACAACCGCGAGCGCGCGATGCGCATGATGCGCACGATCTACTACAACCTGTCGCGCATCTTCCAGATCGCCGAGCGCGACAACGTGCCGACCTACAAGGCCGCCGACCGCATGGCCGAGGAGCGCATCAGCGCGATCGGCAAGATCAAGCTGCCGACGATGGGCAACAACGGCCCGCGTTTCCTCGGCCGCATGCGCGGGCAGTGACTGTAGCGAAAGATCGGGCTTCCCAGCCGCGACTTTCGCGTCAACGAGCGCGGCTGAGCCGCGCTACGTTTGCCAACGTAGGGTGGGACGCAGCGCCGACGGCGCGAGTCCCACCGCGTAGACATCGACGCCGCGAAGCGCCGCGTGCGCGGATTCAGTGCGCATATCCGGCAGCCATCGGCCGTCCAGCACCCAGTTGTGCGGCTCGGGTGCCGACGCGCTCGCCGCTGTGTCCCCGGACCGTCCGCCGTACCGTGGCGAATGTGATCATCCCTGCGGGCCGACCCGAGCCCGTTTCGCTGCCAACGTGCCTGCCGTTACTATCGGGATTCTCCGGACTACGGCAGCCGTCCATGCGCCCTTTCCCCCTCGGTGAAGAACTCGACCTGTTGCGCGAGAGCGTGCGCGCTTTCGCCGACAAGGAGGTCGCGCCACGCGCCGACCTCATCGACCGCGAGAACGCGTTCCCGCACGACCTGTGGGCGAAACTCGGCGACATGGGCCTGCTCGGCGTCACCGTGTCGAGCGACTACGGTGGCTCGGACCTCGGCTACCTCGCGCACGTGGTCGCGATGGAAGAGATATCGCGCGCATCGGGCTCGGTCGGCCTCTCGTACGGCGCGCATTCGAACCTCTGCGTCAACAACATCTACCACAACGCGAGCGAGGAGCAGAAGCAGAAGTACCTGCCCAAGCTCTGCAGCGGCGAGTACGTCGGCGCGCTCGCGATGAGCGAGCCGGGCGCAGGTTCCGACGTGGTCGGTTCGATGACCTGCCGTGCCGAGCTGCACGGCGACACCTGGGTCGCCAACGGTTCCAAGATGTGGATCACCAACGGGCCGGACGCGGACGTGCTGCTCGTCTACATGCGCACTGCGCACCGCCCGGCCGGTTCGCGCTGCATGACCGCGTTCCTCGTCGAGAAGGGCATGAAGGGCTTTTCGACCGCGCAGAAGCTCGACAAGCTCGGCATGCGCGGCAGCAACACCTGCGAGCTCGTGTTCGAGGACTGCGAAATCCCCGACAGCCAGCGCGTCGGCGAGGTCAACGAGGGCGTGCGCGTGCTCATGAGCGGCCTCGACACCGAGCGCCTCGTGCTGTCGGGCGGACCGATCGGCCTCATGCAGGCTGCACTCGACATCGCGATGCCGTACGTGCGCGAGCGCAAGCAGTTCAATGCGCCGATCGGCACGTTCGGCCTCATGCAGGGCAAGATCGCCGACATGTTCACCGCGCTGCAGTCGTCGCGCGCATACGCCTACCTCGTCGCGCAGAACTACGACCGCGGCGAGAAGTCGCGCATCGACCCGGCCTCGTGCCTGCTGCACGCCTCGCACAGCGCCGTGCAGGTCGCGCTCGAGGCGATCCAGTCCCTCGGCGGCAACGGGTACATCAACGAGTACCCGACCGGGCGCATCCTGCGCGACGCCAAGCTCTATGAAATCGGCGCCGGCACGAACGAGATCCGCCGCATGCTGATCGGCCGCGAGCTGTTCCACGGCAAATCCTGAACGCGCCGAACCGCTCCGTGGAGCGGGCTTCCCGCGCCCGCGCTTAGGAGTACACTGGCTGCGTCCACTGGCGGGGGGCAGCGTGGGCCGAGCGGACGACAACCTGCAGTTCTCCTCGATCGGGGCAAGCGACGACGCGTCCGCGTGGAAGATCCTGATCGCGGACGACGAGCCCGAGGTGCACGACGTTACCCGCCTCGTGCTCGGCAGCTTCCGCTTCGCCGAGCGCAAGCTCGAATTCCTCAGCGCGCACAGCGCGGCCGAAGCGCGGCGCGCGCTCGAGCGCCACCCCGACGTCGCCGTGCTGCTGCTCGACGTCGTCATGGAATCGGAGCAGGCCGGCCTCGCGCTCGTGCGCAGCATCCGCGAGGAGCTGGGCAATCCGTTCGTGCGCATCGTCCTGCGCACCGGCCAGGCCGGCCAGGCGCCCGAACACGAAGTCATCGCCGCCTACGACATCAACGATTACAAGGAAAAGACCGAACTCACCGCATCGCGCCTCGCGACGACGATGTACGCGGCGCTGCGCGCATACCGCGACATGCGCGCGATCGAGGCGCACCGCATCGGCCTGGAGAACGTGATCCGCAGTTCGGCGCGCATCTTCGCGCGGCGCGACACGCGCGACTTCGCCAACGCGGTGCTCGACCAGCTGGTCGAACTCGTCGGGCTCGAGCGGGGCGCGCTGTACTGCACGGTCGATCGGCGGCGCGAGGCCGACCCGGAGCGCTTCCGCATCGCCGCCACGAGCGGCGACTACCGACGCCTGCAGAACGACGACGCCGACGAGGCGTTGCCGCCCGCGATCGTGGCGTCGATGCGCGACGCCTATCGCGACAAGCGCCACCAGTTCGGGCGCGACCACTACGTGCTCCACTTCATCGACAGCCACCAGACGGAAAGCCTGCTCTTCGTCGGCGAGGCGTGGAACCTGTCGCCGCTCGACTACAAGCTCGTCGAGCTGTTCTGCACGAACGTGTCGATCGCGTTCGACAACCTCCATCTCAACGACGAGTTGCTGTCGTCCCAGCTCGAGATGGTCTACCTGCTCGCGGGCGCCGCCGAGACCCGTTCGCAGGAGACCGCGAACCACGTGCACCGGGTCGGCCTGCTCGCCGAGATGCTCGGCCACGCGCTCGGCCTGCCTGCGACGACCTGCGAAACGCTGCGCTACGCCGCACCGCTGCACGACATCGGCAAGATCGGCATCCCGGACACGATCCTCAACAAGCCCGGCCCGCACACGCCGGAGGAAGCCGTCGTCATGCGCACGCACGCGGAACTCGGCGCGCGCCTGCTCGGCAACTCCAAGCGTCCGGTGCTGCGACTGGCGGCGGAGATCGCGGCCTCGCATCACGAGAACTGGGACGGCAGCGGCTATCCGAACGGCCTCGCTGGCGACGCGATCCCGATCGGCGGACGCATCACGATGGTCGCCGACGTGTTCGACGCGCTCGGCAGCAGGCGCTGCTACAAGGATCCATGGGACTCCGCGCGCATCCGCGCGTTCATGCTCGAGCAGCGCGGAACGAAGTTCGACCCCGACGTCGTGGATCGGCTGTTCGAGCGCTGGGACGAAGCGCTCGCATTGCGGCGCGAGTTGCCGGATTGAAGGCGGCACGCGCTGCGCGCGTAGCGCCCTACGGGGACGGTCGTGCCCTGCGCGACGGGCACGATCCACCGCAAACGCATCGCGGCTTCCGCCGCGCCCACAAGCAGCCTCGTCGCCCGCGCTGGCGTGGGGGCGGCGGAAGCCGCGATGCTCTCCTGCCCCGGCGTTCGAATCGCGCATCGCCGCGCGTCGAACGACCGCGCGTCACGAACGCTGCTGCAGCACTTCGCCGCCGAAGCGGATCACGAAACGGGTGCCCTGCCCCGGCGCGCTCTCGCAGTCGATGTGGCCGTGCAGCACCTGCGAGACGAGGCTGTAGACGATGTGCATGCCGAGTCCGGAGCCGCCCTGCCCGCGCCGCGTGGTGAAGAACGGTTCGAAGATGCGCGCGCGCACGGCGTCGTCCATGCCGCGGCCGTCGTCGCGATAATCGATCTGCACGATGCGGTTCTCGAGCGTGACGCCGATGCGGATCGTGCCCGGCTCGCCCTCGACGAAGCCGTGCGTGAGCGAGTTCATCACGAGGTTGGTGACGATCTGGTAGAGCGCGCCGGGCGCGGTCTCGATGATGAGGCCCGCCGGGCAGTCGAGCAGCGCGCGGTGCGCGGTCTTCTTGAGGCTCGGACCGAGCGTGGTGAGGATCTCGTTGAGGCACACGCCGAGGTCGACCACGCGCCGGTCCTCGCTCGACTGGTCGACCGCGACCTGCTTGAAGCTTTTCACGAGGCGGTCCGCGCGCTGCAGGTTGCGCAGGATCATGTCCGAACTCTCGCGCGCGGTGCGCTGGAACTCCTCGAGGTCGGCGCTGCCGAGCCGACCCTCGCCGATCATGCGGGAGATGCGCTGCGCTTCCTCCTGCAGGTGCGACGCCGCGGTGACGCCGATGCCGAGCGGCGTGTTGATCTCGTGCGCGATGCCGGCGACGAGGCCGCCGAGCGAGGCGAGCTTCTCCGCCTCGAACAGCTGGCGCTGCGCGAGCGTGAGCCGCTCGAGCGTGCTGCGCAGTTCCAGGTTGGCGTCCTGCAGCGCGGCGGTGCGTTGCTCGACGCGCGACTCGAGCTGCTCGTTGAGCGTGCGCAACGCAGCGAGCGCCTGGTTCAACGCGTTGATGTCGGACGTCGTGCCGCTCATGCGCTGCGCGCGACCGGTATCGTCGCGCTGCACGACGCGGCCGCGCGTGAGCACCCAGACCCAGTCGTGCCGCGTATCCTGCGTTCGGTAGCTCGCCTCGAACGTCGGCAGGCGGCCGGACAGGTGCGCGCCGAGCGCGCGCTCGAAGCGTTCGAGGTCGTCCGGGTGCACGAACGGCCGGTACGTCGCCAGCGAGTGCTCGCTGACCTCGTGCGTGACCGCGAGATGCTCGAGCTGGTTGTCGCGATGCATGCGCCCGGTCGCGAGATCGATGTCCCACAGTTCGCTGCCGCTTCCCCACAGCGCGAGCTTGAGGCGCTCTTCGGACTGGCGCACGGTTTCCTGCACCGCATCGCGCTCGCGCCGCGCGCGGCGCGCGCGCGCCCAGACGATCGCGGCGAGCATCGCCGCGCACACCGCATACAGCGCGAGGGCCGCACGGGACAGCCACGGCGCAGGCAGGACGGTCAGCGAGAGCGTCGCTTCCTTCTCGCCCCACGGCTGGCCCGGGTAACGCGCGCGCACGCGGAAGCGGTAGTCGCCCGGCGGCAGGCGCGTGTAGGTCGCCGTGCGCAACTCGGCGTCGGTCTCGATCCAGTCCGCATCGTGCGGGTCGAGCCGATAGGCGAAGCGCAATCCGGCGGGCGCGAACGCCGATGGGGCGCCGTAGTTGATCGACAGCATGCTCTGGCGGTGGTTCAGGCGCACGTTGCCGCCGCTCCAGGGCGCCTGTTCGAGCGGGGAATCCGCATCGCGCCAGCGCGGCAGCACGGGTGTGTTGAACAGGCGCAACTCGGTGAGCACGGGTTCGGGCACGGGCAACGGCGGGATCTGCGCGGGATCGAAGATGGTCGCCTCCGTCGCCCCGCCGAACACGATGCGGCCGTCGCGCCCATGATCGACCGCGCCGATGAAGTAGCCGCTCGCGGACGCACCCTGGTCGGCACCGACGTTGACGATGCCGCGGTCGCGCGGGTCGTAGCGCGAGATGCCCACCGTCGTGCTCATCCAGATGCGACCCTGCGCGTCCTCGGCGAGTCCGCCGATCGCATCCGCGGCGAGCCCCGCGTGGGCGTCGATCGTCTCGAACCGGGCGCCGTCCGGATAGAGGTCGAGCAGGTGCGCGAGGCCGCCGCCGCGCGTGCCGAGCCAGAGTTCGCCGCGACGGTCGCGATGGAGGTCGGTCACGGTGTTCGCCGGCAGCGACGCCGGGTTGCGCGGGTCGCTCGCGAAGTGGCGCACGCGCCCGCTTGCGGGATCGAGCAGCGCGAGCCCGCCGCGCTCCGTGCCGAGCCACAGGCGGCCATGGCCGTCCGGGAGGATCGCGTACACGCCGCCCGGTGCGAGACTGTCGTCGACGCCGTCGACGTGGGCGTAGTGGCGAAATGCGCTGCAGCCGTCGCACAACGCGTCGACGCCGTTGTCGGTGGTGCCGACCCAGAGCGTGTTGGCATCGTCGAAGTACAGGCGCAGGAGGGAATCCGATGCGATGCTGCGCGGATCGGCAGGGTCGTGCTGGAAATGCTCGAACGCGCTCGCGTGCGGACGCAGGCGGTCGAGGCCGCCGCCGCGCGTGGCGATCCACAGCGAGCCGTCGCGCCCGCGCAAGGTCGAGACGACGAAGTTGTGTGCGAGGCTGGCGGGATTGCGCGGATCGTGCACGAAATGCTCGAGCAACCCGTCTTCGAGATCGAAATGGCTGAGGCCGCCGTTCTCCGCGGTGCTGAACCAGAACGTGCCGTCGTCGTCGGCGAGAACGGAGAGCACGGACGCACCCGGCAGCGAGCGGCCGCCACCGCCCGTGTGCACCGACACGAACCCGGCCGCGCGCGGATCGAACACGCTGATGCCATTGCTCCAGGTGCCGACCCAGATCTGGCCGTCGCGGTCCTCGAACAGGCTGAAGGCGCGGTTGCCCGCGAGTGAGCCGGGTTGCTCGGGTGCGTGCGTGAACGTCTCCAGCCGGCGCGTCCGCGGATTGAGCCGCGACAGGCCCGCGTTCTCGCTGCCGAACCAGATCGCGCCATGGCGATCGACGTGCAGTCCGGTCAGGTCGGTGTCGTCGAGCGACGGCGACGTCTGCGCGTCGTAGTGCTCGATCTCCTCGCCGTCGCTGCCGAAGCGGTACAGGCCCTGCTTGATCGCAGTGAGCCACACCTCGCCGGTTCCGGTCGCGACGATCGTGCGGACCGCCAGGTGCGCACCGCTCCGCGACGTCCACTCGCGCAGCGTGCCATCGGCCGGGTCGCACTCGAACAGGCCGCTCGCGGTGCCGACGAGCAGGTGGCCGCCCGCATGCGCGGCGAGCGCGTTCGGGCGTCGCAGCGCATCGTTGCGGCAACGCGAGTCGACGAAGGTGCCGTGCGCCTCGTCGTGGTGCTGCAGGCCGTGGTTGCGCGTCGCGACCCACAGGGTTCCCGCGGCGTCCTCGAGCAGCGCGCTGACGTATTCGCTGCCGATCGCGTCGGCGCGCGAGGCATCGGGGATGAAGTTGTCGAAACGGTCGAGGCGTTCGTCGTAGCGGCTGAGGCCACCGCTCGTCGTACCGACCCAGAGCCGCCCGCGCCGATCGACGAGCAGGCGATGCACGTTGTTCGCGGCGAGCGAGGACGGGTCGCCGCGGTCGTGCTTGTACACGCGAAAGCCGTAGCCGTCGAAGCGGTCGAGTCCGTCCTGGGTCGCGACCCAGATGAAGCCGTGGCGGTCCTGCGCGATATCGACGCCACTCGCCTGCGACAGGCCTTGCTCGACGCCGATGTTGCGGAAGCGGACGCGCTCGACGCCGTGATTGTCGCGACCCTGCGCACGCGCTCCCGCGCCGGCACACGCCAGCACGGCCATCGCGATCCAGCATGCTGCCCGTCGCACCGCGCGGTGCCCCCCGTCATGCCTGGGACGAGGCTAGCTCGCCGCGCGCGCGGAACACAAGGACGACGCCGTGGCACGCAATTGTCGCAGCGCAGCAGGGCGCGCATAATCGGGATCTCACCCGGCCCTGCGCCGATCGTCATCCATCCGGAGGATTCCATGTCCGATATCGTCATCGTCGGCGCCAAGCGCACCGCGATCGGTTCCATGCTCGGCCAGTTCACCGGCGTGCCGACGCCGACACTCGGCGCGGCCGCGATCCAGGCCGCGGTCGAACAGGCGGGCGTGGCGCCTGCCGACGTTTCCGAAGTCATCATGGGTTGCGTGCTGCCGGCGAACCTCGGCCAGGCGCCCGCGCGCCAGGCATCGCTGGCGGCGGGCCTGCCCAAATCGACCGGCTGCACGACGATCAACAAGGTGTGCGGCTCGGGCATGAAGGCGATCATGCTCGCGCACGACCTCGTCAAGGCCGGTTCGGCCGAGATCGTCGTCGCCGGCGGCATGGAGTCGATGACGAACGCGCCGCACATGGTGTCCGCGCGCGGTGGCCTGCGCTACGGCGACGCGAAGCTCGTCGACCACATGGCGTGGGACGGCCTGACCAATCCCTATGACGGCCAGGCGATGGGCGTGTTCGCCGATGCGACCGCCGACAAGTACGGCTTCACGCGCGAGGCACAGGACGCCTACGCGATCGAGTCGGTGCGTCGCGCGCAGGCGGCGATCGCGTCGGGCGCGTTCGCGGCGGAGATCGTTCCGGTCAAAGTCGCCACGCGCAAGGGCGAGGTCGAAGTCGCGACCGACGAGCAGCCGGGCAAGTCCGACGCCGCGAAAGTCCCGACGCTCAAGCCCGCGTTCCGCAAGGACGGCACGGTGACCGCGGCGAGCTCGTCGAGCATTTCCGACGGCGCCGCCGCGACCGTGGTCATGAGCGCCGACGCCGCGGCGAAGCGGGGCCTGAAGCCGCTCGCGCGCATCGTCGGCCACACCACACTGTCGCAGGCACCGGAATGGTTCACGACCGCGCCGGTCGGCGCGATCGATGCCTTGCTGAAGAAGGTCGGCTGGAAGGTCGAGGACGTCGACCTGTTCGAGGTCAACGAGGCGTTCGCCGTCGTCGCGATGGCGCCGATGAAGGACCTCGGCATCGCGCACGACAAGCTCAACGTCAACGGCGGCGCGACCGCACTCGGCCATCCGATCGGTGCGTCGGGCGCGCGCCTCGTCGTGACGCTGCTGCACGCGCTGATCGCGCGCGGCGGCCGGCGTGGCGTCGCGTCGCTGTGCATCGGCGGCGGCGAAGCGACCGCGATCGCGATCGAGCGGCTCTGACCGCGGTTCCGATCGCACGGGATCGGGCGGCGGCACGGCCGCCCGATGCGCCCCCAACCTGAACGCCTGCTAGAATCGCCGCGATTCAAACGTCGCGGACGTTCGTGTTCCGCATATCCGGGCCGCAGGGGCTGCCAAGGCAGGCCGTCGGCCTTCAAACGGGAGGAGGCAGACCATATGACCAGCAAGATCCTGAAGTTCGCGCTCGGTGCGGCCCTCATCGCCACGCTGTCCGCGTGCGACGATTCGCAGAAGCAGGCGCAGGAAGCCGCCGACAAGGCCGCCGCCGCCACCCAGCAGGCGGCCGCCGACGCGCAGGCTGCCGCGAAGAAGGCCGCCGACGCGACGGCCGCCGCCGCGCAGCAGGCGGCCGAAGCCGCCAAGCAGGCCGCCGCGACCGCGAACACCGCGGTGAGCGATGCCGCGCAGCAGGCAGCGGATGCTTCGAAGAGCGCCGCCGAGGAAGCCAAGGACGCCGCGGCCAAGGCCGCCGATGCGACCAAGGAAGCCGCCGCGAATGCGGGCGCGATGATCAAGGACGGTGCCGAAGCGACGGGTGCGGCGATGAAGGCCGCCGGCCATGAGGTCAAGGAAGGCGCGAAGGAAGTCGGCCACGACGTCGCCGAGACCGCGAAGGACGCGAAGGACGCGGCCACCGAAGCGGCCAAGAAGAAAGAGTGATCCCGGCGCGCTCCGGCGCGCCCCGCTGTAACGCACCGGCCGCCTCGCGCGGCCGGTCGCGTTTTCGGAACCCGCGATGCGCGCGCCGACCGGCGAGCGCTCGCGCGCAACCTTCCCGCGCCGCATCGGTACCTACCCACGGACACACCAATGGGAGATCCATCGATGCACTCGCATTTCCGGAAAGCGCTGCCAGCCGCGCTGTCGCTCGCCTGCGCGATGCCGGCCATGGCAGCCACGCACACGGTCACCGTCGGCGGAAGCGGCCTGCGGTTCTCGCCGCGCGAACTCACGATCGCCGTCGGCGACAGCGTGACGTTCACCAATGCCGGCGGTTTCCACAACGTGCACGCGCAAGACGGCTCGTTCCGCTGCGCCAACGGCTGCGACGGCGACGGCAGCGGCGACGGCACGCCTTCGAACAGTTCGTGGAGCGCGACCGTCACCTTCAATGCAGCCGGCGCGTTCCCCTACACCTGCGACGTGCATGCCGATTCGGGCATGACCGGCACGATCACGGTCGAGGGCGGCGGCGGCGGCAACAACGTGCCGATCACGAGCGGCTTCACGGGCACCTGGGTCGATTCCGGCGCGACCGGCTCGATGGGTTTCGGCATCGAGGTCCTGCCCGGCAACAACCTGCTCGCCGAGGGCTACACCTTCGCGCCGGACGGCGGCCAGTCGTGGATCGGCGGCGTCGGCCCGATCAGCGGCAGCAGTGCGGTGGTCACCGTCACGACGATCGACGGGCCGGGTGGCCGCTTCCCGCCGAACTTCGATCCGAGCCAGGTGCAGAACACGCCGTGGGGCACGCTCACGTTCACCTTCACGGACTGCGGGCACGGCCAGGTCGCATGGAATTCGACCGTCCCCGGCTACGGCAGCGGCACGATGCCGTTGCTGCGCGTGACGCAACCGGCGGGCATCACCTGCCCGTGACGTAGGCGCGCACGCATCCGCCGCATCGGCGCCGAGCGCCGCTGCGGCGGATCGTCCGATCACCGCAGCGCAAACGCGCGCCGCGGGCAAGACTGGCTTGCGATCCCGCGCTGTGCTTACATCGTGCGATTCCGCTCCCGCGACGATCGCCCATGCCGCAGCTCCGTTCGCAGCTCGACCTCCGTTCTCCCGAGTTCCAGGCCAACGCGTCGCAACTGCGCGCGACCGTGGACGACTTGCGCGCACAGATGGCGAAGGCGGCCCTCGGCGGCGGCGACAAGGCGCGCGCGAAGCACACCGAGCGCGGCAAGCTGCTGCCGCGCGAACGCGTCCGCGCGCTGCTCGACGCGGGCTCGCCGTTCCTCGAGCTGTCGCCGCTCGCGGCGCACGGCATGTACGACGACGCCGCGCCGTGCGCGGGCTTGATCGCGGGCATCGGCCGCGTGCACGGCGTCGAAGTCCTCGTCATCGCCAACGACGCCACCGTGAAGGGCGGCACCTACTTCCCGATGACGGTGAAGAAGCACCTGCGCGCGCAGGAAGTCGCGCTCGAGAACCGCCTGCCCTGCGTCTACCTCGTCGATTCCGGCGGCGCGTTCCTGCCGTTGCAGGACGAAGTCTTCCCCGACAAGGAGCATTTCGGACGCATCTTCTACAACCAGGCGCGCATGAGTGCGCTCGGCATCCCGCAGATCGCCGTCGTGATGGGTTCGTGCACCGCGGGCGGCGCCTACGTGCCGGCGATGAGCGACGAGACGATCATCGTCAAGGAACAGGGCACGATCTTCCTCGGTGGCCCGCCGCTCGTGAAGGCGGCGACCGGCGAGGTCGTCGACGCCGAGACGCTCGGCGGCGCCGACGTGCACACGTCGATCTCCGGCGTCGCCGACCACTTCGCCGAGAACGACGCGCACGCGCTCGACATCGCGCGCGGCATCGTCGCGAGCCTGAACCGTCGCAAGGACGTCGCGCTTGCGCTGCGCGAGCCGCGCGAGCCGCTGTATGCCGCCGAGGAGCTCTACGGTTGCGTGCCACGCGACACGCGAATCCCGTTCGACATCCGCGAGGTGATCGCGCGCATCGTCGACGGTTCGGAGCTGCAGGAGTTCAAGGCGCGCTACGGCAAGACGCTCGTCACCGGGTTCGCCCACGTGCACGGCTATCCCGTCGGCATTGTCGCCAACAACGGCATCCTGTTCGCCGAAAGCGCGCTCAAGGGCGCGCATTTCGTCGAGCTGTGCAACCAGCGCAACGTGCCGCTCGTCTTCCTGCAGAACATCACCGGCTTCATGGTCGGCAAGAAGTACGAGCAGGCCGGCATCGCCAAGGACGGCGCGAAGATGGTCACCGCGGTCGCGTGTTCGCACGTACCGAAGTTCACCGTCGTCATCGGCGGCAGTTTCGGCGCCGGCAACTACGCGATGTGCGGTCGCGGCTACCAGCCGCGCTTCCTATGGATGTGGCCGAACGCGCGCATTTCCGTCATGGGTGGCGAACAGGCCGCGAGCGTTCTCGCGACCGTGCGCCGCGACGGACTCGAAGCCGCGGGCAAGCAATGGCCGAAGGACGAGGAAGACGCCTTCAAGGCGCCGATCCGCGAGCAGTACGAGCGCCAGGGCCATCCCTACTACGCGACCGCGCGCCTGTGGGACGACGGCATCATCGATCCCGCCGACACGCGCCGCGTGCTCGGCCTCGCGCTGTCGGCGAGCCTCAACGCTCCGATCGAGCAAGGCCGCTTCGGCGTCTTCCGCATGTAGCGGTCCGGAGCCGCCGCGCGCCGCCCGGC
>NZ_DATDMY010000062.1:0-3964 GCF_036518555.1 Dokdonella sp. | reverse complement strand
GGCCGCGATCTTCGCCGCGCTCGCGGGCGCGAGCGAACTCACCCTCTGGGGCGACACCGACGGCGTGCTTTCGGCCGACCCGCGCCTCGTGCCCGACGCGATCCCGCTCGCTGCGCTCAGCTACGACGAAGCCTGCGAACTCGCCTACTTCGGCGCCAAGGTGATCCACCCGCAGACGCTGACGCCGGTGATCGCGCGCGGCCTGCCGGTGCGCATCCGCAACACGTTCCGCCCCGACCATGCGGGCACATCGATCGGTGCCGAATCGGTGGGCGACGCGGCGCAGCCGCCCGTGAAGGGACTCAGCGCCGTGCGCGACCTCGCCGTGCTCACCCTCGAAGGCGCCGGCATGATCGGCGTGCCCGGCACCGCCGAGCGCGCGTTCGGCGCGCTGCACGCGGCGAGCGTGTCGGTGGTGATGATCTCGCAGGGTTCGTCCGAGCATTCGATCTGCTGCGTCGTGCGCGAAGCCGACGCGGCGCGCGCGGAAGCGGCCTTGCGCCGTGCGTTCGTCGCCGAACTCGCGCGCGGCGAGATCGCCAGCGTCGGCGTCGCCGCCGGCATCAGCGTGCTCGCCGCGGTCGGCGACGGCATGGCCGGCCAGCCCGGCGTCGCCGCGCGCCTGTTCGGCGCGCTCGCGCGCTGCGGCATCAACATCTGCGCGATCGCCCAGGGCGCGTCGGAGCGCAACATCTCGGTCGCGGTCGACGCCGCCGACACCGCGCGAGCGCTGCGCGCCGCGCACGCGGCGTTCTGGCTGTCGCCGCAGACGGTGTCGATCGGCCTCGTCGGCCCGGGCAAGGTCGGCGCCGCGTTCCTCGCGCAGGTCGAAGCCGCGCGCGCGCGCCTGCTGCGAGAACACCAGCTCGACCTGCGCGTGCGCGCGGTCGCGACGAGCGCGCGCCTGTGGCTCGGCGAGGCCGAGGACGCCGTCGGTTGGCAACACGCCGCCACGTCCGGCGGCGACCTCGACGCGTTCACGCGCCACGTGCAGGCCGAACACCTGCCGCACGCGCTCATCGTCGACTGCAGCGCGAGCGACGCAGTCGCCGACCGCTACGCCGGCTGGCTCGACGCGGGCATCCATGTCGTCACGCCGAACAAGCATGCGGGCGCCGGTCCGCGCGCGCGCTGGCAGGCGATCCGCGCCGCGAGTGCGCGCGGCGCGCGTTTCCGCTACGAGGCGACCGTCGGCGCCGGGCTGCCCGTGATCTCGACCCTGCGCGACCTGCTCGACACCGGCGACGAACTCGTCGCCGCGGAAGGCGTGTTCTCGGGTACGCTGGCATGGCTGTTCAACCGCTACGACGGCTCGGTGCCGTTCTCCGCGCTCGTGCACGAGGCCCACGCGCTCGGCTACACCGAACCGGACCCGCGCGACGACCTGTCCGGCGCCGATGTCGCGCGCAAGCTCGTGATCCTCGCGCGCGAGGCCGGCGTCGACATCGACCTCGCCGACGTCGCGGTCGAGAGCCTGGTACCGGAATCGCTGCGTGCCGCGCCGGTGGAGGAGTTCATGCATCGCCTGTCCGAGTTCGACGCCGCGATCGCCGCACGCCACGCCCGCGCGCGCGATGCCGGGCACGTGCTGCGCTACGTCGCCCGGCTCGACCGCGACGGACGCGCGAGCGTCGGCCTCGCCGGACTCGCGGCCGACCACGCGTTCGCGCACTTGCGCCTCACCGACAACATCGTGCAGTTCACGACGCGTCGCTACCGCGACAACCCGCTCGTCGTGCAGGGCCCCGGCGCGGGTCCGGACGTGACCGCGGCCGGCGTGTTCGCCGACGTGCTGCGCGTCGCCGCGACGCTCGGAGCGCGCCTGTGACGCACCACGTGACCGCCTTCGCGCCCGCGAGCGTCGGCAACGTCGGCGTCGGCTTCGACATCCTCGGCCACTCGGTGGCGGGGCCCGGCGATCGCGTGCTCGTGCGCCACATCCACGAGCCGACCGTGCGCATCGCGGCGATCCGCGGCAGCACGCGATCGCTGCCGATGGACGCGGCGAAGAACACCGCGGGCGCGGCGGTCATCGCGTTCCGCGATGCGCTGCGGATCCCGGCCGGCTTCGAGATCGAGATCGACAAGGGCATCCCGTTCGGTTCCGGCATGGGCGGCTCGGCGGCCTCCGCGGTCGCCGCGCTCGTCGCCGCGAACGCGCTGCTCGGCGAACCGCTCGATCGCCACGCGCTATACCCGTTCGCGCTCGAAGGCGAAGCGGTCGCGAGCGGCGGCCGCCATGGCGACAACGTCGGGTCGATGCTGCTCGGCGGCCTCGTGCTGTCGACCGCGGACCGCCTCGTGCCGATCCCGGTGCCGCGCGGCCTGCACTGCGCGCTCGTGCATCCGGCCGCGGTGATCGAGACGCGCGCCGCACGCGCGGCGCTCAAGGGCACCTATGCGCTGTCCGACTTCGTCGCGCAGAGCGCGAACCTTGCGCTGCTGCTCGCGGGCTGCCACGAGCGCGACTTCGACCTCATCCGCGCGGGACTCGACGACGTGCTGGTCGAACCGCGCCGCGCGCCGCTCATCTTCGGCTTCGATCGCGTCAAGCAGGCCGCGCTCTCCGCGGGCGCGCTCGGCGCGAGCATCTCCGGCGCGGGGCCGAGCGTATTCGCGTGGTGCGCCGATGAAGGCACCGCGCATTCCGTCGCGGGCTGGATGCGCAGCGCATTCTCCGACGTCGGCTACGCGAGCGAGGCGTGGATCTCTCCGGTCGCCGGGCCGGCCGCGCGCGTGATCGCATGAGTCGCGCTTCCGGGCACGAAGCCCCGGCGCAGCGCGACGCGACGACGTTCGATCGCATGACATACGTCAGCACGCGCGGGCACGCGCCCGCGATCGGCCTCGGCGCCGCGCTCGTCGCCGGCCTCGCCCCGGACAGCGGCCTCTACGTGCCTGCGTCGCTGCCGCGGTTCGACGTGGCCGACTTCGACGGCTGCGACGGCCTCCCCGCGATCGCCGCGCGCCTGCTGCGACCGTTCTTCGCCGGCGATGCGCTCGCGGGCGATCTCGGCGCGATCTGCTCCGAATCGCTCGACCTGCCCGCACCGCTACGCGCGATCGCGCCGCACACGTGGCTGCTCGAGTTGTTCCACGGCCCGACCGCGGCGTTCAAGGATTTCGCGGCGCGATTCCTCGCGGCGTGCCTCGCGCGCCTGCGTCGGCACGACGACCCGCTCCGCACGGTCCTCGTCGCCACCTCCGGCGACACCGGCGCCGCGGTCGCCGCTGCGTTCCATCGCCGGCCCGGCTTCCGCGTCGTCATCCTCTACCCGGACGGTCGCGTGTCGCCGCGCCAGGCGCACCAGCTCGGCGCGTTCGGCGACAACGTGCTCGCGCTGCGTGTCGCCGGCTCGTTCGACGACTGCCAGGCGCTGGCCAAGCGCGCGCTCGCCGACGACGCGCTCAAGGCACGCGTGCCGCTGACCTCGGCCAACAGCATCAGCCTCGGCCGCCTGCTGCCGCAGATGGCGTACTACGCGCTCGCCGCGCTGCAGCGCCATCGCGCCGGCAGCGCGCCGCCGACGTTCGTCGTGCCGACCGGCAACCTCGGCAACGCATTCGCGGCGATCCTCGCGCGCGCGTGCGGCCTGCCGATCGGCGACGTCGTGCTCGCGACCAACGCGAACCGCACCCTGCCCGACTTCTTCGTCGGCGCCGACTACACGCCGCGCGCGAGCATCGCCACGCTCGCCAACGCGATGGACGTCGGCGCGCCGAGCAATTTCGAGCGCCTGCAGTGGCTGTACCCCGACCCCGCGCGCCTGCGCCGCGAGTTCAGCGTCGACGCCGTCGGCGATGCCGCGATCGAGGAGACGATCCGCACGCGCTTCGAACGCCACGGCGAGCTGCTGTGCCCGCACACCGCCACCGCCGTGCGCATGCTCGAAGGCCTGCGCCAGGAGGGCGCGCACGGCAGCTGGGCCGCCGTCGCGACCGCGCATGCCGCGAAGTTCGACGC
>NZ_DATDMY010000061.1:0-8541 GCF_036518555.1 Dokdonella sp. | reverse complement strand
CGCAATGGAACGTGCCCGCGCGATGCTCGCGCTCGAGCGGGCTGCTGTACGGCGGCTCGGTCGCCTCGTGGCGCAGCACCGCGTACTGCTCGGGCGTGAGCCGCGCCTTCCACTCCTCATCGGTGTGCGTCACTTCGTGGGCGTGAACACCAGCGCCGCAGAGTTCATGCAGTAGCGCAGCCCCGTGGGCCGCGGGCCGTCGTCGAACACGTGGCCGAGGTGCCCGCCGCAGCGCGCGCAATGCACTTCGGTGCGCAGCATGCCGAGGCTCATGTCGCGCGATTCGCCGACCGCGTGCGGCAGCGGCTTGTAGAAGCTCGGCCAACCGGTGCCGCTCTCGAACTTCGTCACCGACGTGAACAGCGCATTGCCGCAGCCGGCGCAATGGAACGTGCCCTTGCGATGCTCGCGCTCGAGCGGGCTGCTGTACGGCGGCTCGGTCGCCTCGTGGCGCAGCACCGCGTACTGGCTTGGTGTCAGCAGCGCCTTCCATTCCTCGTCGGTGTGGCTTACTTCGAAATGCTCGTTCGTCGCCGCGCGCGCGGCAGGCGCGATCGAGCGGCGCAGCCCGTACACGAGCAGGCCGGTGACGGCGGCGGCGCCACCGAGCAGCAGGCTGCGGCGCGCGGCATCCGGAGGATTGCGGGAGGTCATGCGGGGCTCCAGGGAATCGTCGGTGGACGTCCGTTGCGCGAGCAGACCGGCGATCGGCCCGATTCCTTGCGATGCGCGCGCGTCGCATGCCTCATCCTGCCACGACGCGGCGGTCGCGCCGTCGCAGGCGTTGCGCGCTCGCCGGCCTGCCGCGGGCCTGGATGCCCATTGTCGGCGCCCACGCGGCGTTCACCTCGCGTTTGCGCCGCGGGCGTACAGTCGACCGCGCTGCACCGGCAAGCCCGCCACCCGCGACCGAGCCCGAGGAGGCGCCCATGCCCCATTCCAGCTCCCCGCCGACGCCCGAGCCCGCGGCCTGGTGCGCGCACGAGGGCTGCCGCTGTCGCGTCGAACCGGGTCAGAGCTATTGCAGCCCACACTGCGTGAATGTCGGCGTCGCGACGCCCGAGCGGCGCGAAGAGCGTTGCGCGTGCGGCCACGCCGCCTGCGACATCGACCACGTCCACGAAAGCCGCTGAAGCGGAGAAACCGAGGAGCCGTCCATGCAAACGATCAGCCAGGTGATGACCCCCGACATCGTGATCGCCCGACCGGACCAGACCATCGCCGATGCCGCGCAAATGATGGCGCAGGCGGACATCGGCAGCCTGCCCGTCGGCGACGACGACCGCCTCGTCGGCATGCTCACGGATCGCGACATCGTCATCCGTGCGGTCGCCAAGGGTCTCCCGGCGGACACGACCGTGCGCGAGGTCATGACCGCGAACATCCGTTACTGCTACGACGACCAGGATGTCGCCGAAGTCGCGCGCAACATGGCCGAGCTCGGCGTGCGGCGCCTGCCCGTCGTCAACCGCGACAAGCGCATCGTCGGCTTCGTCGCCCTCAGCAACATCGCGCAGGCCGCCAGCGACGGTGCGAAGGATGCGTTCCTGCGCGGCGTCGCGACGCCGCATTGATCCGGTCGGGAGGGCGATCGATGCGCACCGTGCGATTCCGCGTCACCGGGCCGGACGACTCCGTGCAGGCCTTGCTCAAGCGCGTCGACGCGATCGAGGAGATCGATCGCGTCGAGGAAGTCGCCGACAACGGCACGCACGTGCGCGAGGATTCGAGTTCGCTCGACCTGCCCGACGACACCGCGCACAGCGACTTCCACGACATCGAGGTGCACGCGCTCAGCGATGCGGTCGCCCGTCTGGTCATGCGCGAAGTGGAACTCGCGGCGCGCGAATACGGGCTCGTGGCCGAGTTCGTCGACGAGTTCTAACCTCGCGTTCGCGGCAGCGCGGAGCGGAACCTGCTCCGCGACAGCTCGCCGACACGATCATCCCCTGTGCGCGACCGCTCCTCGAACGTCTGACGGGGTATCGGTCGCGTAGGGGGCGGGTCGGCGGCTCGGTCGTCGATTTCGGCGATCGGACGGTCACGTCGGCCGCGCGTGAGGCAGCGCGACGCGTCGCGTTCGAGCGCGCGCGCACGCGTCGCCAGGGTGATGGATCGGGTACATCGGGGCCGACCGTTGTCCCTTCGCGCCCGCCACCCGCGGCAACGCCGCGTGCGCGGCGTGCCGCGGGGGGAGCCTCTACTTCGATGCGCCCGGCAGCGAGTGCGCCATCTTCCTGTGTTCCTCGAGCGTCGGCAGCGTCCTGCTCGCGAACGCCTTCACGTGCGCGTCGCCCGCGGCCTTCGACTCCTCGCTGAACAGCGCGACCGCCTTCGCGTGGTCCGAACGCATCTGGTCGCCGAACGCGCGATCGAACTCCGCACCGTTGAGGCGCGCGAGGCGTTCCGCGTCGGGGTTGCTCGCCGACGACGGCGGCAGCGTGATGCCGTCCTCGCTCGCGGCGGCCTTCAGCTCGTCCGCGGCCTTCGTATGATCCGCCACCATGCGCTCGCCGAACGCCTTCACCTTCGCATCCTGCGAGTGCGTCGCCGCGAGGCGGCCGACGGCGATCTCGCCGGCATTGGCGGCGGCGGCCTTCTCGACGAATTCGCGGTCGGCCTTCGTCGTTGCTGCGAGCGCACTGCCCGCGGCCAGGGCGGCGGCGAGCGCGATAAGCTGGGTGTTCATGAGCTTCGACCTCCTCGATCCGTACACGAGTCCCCACCGTAGGCGCGCGCGCTCAACCGCAGCAGAACGGCGCGGTTGCCGCCACAGCGGCGGTTAAGCCATGCAGGACGATGCGTTCTCCCCCGACGATCCCGGCCCGCCGCTGCGGTTGTCGCGCGGTCGCGCGTTCGTCTATGTACTGCCGGTGCGCGACGACACGGTGTTCAAGATCGGTTTCGCGCGCGACCCGCTGCAGCGATGGCGCAGCCTGCATCCTCGCTGCCTTCGCTACTTCGATTTCCGCGCCGGCGTGCTCGTCGAAACCGCGCGCGTCGCGCAAGCGCGCGCGCTCGAGCGCAGCCTGCTCGAACGCTTCGCGTCCTGGAGCGCGCTGGCGCCGCTCGCGGTGAAGCCCGCGGCCGGCGGCGGCAACGAGTGGTTCCGCGGCGCGCTCGAGGATGCCTCGGACGATGCCGAGGCGCTGGCGTCGGCCGAGGGCTTCGTCGTGAGCCGGCCGATCGCCGGTTGGCTGCGCCCGGTCTTCGAAGAGCGGCGCGATGCGCTGTTCGGCTGGTCCGCGCGCATGCTCGAAGCGATCGAGTACGCGCGGCACAACAGGCCGCACGACGCATCGGCGCGCGCCTACGAACACGCGTTGTCCGACGTGCTCGAGGCCGGCGCCGAACTCGGCATCGACGTCGACGCGCTCGTGCCCGCGGCCGTCGCCCGCTGGCGCGCGACGCGTGCGGTTTGAAGCGTCGCCGCCGGGCGGCGACGGTCGACGCGCTACGGCGTGTGGTTGTGCTGGATCGTCGTCTTGCAGGTGCTCGCCGTGCATTGCGCGTGCACGACGTCGGGATTCGTGAGGCGCGTGTTCACGTAATACGTTTCACCCGGTTTCACGACGCAGGCCACGTTGATGAGCGCGCCCGTGCGCTTGTAGACGCTCATCGCCTGGCCGGTCGTCGTGCCGCGGAACGAGCAACCGGGCTCGGGCGGATTGAAGTCGCCGCACCACGCGCTGATCGACATGTCGGTGGCCGGACCCGGCAGGGTCTCGCCGTGCGTGAACTTGCCCCAGGTGGTGAGGTCGACCGCCTCGGGGAAGTCGAAGGCGGCCGCGATGTAGCCGTTGCGCGGCATGCTCCAGAGCACGGCGAACGACTGCAGCCACGGGAACGCGACGGGCGAGGCGTTCGAATCGATGCGACCCCAGAGGTTGTCCGCGACGGTCACGTCGATCGTCTTGCGGCCGACGCCGTCGTAGCGCCACGCGACGACCGTGTTCTCGACGCGTCCGATCGGACACGAGTCGGGCGTCTCGAAATTGTCGCGCATGATGCCGTTCTCCGCCTGAGCGGAGGCCCAGGTGCCGAGGCTCACGGCCGCGACGGCTGCGAGGGCGGTGATGCGCGCGAAACGCGCGCGCAAGCGAAGTACGGAACGCAACGGCGCCCCGTGCAATGGCATGCCCATCGAATTGCTCCCTTCCTGTAAGGCCAGGCTGATCGTCGACCGCATGGTCGCTTAAGCGGGGATGTGTAGTTGTGAATTTCAAGTGAAGAATGTGTTCGCGACGACCGACCGCACCGCGGCGTCCATCGGCGACGGCGTGCGTTCGATGCAGCCGCAGGTCGCATGTCGCGCGCCCCTCGCGGCCCGCTCCATCACCCGCCGCCCCCGACTCGAGGTGCTCGCGCTGGATACGCCGGTTCGGGAGCGAGGCGCTGGCCGAGCGAGCGCCGCGGGGTCGAGGTACCCATCGCGATGATCCGCCTGCGGCATGCGACATCATGGCGCAGGGAGTCCGGCTCGCATAGGATGGGCGACGGGATCCGCTCACCGCGCCCGGCCGACACCGTGCGTCGCTTCGCGCCCGCCCGCGCAAGCGGCACGATGTCGATTGCGCGCGAGCGCGCCACCGCACTCCCCAATCCTGTCTCGCCGTCCCGGAATCCGATTGGCCACTCGCGATAGAACCTTCTCCGTTGCGCCCATGATGGACTGGACCGACCGCCACTGCCGGTACTTCCATCGCCTGCTCGCGCCGCACGCGCTGCTTTACACCGAGATGGTGACCGCGCCCGCGGTCATCCATGGCGATCGCGCGCGCCTGCTCGGCTACGACGCCGCCGAGCATCCAGTCGCTCTGCAGCTCGGCGGATCGGAGCCGGACGAGCTCGCCGAGGCCGCGCGCATCGGCGCCGAACTCGGCTACGACGAGATCAACCTCAACGTCGGCTGCCCGTCCGACCGCGTGCAGTCGGGTCGCTTCGGCGCGTGCCTCATGCGCGAGCCCGCGCTCGTGCGCGATTGCGTCGCGGCGATGCGCGACGCGGTCGCGCACCTCGGCGTGCCGGTCACCGTGAAGTGCCGCATCGGCGTCGACGACCAGGACGAGTACGCGGGCCTCGCCGGGTTCGTCGAGACCGTGCAGGCGAGCGGCTGCGACACGTTCATCGTGCACGCGCGCAAGGCGTGGCTGCAGGGCCTGTCGCCGAAGGAGAACCGCGAGATCCCGCCGCTCAACTACGCGCGCGTGTACCGGCTCAAGGAGGAGCACGCGCGGCTCGCGGTCGTGATCAACGGTGGCATCGCGACGCTCGCCGAGGTCCTGGGACACCTTCGCCACGTCGACGGCGTCATGCTCGGTCGCACCGCGTACCACGAGCCGTACCGGCTCGCCGAGATCGAGCACGCGCTGCACGGCACGCCGCTGCCCGAGCGCGACGACGTGCTGCGCCGGTTGCGCCCGTACGTCGATGCACACCTCGCGCGCGGCGATCGCCTGCAGCACATCACGCGGCATGTCCTCGGCCTGTATCAGGGGCTGCCAGGCGCGCGCATGTTCCGGCGCGTGCTCAGCGAGCAGGCGCATCGCGCCGACGCGGGATGGGACGTCGTCGAGGCCGCGATCGCGGCGCGCCGTGCGGGTGAGCGGTCGTTGCGTGCGGCATGACGCACGTCGCGGATGATCAGGCCGCGCGTCGTCGTGGCGAAGGGCAAGATGGATTCGCGCTTTCGCGGGAATGACGTCGAATCAGGACGGACGGGCTCATCGGCGTGACGGGCGTGCGCGCGTTCGCGCGCCTCCGCCGGCGTCGCGCACGCAGTCCTCGACGAACGCGACGAACGCGCGCACCTTGGCCGGGATGAAGCGGTTGCCCGGGTAGATCGCGAAGATGCCCTGTTCGGTCGCCGCCCATGCGTCGAGCACGCGTACGAGGCGACCGGCCGCGACGTCACCCGCGACCGCGAACTGCGGCAGCAGCGCGATACCCGCGCCGGCCCTGCATGCGTCGAGCAGCGCGATCGCGTTGTTCGAACGCACGCGCGCGGGCACGCGAACGGTCTCGCTGCGTCCGCGTCGCTGCAGCTCCCAGCGCTCGGCGATCGCGCCGACGTCGAGCACGAGGCACGCGTGGCGCTCGAGGTCGGACGGGCGTCGCGGCGTGCCGGCCGCGGCGAGGTAGCTGGTGCTCGCGACGAGGATGCGGCGGCTGTCGCCGAGGCGGCGCGCGACGAGGCGCGAGTCGCGCAGCTCGCCGACGCGGATCGCGACGTCGAACGCCTCCTCGACGAGGTCGACGTTGCGGTTGGACAGGTGCAGGTCGAGCTCGAGTTCCGGATGCGCGGCGGCGAATCCGCCGATGCGCGGCGTGATGTGGGCGAGTCCGAGCCCACTCGGCAGGCTCGCGCGCAGGCGCCCGCGCAGCGCGCCGCCGGACGCGCTCGCGGTCGCTTCGGCTTCCGCGAGCTCGGCGAGCAGCGCCTCGCAGCGGGCGAGGTGAGCGCGACCCGCTTCGGTGAGGCCGACCTGGCGCGTCGTGCGTTGCAACAGCCGCACGCCGAGGCGTGATTCGAGCGCGCCGACCGCGCGGCTCACGCCGGATACGTGCATGCCCAGGCGCAGCGCCGCCCGCGCGAAGCTGAGCCGGTGCGCGACCTCGACGAAGCAGGCGATCTCGGCGAGCTGGTTGCGGATCATTGTTGCCATCATCGCAATGATGAATTCGCCGACGAAGAGTTTATCGCGCACCTGCGCGCCCGTATCGTGTGCCCCGCCCCCACTGCAGGAGCGCTCCCGTGCCGCTCGTCACCCTCACCGTCGGCAAACCGACCGCGCCCGCGCGCCGACGCGCGATCCTCGATGCGGTGCACGACGCCCTGGTCGCGAGCGGAGTCCCCGCGACCGATCGCTTCCAGCGCGTGCTCGAGCTCGATCCCGCCGACTTCGTGTTCGACCCGCGCTATCCCGACCTCCACGCCGATCGTGGCGCCGACTTCGTGCTCATCGAGATCCTGTGGTCGGTCGGCCGCAGCGTGAAGGTCAAGCGCCAACTGCTGACGGGCCTGCTCGCCGGGCTCGCCGCGCACGATATCGATGGCGAGCACGTGATGGTCGTGTTCAAGGAGACCGCGTGGGAGAACTGGTCGTTCGGCGGCGGGCGGATCCTGCACGCGTGAACCGGCTCGCGGCCCTCCCACTCGAGCGGGAAGCCGATGCGCGCATGCGCGGGCGCGCGATGGCTGCCGCGTTCGTCGTGCTCTGGTGCACCGGCTATCCGGCCGGATTGATCGCCGTGCAGCACGCGGCGCCGTTCACGATCCTGTTCCTGCGCTTCGCGTCCGCCGCGGCGATCTTCGCTGCGATGGCGTTCGCCGCGAACGCACGGCGCCCGACCTGGCGCGAGGTCGCGCACAACGCCGTCGTCGGCGTTCTGTCGCTCGCGATCTCGTTCGGCGGCATCTACGAGGCGCTGCGACTCGGCATCGGTACCGGCATCGCCGCGCTGTTCATCGGTGCGCTGCCGCTCGCGAGCGCGACGATCGGGCTGTTGATCGGCGAGCGCATGCGCGCGGCGCAGTGGTTCGGACTCGCGCTCGGCGTCGCCGGCGTCGTGCTCGTGCTGCAGGGGCGCTTCGGCGGCAGCGGCAGCATCCCCGCCTACGCGGCGAGCACGCTGAGCGTGTTCGCGCTCGGCGCCGGTACGCACTACCAGAAGCGGCGCGCGGCGACCGCCGACCTGCGCGTCGGCCTCGCCGTGCAGCACGCGATCGCCGCGCTCGCACTGTTGCCGATCGCCGCATTCGCCGAGCATTTCCGCACCGACGCGAGCGGAACGTTCGCCGGTGCCCTGGCGTGGATCGTGCTGGTCAACTCGATCGGTGGCTTCGCGCTGCTGTCCATGCTGCTGCGCGGCGGTGCGGCGACCGAAGTCGCGACCTTGTTCTTCCTGATGCCGCCCGTCACCGCGTTGATGGGCTGGCTCGTGCTCGGCGAGCACCTCGCACCGGCCATGATCCCGGGCTTCGCCCTCGTCGCGGCCGGCGTCTGGCTCGGTACGCGCGGTCGCTGACACCGCGACGCCGACGGGGCCTTGGACGGATGGAGCGGGTTTCCGCGCGGAAGCCACCGCTGTCGCCTTCTCCACCCGTGACGTGATTCGTCCCGGAATCGCGTATTCGCTATCGACGCGCGCACAGCGGCGCCAGCGAAGGACGGGCATGGACAGACCTGCGAACGAGCCGGCACGCGACCCGTCGGCGGACGCGTCGATCGTGCGGAGCGAGCGGGATCGCGCGCCCACGCGCGATGCGCCCGGCGCGAAGGCGGCGGCGCCGATCGGCCTCCGCTGCCTCGCCTGCGGCAGCCACGACCTCGACACGACCGAAGCGCCCCGCGGCGACGACCCCGTGCGGTGCTGCACCTGCGACACCTGGAGTACGTTCCTCCAGCTCGAAATGGCGGCGGTCGAGGCGGTGCGGCGCGATCGTGCGCGCCGCTGCGGCGCCTGAGCGTGCGCTGCGCGGGAGCCGCGGCGCGCGCGACGTGCCCGCGAACCGCTAAGATCACGGACTCGCTTCGCGCC
>NZ_DATDMY010000060.1:0-3306 GCF_036518555.1 Dokdonella sp. | reverse complement strand
ACGCTACCGCTCGGTGTCCGCGTTCGCGCCGATCGTCGCGCCGATCCAGGTGCCCTGGGGCCGGAAGGCGTTCCCGCGCTACCTCGGCGACGATCGCGATGCATGGCGCGCGTACGACGCGACTGCGCTCGTCGAAGACGGCGCGCGCTTCCCTGGCACGCTGCTCGTCGACCAGGGCGACGCCGACGCGTTCCTCGACGTGCAACTGCGCCCCGAGTTCCTCGAACGCGCGTGCCGCGCGACCGGCCAGCCGCTCGACCTGCGCCGGCGCGCGGGCTACGACCACAGCTACTGGTTCATCCAGAGCTTCGTCGAAGACCACCTGCGCCACCATGCGCAGGCGTTGCGAGGTTAGCGTCGCGATCGGCGACGACGCCGCGTCGTACGGGTCCGCGGTCGCCCACAGGGTGGGCTCCTACAGGGATTCCCGCGGCACCTCGCGTGTTGCGGCGGGACTCGCCGCGATGCGGCTCGACCCGCCCTACACGAGCGGCGAACCCTCCCTTCTCTCGGAGCGGCGCAAGCGGCGATGCTCTTCATCCCGGTGTGCGTGTCGCACGACGGAGTGCATGTAGGACGGTACGCGCCCGCGCGTGCCGCCGATCGCCGTAGGGCGGTACGCGCGCCGCGCGTGCCGCCGATCGCCCCCGTCCACAAAAACATCGCGGCTTCCGCCGCCCCCACAAAACGCGGGTGAAGCCTCAGACGCCGATATCCTCGTTCCAGAGCTCCGGCTTGTCGCGCATGAAGTCGTGCATGAGCGCGACGCAGGTTGCGTCGTCGACGACGTCGATCGCGACGCCGCGGCTCTTGAGCCACGCTTCCTCGCCCATGAACGAGCGGTTCTCGCCGACGACCACGCGCGGGATGCCGTACAGCGCGATCGCGCCGCTGCACATCGGGCACGGCGACAAGGTCGTGTAGATCACGCTCTCGCGGTACACCTTGGCCGGATGACGCCCCGCATTCTCGAGTGCGTCCATCTCGCCGTGCAGGATCGCGCTGCCCTTCTGCACGCGGCGGTTGTGGCCGCGGCCGATGATGCGCCCCTCGTGCACGATCACCGAACCGATCGGGATGCCGCCTTCGGCGAGGCCCGCCTTCGCTTCGTCGATCGCGGCCTGCAGGAATGGGTCCATGCATTGCGCCCCTGGGTTGCGGCTCATGCCGCGCTCCGAGTATCCCATGCGACCCCGCCCGGCTGGCGCTGGATCCCCTCTCCCGCTTGCGGGAGAGGGTCAGGGTGAGGGCAAGCGGAGCGATGCCTAGGGTCTGCGGAATACGTTGCTTCGTTTCCCCTCACCCGCCGCGCTGCGCCCGTCGACCTCTCCCGCATGCGGGAGAGGTGAATCGGGTTGAGTCAGTCGGCCTTGCGCGGCGAAATCCACATCGTGATGTCGGCATCGAACACGACCTCGCCACCGGCATCGCGCACCTCGACGATCGCATGCGCTTCGCTGCCGCTCGTCGCCGCCGCGATCGCCGGCACGGTCGCGGTCGCGGTCATCGGCCCCTTGGCCTTCTTGAGGTAGCGCACGGTCATACCCTTCGGAATCCAGCGCATGGAATCCGGAATCGTCGCATCGGTCGCGAGGCCACCCGCAAGCTCGGCCATGTTGCACAGCGCGATCGCGTGCACGGTGCCGATATGGTTGTGCACGCGGCGCCGGTCGCGGATGCGCACGACGCAGCGGCCGGGTTCGAGCAAATCGATCGTCGGCGCGATCGACGCGAAGTACGGCGCGCGCCAGCAGATCGCGCGCGAGACGAGCCAGCGGCCGAGTGCGGAGCTGCCGTGGCGGCGGAAGAGCTGGAGTGCTTGCGAGGCCATGCGATTCCCTCGTCGATGTCCTGCAGGAGCGCACCCTGTGCGCGACCGGCCCGTGCCGAGCGCAACGAGATGCGTGTAGGGCGGTACGCGCGGAGCCTGTCAGGAATTTTGTGTGCGAGGCCTATCATGAGTAGGAGGAGCATGTATGGCCCGGAAGAAGTCCCCCGATCGGCAGCGAGAGCTGCCGACTATCCCGAAGGAACTGATCGATCAGTTCGTGAAGGGACCGATGAACGCAGAGGCCGTGAACGCGGCGTCGATGGCGTTCAAGAAGGCACTGATCGAGCGCGCCTTGGGCGCGGAGTTGTCGCATCACCTGGGCTACGCGCCGGGAGAGGCGAGGCCGGGAGAGGCGGTGAACCACCGCAATGGCGCGAGCGGCAAGACGGTGCTGACCGAGGATGGTCCGTTGCGGATTGACGTACCGCGCGATCGGATTGGCTCGTTCGAGCCGTTGCTGATTCCGAAGCATGAACGGCGCTTCACGGGCTTCGACGACAAGATCGTCGCGATGTATGCGCGCGGCATGACGATGCGGGAGATCCAGGGTTTTCTGCGCGAGCAGTACGGCACGGAGGTGTCGGCCGAGTTCATCAGCACGGTGACCGAGGCGGTGATGTCGGAGGTCACTGCCTGGCAGGCGCGCCCGCTGGAACGGCTGTATCCGGTCGTGTTCTTCGATGCGATGCGGGTGAAGATCCGGGACGAAGCGGTGGTTCGCAGCAAGGCGATCTACCTAGCCTTGGGCATTCTCGCCGACGGCACGCGCGACATCCTGGGGTTATGGATCGAGAACACCGAGGGCGCCAAGTTCTGGCTGAAGGTGTTCACCGACCTCAAGACACGCGGCGTCGAGGACATCCTGATCGCAGTGACCGACGGCTTGAAAGGGATCGACGCAGCCTTGGAGGCCGTGTTCCCGGCCACGACCTTGCAGACCTGCATCGTGCATCTGATCCGCAACAGCGTGGCGTATGCCAGCTACAGCGAGCGCAAGGCATTCGCTGCGGCGCTCAAACCCTTGTACACCGCGATCAATGCCGACGCCGCCGAAGCGGCCCTGGATGATTTCGAGCAAGGACCTTGGGGGCAACGGTTCCCGACCGTCGTCGCCGCCTGGCGCCGGGCCTGGGACCGCGTTGTTCCCTTCTTCGCATTCGCTCCCGACGTGCGGCGGCTGATCTACACGACCAACGCGATCGAGAGCATTCACGCCCGCCTGCGCAAGATCATCAAGAGCCGTGGTCATTTTCCAAACGATGAGGCCGCTACAAAATTGATCTGGCTGGCTCTGCGCAATATCACCGCCGAATGGCGCCGCCCCACGCTCTACTGGCGCGCTGCCATGAACCAGTTCGCTATCGCTTACGGCGATCGCTTCATCCATGCGCGGGCGTAAGATGGCCCGCCAATCCAGTCGTCGTGCAGACCAGCGTTTTCAACAACGCCTCGCACACAAAAAATCGGACAGGCCC
>NZ_DATDMY010000059.1:0-58283 GCF_036518555.1 Dokdonella sp. | reverse complement strand
CTGGTTCTCGCGCGAGAGCGCGGAGCGATCGATCTTCTCGAGGTCGGCGAGCATGCCGCGCGAGAATTCGAGCGAGCGGCGCAACCCGTCCGCGCCGAGGTCGTCGAGTTCGGCGTCGTGGCGATGGTCGCCGACCGTCGTGGCGGTGACCGGGCTGGCCGCCATCGTGCCGTCGAGCCAACGTTGCGACAGCGACGCGAACTGCTGGTCGGCGGAAACGACGGTGGCCGTGGAAACGGTCGCGCCGCCGTCATGGCGCGCCGTTTGCGGTGCGCAGGCGACGAGGGCGAGACAGACCGACAATGCGAGCAGCGAGCGTGACATGGAAACTCCGTGACGGCTGCGGCCGCGGGACGCGGCGACGGTCGACGACTCTAACGCACGCGCCCGCCCCGCGCGTGACGCGCAGCAGCAGGCACGCCCGCGGCGAGATCGACCGCATACGTCGAGGAGCCGTCGCCGTTGTCCTTGAACACGGAGACGCCTTCGATGCCGGCCGCCGTCGCCTGTGCGAGCTTGCCGCTCGCGCTCGTGACGAGCACGGGGCCGGCGGTGCGCACGGGCACGAAACGCCACGGCCGGTCGGCGCCGTCGGTTGCCCGCACGAGATGCTTGCGCGCGCGCACCCACGCGATGACGACGTCGCGGTTCGCATCCGGCGCGGAGACGATGATATTCGAGCCGTCGAGCCCCGGGAAATGGCCGCCTCCGCTCGCGCGATAGTTGTTCGTGACGACGATGAACGCCTGGCCCGGTTCGACCGGCCTGCCTTGATACGCGAGTTCGCGGATGCGTTCGCCGGGCGCCTGCGTGACGTCGATCGCGTAGCGCAGGCCGCCCTGGATCACGTCGAAGTTGTAGCCCGAGAACTTGCGGTTGACGAGCTCCTGCGGCGCGGTAGCGGCCGCGTCGATGCGGTTGAAGCGGCCCGCGGCGTGCTCGAGCCAGGCCTTCAGCACCGCGCCGTCGATCTTCACGGCGGTCAGCGTGTTCGGGTAGAGGTAGATGTCCGCCGCGCTGCGCACCGCGAGCGGTCCCGGTTCGATATCGGTGTAGTCGTCGGGCGCGCTGAAGCCGGTCTTGAACGGCGCCGCAGCGGACAGGATCGGGATGCCCGCATACTGCGGCAGGTTCGCCGCGACGTAGCGCTCGACGTAGTCGCGCTGCGCGTCGTTGATGACCTGCAGCGCTGTGGTGTTGCCGAGTTCGGTGAAATAGCTCGTGATCGCGAAATCGGTGTCGCCGATCGGCTGCGACACGTAGTCGACCGTCGCTGCGTGAGCGGCCGCGACGAGCGGCGCGATGCGCGGGTCGGCGTCGACGGACGAGCCGTCCTTGCGCCGCACGTCGCGTACTTCGCTGTGCGAATCGGCCGCATCGATGGACCAGTGGCCGCCTTTGCGCACGAGCGCGAGGTCGACCACGCCGAGGCTGCGGCCGAAGAAATTGGCCATCACGGCCGGCTTGCCGTGCACGAAGCCGCGCTGGTTGTCGACGCCGGCCATCGTCGCGAAGCGCGACTGCGCGTTGGCCGGGTCGGGGAACGCGGCGTGCGAATGGCCGAGCAGGAGCACGTCGACGCCGGGCTCCTGCGCGAGGTACCAGTTCGCGTTCTCCATCATCGAACCGTAGGGTGCAGTGTCGAGTCCGCCATGCGAGATCGCGACGACAAGGTCGACGCCCTTCGCGCGCAGCTCCGGCACGTAGCGCCGCGCCGCCTCGACGACGCCGAGCGTCGTCACCTTGCCGTCGAGGTTGCGCCGATCCCACTCGACGATCGGCGGCGGCGTGAAACCGATGATGCCGACGCGGATCGGCGCGGTCGTTGCGTGGCCGGCCGCGTCGGTGAGTTTGAGCGTGCGGTCGAGCACCGCGTACGGCGGATAGATCGGGCGGCCGTCGCGCACGCCGACCGCGTTCGACAGCACGAGCGGGAAGTGCGGCCCGGCGCACGTGCGCGCCTCGACGCCGTCCGCGGCGATCGGATGACCGGTGACCTGCGCGAGATAGGGCAAACCATAGTTGAATTCGTGGTTGCCGATCGTGCCGCCGTCGTAGCCGAGCGCGTCCATCGCGCGGTAGATCCCCAGTTCCTCGTCGCAGCCGATCGGGCGCACGAGCGCCTCGTAGTCGGCAAGCGCGGTGCCCTGGATCGTGTCGCCGGCGTCGAACAGCAGCGTGTTCGGGTATTCCGAGCGCGCCTGCGCGACGAGCGTCGCCATTCGCTCGAAGCCGAGCGCCTTGTCCTCGGCCAGGCGGTAGTAATCGAAGCTGAGCACGTTGGAATGGAGGTCCGTCGATTCCAGCAGCGCCAGGCGTGCGCGCGTGCCTTCGGCGACGGCCGCCGTGCGGGGCTGCGGTGCGGCGCAGGCGCCGAGCAAGGCAAGGAAGGCGAGCAGCAGGGTGCGTGGGGCGTGCGGCATGGACGACATCTCGGGGCAGGCAGCCATTCTGCCCGCAATCGTCGACGGTCGACACCACGCGCGTCACGCGTGCTCGCCGCTCCGGTAAACTTGCGCGCCGTCCCCCCGAAGCCGATTCCCTGATGACCGTCCGTACCCGATTCGCCCCCAGTCCCACCGGTTACCTGCACATCGGCGGCGCGCGCACCGCGCTGTACTGCTGGCTGGAAGCGAAGCATCGCGGCGGCGAATTCATCCTGCGCATCGAGGATACCGATCGCGAGCGTTCGACCGAAGCCGCGGTGCAGGCGATCCTCGACGGCATGAACTGGCTCGGCTTGTCGTACGACGAAGGCCCGTACTACCAGACGCTGCGCATGGACCGCTACCGCGCGGTCGCCGAGGACCTGCTCAAGGCGGGCAAGGCCTACTACGCCTACGAATCGAAGGAAGACATCGAGGCGATGCGCGCGGAAGCGATGGCGAAAGGCCTCAAGCCGCGCTACGACGGACGCGCGCGCGAGCAGAACCTGCCGTACCGCGACGATCCGAACCGCGTGCTGCGCTTCAAGAACCCGGCTTCCGGCAGCGTCGTGTTCGACGACAAGGTCAAGGGTCGCGTCGAGTGGTCGAACGAGGAGCTCGATGACCTCGTATTGATTCGCTCCGACGGGTTCCCCACCTACAACTTCGCGGTCGTCGTCGACGACATCGACATGCGGATCACCGACGTGATCCGCGGCGACGACCACGTCAACAATACGCCGCGCCAGGTCAACATCTACCACGCGCTCGGCGCCGCCGTGCCGAACTTCGCCCATCTGCCGATGATCCTCGGGCCGGACGGGCAGAAGCTCAGCAAGCGCCACGGCGCGGTCAGCGTCATGCAGTACCGCGACGACGGTTTCCTGCCGCACGCGCTGCTCAACTACCTCGTCCGGCTCGGCTGGTCGCATGGCGACCAGGAGATCTTCTCGCGCGAGCAGATGATCGAGCTGTTCGACGCGGCCGACGTCAACAAGTCCGCATCGCGCTTCGACCTCGAGAAGCTCTCCTGGCTGAACCAGCAGTACCTCAAGAGCGACGACCCGCTCGAGCTCGCACCGCACTTCGAGTGGCAGTTGCGCGCGGCCGGCATCGACCCGCGCCAAGGACCGGATCCGGTCGACGTCGTCGTCGCGCTGCGCGATCGCGCGCGGACGCTGAAGGAAATGGCCGAGAAGGCGCGCGTCTGGTATGCGCCGCTCGAAGCCTACGACGAGCAGGCCGTCGCCAAGCACCTGAAGACGCCGACCGCACGCGCCGCGCTCGAGGCCGCGCGCGCGCAGTTCGCGGGCATCGCCGAATGGGACGTCGCGGCGATCCATGCCGCGATCGAAGCGGCTGCCGCATCGATCGGCGAAGGCATGGGCAAGGTTGCGCAGCCGCTGCGCGTCGCCCTGACCGGCACGCAGGTGTCGCCATCGATCGACCATACCGTGTTCCTTGCCGGCCGCGACGAGGCGTTGAGGCGCATCGATGCGGCGATTCCGAAGACGAGTTGAGAGGCGACCGTGGCGCTCGACACCTGCATCCAGGCCTTCCTCGCGCTCGATCCGAGCGACCCGGATGCTGCGCCCGCGGCGCTCCGGACCTGCACGCGCGCGCTGCTCGATCCGACGCTGTGGCAGTGGGCGATCGGCATCACGCTCGGCTGCGCCGCGGTCGGCCTGGCGATCGGCTGGGTGCGCGGCCGTTGGCTCGCGGGCCTGGTATGGGGCGCGGCGCTCGGCCCGATCGGCTGGGCAGTCGTGCTGCTGTCGAAGTCCGGCCTGGTCGAATGCCCCGACTGCGGGAAAAGCAACGTGCCGGCCGCGAAAGCGTGCCGCCATTGCGGCGTCAACCTCGCCGCGGCGGCGGCGCGTTCGGAGCGGTCCGCCCTCAAGCGCATCGATCGCGGCCGCGGCTGGTGAAAGCCCCGGGACTTGTTCCGCGGCGGGTGGGCCGCATCTCGATGCTGCTCCGTCGGCGCTCGACGCCGCCCTTCGCGTCGGGCGCTAAGATGGGCCTCCGCCGGACCCGTACGCCATGAGCCAAGCCAGTCGCCACAGCCACCATGAACACGAGCACGATGCGCGTGCGTTCGTCGGTGCCGTTTCCAGCGCGTGCGAACTGCGCGGCCTGCGCCTGACGCCGCTGCGCCTGCGCGTCCTCGAGCTCATCGCGGCGGAAGAGAAGCCGGTCAAGGCCTACGACCTGCTCGATCGGCTCAAGGACGATCACGGCAGCGCGGCGCCGCCGACGGTCTACCGCGCGCTCGATTTCCTGCTCGAGAACCGCTTCATCCACAAGCTCGAATCGATCAATGCGTACGTCGGTTGCCATCACCCGAACGAGGCTCACCAGGTGCCGTTCCTGATCTGCGACGTATGTTCGGCCGCGGTCGAGGTCTGCGACGAGCGCGTGTCGAAACTGCTCGTCGAGCAAGCCAAGGAGCGCGGCTTCCGGCCGCGGGCGCAGACGCTCGAAGTGCACGGCATCTGCGCGGGCTGCCGCGCAACGGCCGCTGCGGGTTGATCGCCGGCAACCGTTGGACTGGATCGGATTCGACTGCTGCACGCGCGGCGCGGCACGCCATGCGGAACATTCGCGACCGCCGCAGGCGTTGCGGGCGACGCCATGCGCGGCCTGCGCGGAGACGCGTTGGGTAGTGTCCGCGCCGCGCCTCACCGGCACGCGCCCGCCGGCCTGCATCACCGACGACGGTTCGGCGCTCAACGACCTGGCGCCCGCCGAAGGCCACGCGCTGGACGATCCGTCGCCTGTCGATTACCTTCGCAGGCACCTGCGCGCGATCCATGCCGCGGTAGGCATGGTTGCGACGTACGCCGCTGCATGGCGTGGTCGCTGCTCGACGATCTCGAGTGGTCGCTCGGCGTCTCAAGGCGGTTCGGCATCGTGCACGACGATTTTCGGACGCAGATGCGCCCGCCCGGCGGAGCGCATGGCTGCACCGGGCATCGTCGGCGGCGACCGTCGCGCCCGTGCCGGGTCGCCGCGCGCCGTGCAGGATCCAGGCCGCGGCAGCGGCGCGCGAGGACGGAGGCGACATTGCACGACACGCTGCTGCTGTTCGGCGCCACCGGTGATCTCGCCGCGCGCCAGCTGTTCCCGTCGCTGCTGCACCTGTCGGTCGATCGCCTGCTGCCCGATGCGTTCCGCATCGTCGCGGTCGCGCGCCAGCCGATGTCGACTGCCGAGTTCCGCGCGTGGCTCTCCGACAAGCTCGCGAAGGAGCCGTCGGGCGGGGACGCCGTCGGCGCGCTGCTCGCGCGGATCGACTACGTGCACGTCGATCTCGGGGACGCGGCGGCGATCGCGCCCGCGTTGTCGGCGATCCGGGGGCGCTGCGTGAGCTACCTGGCGACGCCGCCCTACCTGTTCACGACGATCGCGCACGGCCTCAAGGCCGCCGGGTTGCTCGAGGAGCCGTCGCGGCTCGTGCTCGAGAAACCGATCGGCAGCGACCTCGCCTCGGCGCGCGCGATCAATGCGACGCTCGCGGCGTGCCTGTCGGAGGACCGCATCTTCCGCATCGACCACTACCTCGGCAAGGCCGCGGTGCAGAACCTGCTCGCGTTGCGCTTCGGCAATACGTTGCTGGAGGCGGTCTGGCACCACCGCTGGATCGAGTCGGTCGACATCCTCGTCGCGGAAACCGCAGGCGTGGACGGTCGCGAAAGCTATTACGCCGACTACGGCGCCTTGCGCGACATGGTGCAGAACCACGTGCTGCAGCTGCTTTGCCTCGTCGCGATGGAGCCGCCGTCGTCGCTCGACGCCGACGTGCTGCGGGACGAGAAGGTCAAGGTATTGCGCGCGCTTCGGCCGCTGCGCGCCGACACCGTCGCGGGCGACTCCGTGCGCGGCCGCTACGACGCCGGCCTCGTCGACGGCGAACCCGTGCGCGGTTTTTCGCTGCAGGCGGTGCAGGGTCGCGAGCCGGTCGAAACGTTCGTCGCGTTGCGCGCCTCGATCGACAACTGGCGCTGGGCCGGCGTGCCGTTCCGCCTCTGCACCGGCAAGCGCCTCGCGCAGCGCGTGACCCAGGTGGTGGTGAACTTCCGACCGACTTCGCATTGGCTGTTCGAGAAGCCGCGCCGCGAACGCGCGAGCCCGAACCGCCTCGTGCTGCGACTTCAACCGAGCGAGAACATCGAACTGCAGCTCATGGGCAGCCTTGCCGGTCCCGAATGGGGCGCCTTGCAGTTGCAGCCGCTGCCGCTCGATCTTTCGATGGAACCGCCGCTGCGCCGGCGCATCGCCTACGAGCGCCTGCTGCTCGATGCGCTCAACGGCAACTCGACCCTGTTCGTGCGCAGCGACGAAGTCGAAGCGGCCTGGACCTGGATCGACAGCATCGAGGCGGCCTGGCGCGAGGCCGATGCGGCGATCCTGCCGTACATGGCGGGCAGCTGGGGACCGGGTGCGGCCGCGGATTTCCTGCGCAACCTGCCGACCTCGGCCGAACGCGCGCGCACCGTGCGCAGCGCGTGATGGATGCGCCGGCCGGCGAGTGGGTGCTGCTCGCCGACGTCGGCGGCACCAACGTGCGTTTCGCGCTGGCGGACACCGGCGCGCCGATGCCGCTGCTCGGCGACACCGTGCGGCGCCGGCGCGTCGCCGACTTCGAGCGCTTCGGCGACGCCGCGCGCGATTACCTCGCGATGCTGCCGCAGCGGCCGCGACGCGGCGTACTCGCGGTCGCCGGCCCGGTCACCGGCGACAGCGTGCGCATGACGAACCATCCCTGGGTGCTGTCGCGCGCGCCGCTGCTCGACGAACTCGGGCTCGAACGCTTGCGCATCGTCAACGATTTCGCGGCGATGAGCCATTGCGTGCCGCTGCTCGGCGCACGCGACGTGCAGCCGCTCGGCGCCGCGCCGGCGGCGCGCGAACACGCCTCAGGGCGGCGTACCTACGCGATCGTGGGCCCCGGCACCGGTCTCGGTGTCGGCGGACTCGTCGTCGAGCACGGCCGCTACGTGGCGCTCGAAACCGAGGGCGGCCACGTCGGTTTCGCACCGGGGGACGAGGTCGAATTCGAGGTCCTGCGCCGGCTCATGCCGACGTTCGGCCGCGTTTCGGCCGAGCGCGTGCTGTGCGGTTCGGGCCTCGTGAACCTGCATGCGGCGCTGCATCCGCACATGCGGCCGATCGCGACGCCGGAAGCGATCACCAGCGGCGCCGAGCACGATGCGGCTTGCCGCACCACGATCGAGCGCTTCTGCGCGATGCTCGGCTCGTTCGCGGGCGATTTCGCGCTCGCGTTCGGCGCCTGGGACGGCGTCTACCTCGCGGGCGGGCTCACGCCGAAACTGCTCGCCTGGCTCCAGGCGGGCGAATTCCGCCGGCGCTTCGAAGCGAAGGGGCGCTACGAGCGCGTGCTCGCGAACGTGCCGACGATCGCCGTGTTGCACGAGGACGCGGGCCTGCTCGGCGCCGCCGCGCTCGCCGTGCTCGACGACGGCCGCGCATTGCTCGCGCGCGGCGGTTGCCCATGAACGCGGCGCCGTCGTGCGTGTGGCACGCGAGCGCCGACGAGGCGACCTGGGCGCAGGATGCAGCCGCGGCGCTGCGCGATGCGCTCGCCCAGGCGCTCGCGCGCGCGCCGCGCGCGATGATCCTGCTGTCCGGCGGCACGACCCCCGCACCGGTCCATCGCGCGCTCGCGCGGCTCGAACTCGATTGGGGACGCGTCGTCGTGTCGCTCGTGGACGAGCGCGACGTCGAGCCCGACGCGGACGGAAGCAATGCGCGCCTCGCCGCGGAGTCGATGCTCGCCGGCGCCGCGTCGGCCGCGGAGTTCTGGCCGTTGCGCCCGCGCGATGTGTCGCTCGACGCCGCGGTCGCCGCGGCGAACGCGCGCTGGCGCGCGGCGTCCGCACGCCTCGAGCTCGCCGCGGTCGTGCTCGGCATGGGCGAGGATGCGCACACGGCATCGCTGTTCCCGGGGGCGCGTGGCCTCGCCGCAGCGCTCGCGGCCAGCGACCCCTATGCGGCGATCGACGCCAGCGGTTGCGCCGGCGCGGGGCGCTGGCCGAGGCGCATCACGCTCACGCCCGCCGGCTGGGCCGAGGCTTCGACGCGCCTGCTGTTGATGCGCGGCGACGCCAAGCGCGTGGTATTCGAACGCGCGATGAACTCGGACGCGATGCGCGCGCCGGTGCACGCCGCGCTTGAGGTGCCCGGCGTTCCTCTCCATGTCCACTGGTGTGCCGCGTGAGGCGGAACCGACCCGGAGTCCGATCATGTCCATGAATCCGCGCATCGAGACCGTCACGCAACGCATCCGCGAGCGCAGCGCCGCGACGCGCGCCGCTTATCTCGCGCTCGTCGACGGCGCGCGCTCGCGCGCCCCCAATCGCAGCCGCCTGTCGTGCGGCAACCTCGCCCACGTCGCAGCCGCGTGCGGAGCCGACGACAAGGTCGCTCTGCTGGAGTCGGCGAAGCCGAACATCGGCGTGGTCACTGCGTACAACGACATGCTGTCGGCGCACCAGCCGTTCGAGGCGTATCCCACGCTGGTCCGTGCAGCGGCCCATGCCGCGGGTGCGACCGCACAGGTAGCCGGGGGCGTGCCCGCGATGTGCGACGGCGTGACGCAGGGACGCGCGGGCATGGAGCTGTCGCTGTTCAGTCGCGACGTGATCGCGCAGGCGACCGCGATCGCGCTGTGCCATGACGCATTCGATGCGGCGCTGTGCCTCGGTGTCTGCGACAAGATCGTGCCCGGGCTGCTCATCGGCGCGCTCGCGTTCGGCCATCTGCCGGTCGTGTTCGCACCCGCCGGGCCGATGCCGACGGGCGTGTCGAACAAGGCGAAAGTGGAGGTTCGCGAACGCTACGCGGCGGGGCTGGCGACGCGCGAAGAACTGCTCGCGGTCGAGTCGGCCTCGTACCATGCTCCGGGTACGTGCACGTTCTATGGCACCGCGAACTCCAATCAGATCCTGCTCGAGGCGATGGGGTTGCAATTGCCGGGCACCTCGTTCGTCCACCCGGGCACGCCGTTGCGCGACGCCTTCACGCGCGCCGCGACGGTGCGCGCCGCCGCGATCACCGCGCTCGGCGACGACTATCGCCCGATCGGAAGGCTCGTCGACGAACGCGCGCTCGTCAATGCGATCGTCGCGCTGCTCGCGACGGGCGGGTCGACCAACCATACGATCCACTTCGTCGCGGTCGCGCGCGCGGCCGGCCTGCGCGTGACCTGGGAGGATTTCGACGACCTCGCGGCGTGCGTGCCGCTGCTCGCGCGCATCTATCCCAACGGCGATGCCGACGTGAACCGCTTCCACGTCGCCGGGGGCACCGCGTTCGTGTTCCGCGAACTGCTCGATGCAGGCTTGCTGCACGAGATCGAGACGATCGTGCCGGGCGGCCTGCGTGCGTACGCGCGCGAGGCGCGCCTCGACGCGGGCAGCCTGCGTTACGTGGACGCGGCGGCGGTGAGCGGCGACGACGCGGTCGTGCGTCCGGCGAACGCGCCGTTCGAGGCGAGCGGCGGCCTGCGCCTGCTGCAGGGCAATCTCGGCCGCGCGCTCGTGAAGGTCTCCGCGGTCAAGCCGGAGCATCGTCGCGTCGAAGCGCCTGCGGTCGTCGTCGACGATCCGGACCGGTTGCGCGTGCTGCACAAGCAGGGCCGCCTGCCGCGCGATTTCGTCGCCGTCGTGCGCTACCAGGGGCCGCGTGCGAACGGCATGCCGGAGATGCACAGCCTCATGCCGCTGCTCGGGATGCTGCAGAACCAGGGCCGGCATGTCGCGCTCGTCACCGATGGACGCCTGTCGGGCGCGTCGGGAAAGGTGCCTTCGGCGATCCACGTGACGCCGGAGGCCGACCGCGGCGGCGGCATCGCGTGCGTGCGCGACGGCGATATCGTGCTGCTCGACTGCGAAGCCGGCGTGCTCGAGGCGCGCGTCGACGACCACGCGTGGAGCGAGCGCCGGCCGGCTGCGAACGACGCACCGGCTGGCCACGACATCGGTCGCGCGCTGTTCGCGTGGAGTCGCGCGAATGTCGGCCCCGCCGACGAGGGCGCGCTGTCGATTTCCTGCGGGCCACCGCCTCTGCCGGATTCGCACGCGGGCGCGCGGCGCACCGAGAGGGAATACGATATCGGCCGCGTCGCCGCGCATGCGCCGTTCGAATCGAAGGACGCCTGAGTCATGGATCCCGCAAGGCTGAAGAGCACCCAGTACGCCGCGATCGGACTGCTGCGCGCGACGCGCATCCTGCCGGTCGTCACCGTTTCGTCGCCGGCGCAGGGCGTCGCCGTCGCGCGCGCGCTGCAGGCCGGGGGCGTCACCGCGATCGAGATCACCTTGCGTACGCCTGCTGCGCTCGATGCCATCGCGGCGGTCAGGCACGACGTCGCGGGGATCGTCGTCGGCGCGGGCACGGTGATCGCGCTGCCGCAGATCGAGGCCGCGCGCAGCGCCGGGGCGGCGTTCCTCGTCACGCCGGGCACGCCGCCGGCGCTCGCCGACGCGCTCGCCGACTGCGGGCTGCCGGTCGTCCCGGGCGCGGCGACGCCGACCGAACTGCTCGCGTTGCGCGAGCGTGGTTTCCGCGTCTGCAAGCTGTTCCCCGCCAGCGCGGTCGGCGGCCTGCCGCTCGTGCGCGCGCTGCAAGGACCGCTCGCCGACATGCTGCTGTGCCCCACCGGCGGCATCGGCGAGGACGATGCGCCGCAGTACCTCGCTGAACGCAACGTCGCCTGCGTCGGCGGCTCATGGATGATGCGGACCGAATGGCTCGCGGACGAACGCTACGACCTCGTGACCGAAGCGACCGCGCGCTCGCTGGCAGCGATCGCGCGCGCGAACAGCTGACGCCTCGCGCCCGCGCGACCTCGTCGCGCATTTCGATCCGCGGCATGGGGGCTCGTCGCGTACGCGCAGCTCGAAGTCGCGAGCGTCACGCCGTTCGCTCTGGGCAGCGGCCGCACGAGGCACGCACGACGATCTCGCAGGGCAGCACTTCGGCGCGCACGGGCCGCGTGCCCGGCGCTTCGAGTTCGGCGACGAGGCGCTCGAATGCGGCACGCCCGAGGTCGGCGATGCGTACGCGAACGGTCGTGAGTTGCGGCGAGACGTAGCGGGCGATCGGCACGTCGTCGAAGCCGGCCAGCGCGACATCGCCCGGCACGCGGACTCCGCGCTCGCCGAGGGCGATCAGGCAGCCGACCGCCATCATGTCGTTGGCCGCGAACACGGCATCCGGCCGCTGCGCGAGTGCAGCGATGCGCTGGCCGGCGGCGTGGCCCGATGCCTCCGAGAAATCGCCGTCGAAGAATGGCGCATCGTCGGCGAGCGATGCTTCGGCGAGCGCGTCGAGCCAGCCGCGGCGACGTTCGTCGGCGTCGAGGTTGCCGGCCGGCCCGCCGATCATCGCGATGCGCCGATGGCCGCGGGAAAGCAGGTGCCGCGTCATCGCCAGGGCGCCGCCGTGGTTGTCGAGATGGAGGGCAGGGAAGCGCGAGCGGTCCGGCGGCGCGTTCAACAGCACCACGGGCAGCGCGTCCGGCAGGCTCTCGTGCAGGAAGGTCGCGTCGACGTGCGGCGACATGACGAGCAAACCGTCGACGCGCCCCTGCATCGCGCGGATCGCGGCGCTCGTTTCGTCGGAGTCGCCATGGGAACTCGACACGAGTACGTGGAAGCCTCGTGCGCGTGCGGCGACGTCGATGCCGCGTATGAGTTCGGAGAAGAACTCCCCGTGCAGGTCGGGAAGCACCGCGCCGATCGTCCGCGTGCGCTTCGTGATGAGGCTGCGTGCAGCGTCGTTCGGGCGATAGCGCAGTCTGGTCGCGACTTCGAGGATGCGATGCCGTGTCGCATCGGTGACGTTGTCGCGGCCGTTGAGCGCGCGCGAGACCGATGCGACGGATACGCCCGCTGCCCTCGCAACGTCCTTGATCGTTACAGCCATGTGTCCGTCTAGGATGATGTAAACGTTTACATCATGCGACCACTCGATAAGGCTGTCATGCTGCGACACAGCAGCCAAGGGCGGCAAGCCGCGTGCGTGCGATCCCTGGCAATGTCCGCGCGCGGGTACTGCCGCATCGACCGTCCCGCGGCTCGTGCGGGACGATCGATGATCGCGGGGCCCGTGCAGCGGAATCAGAAGAGCGCGCGCACGCCGACCGAGATGTTGCGGCCGGGCAGCGGAGCGGCGTCCTTGATCAGCGACGTCGACAGGCGAGCGGTCTGGTCGGCGAGGTTGTTGCCGTCCAGGAATGCTTCCCAGCTGCCGCGGTCGTTTGCGTGGAAGCTCCAGGCGAGGTGCGCGTTGACGAGCGTGAAGCCCGCCGTCCCGGTTTCGAACGACGCCGTCTCGTCCTGCGCGAAGTAGCGCGTCGCGCCGATGCTCGCGCGCCAGCGATCGTCGTGCCACGACAGTGCGCTGCCCACGCGTGCGGCGGGGATGCGCGGGAGGTTTCCGCCATCCTGCAGGGTGGCACGCACCGTATCGCCCCAGACGCGCAGGTCGTAGTGGCCGCTCGCGTTCGCCGCGAGGTGCAACGTCGCCTCGGCTTCGCCGCCGCGGAAGCGTGCGTTCGCCTGCGACCAGTCGCGCACCGGCAGGGCGTCCTCGACGAGGCCGGTGTCGGCGAGATAGATGAAGTCGTCGTAGCGGTTCGCGTAGGCGGCGACCTTCGCATCGATGCGCTCGCCGTGCCAGTGCAGTCCGAGCTCGGCCTGGTTCGCGGTTTCCTCGCGCAGTCGCGGGTCGCCGATTTCGAAGGTCGCCGACGCGTCGTGCGGGCCGTTCGCGAACAGCTCCTCTTCGGCCGGCGCGCGTTGCGAACGATCGAGGTTGAGCGTGAGGTGCCAGGCGTCGTCGAGGCGCCAGGCGAAACCCGCCGAGAGGCTGTGCGGGCGGAAAGCGCGTTCGTTGCCGCCGTCGGGGATGCTGCTCTGGCGATCGACGCGCGCGCCGAGGTCGACATCGAGCACGCCGAAATCGCGTCGCTCGGTCGCGAACAGGCCGATTCCGCGCGTGGAGGTGGGCGGCACGAAGGTCTCGTCGCCGACCGCGGCGAAGTCGCGATGGAACGCCTGCATGCCGAACGCGCCGAGCCAGCCCGCGAGCGGCGCGTGCGTCACGAGCACGCGCCCCTCGTTGGCATCGTTGGTGAACGTCGTGCCGGGCACGTCGCCGTCGAATTCCACGTGCCGGTAGTCGGAATGGCCGAGGTTGAGTTCCAGCTTGTCGATGCCTGCGAACGGCGCGTCGACGGCGCCCTTGAGGTCGTAGCGGGTCTGCGCCATCTGCAGGTGCACGGGAGCCTCGCCCGTCGCCAGGTCGCCCGCTTCGGCGGGATTGCCGTAGTTGTCCAGGTAGCGCGAGACGGAAAGCCCGGCGTAGCCCCAGTCACCGACCATCGAGCCACCGATCGCTCCCGCCTTCGTGTGGACGTAACTGTTCGGCAGCGATTGGCCGTCGACGTCGTAGTCGTGGTCGTGCCGGTCGAGTCCATCGGCATGCACGGCGAAACCGCTACCGCCCGCATCGACGCGGAAGGCTTCGGAGCTGCCGTTCGACACGCTGTCGTAGCCGGCCTGCACGCGGCCGCTGATGCCGTCCGCCGGCGCCGCGGTCGGGATGCGGCCGTCGACGACGTTGACGATGCCGCCGATGGCGCCCGAGCCGTACAGCAGGGTGGATGGCCCCTTGAGGATCTCGATCTGGTCGGCGAGGAACGGCTCCACCGTCACCGCGTGATCCTGGCTCACGTTCGATACGTCCTCGGAACCGAGGCCGTCGCTGAGCACCGACACGCGCGGACCGTCGAAGCCGCGGATGACCGGCCGGCCGACGCCCTGGCCGAACGAGGTCGTCTGCACGCCGGGGACATTCGACACCGTCTGGCCGATCGTGCCCGCCCGAGCCTCGTCGAGCTCGGTGCCGGACAGGACGCTCACGGGTGCGACGATCCGGTCCGCCGCCTGCTCGCCCGGGATCGCAGTGACGACGACGGCCGGCAAGGTTTCGCGGTCGACCTTCGGCTTCGCACCGCTGCGCTCGCCTTCGGGGGGCGCTACGGCGCCGTCGCCACCGGTTCCTCCCGCGGCCGGCGTGGCAGGGAGGACCTCGGCCCGGGTCGGCGGGGTGCACAGCGCGAGACCGGCGCAAACGGAGAGGGCGAGGGCACGGACGAGCATCGGCGAACTCCTTGGGCATGTTGATGAAAGAATGTTATAACATAACCTTCAATCCGATCCAGGCTGAGCAGAAGGTCACGCATGTCGATGAACGTACGCTTGAAGAGCTGCGAGCCCGTCACCACGGTGCCCACTGCAGCGTTACAATGTAGCCTTGCGGGAGGCACCGAGTTGATACGACGCAACCTCACTCGTTTCACGCGTCTGGCCGATCGGTTCGGCGCCGCGGCGTCGTTCGTCTGCGCCCTGCATTGCGCGGCGCTGCCGCTGCTGCTCGCGTTGCTGCCGGCGCTCGGCCTCGGCTTCCTCGCCAATCACCAGCTGGAGCGAGGCTTCATCGCGTTCGCGAGTGTGCTCGCGCTCGCATCGCTCGCTATCGGGTTCCGCCGCCATGGGCGATTCCGCGCGTTCTGGTTCCTCGTTCCCGGCGTCATCCTGCTGATCACGGGCATCGTCATCGACATCGACGGGCGCCCGCTCGTGCACGCCCTGCTGGTCAGTTCCGGTGGCATGCTCGTCGCGCTCTCGCACGTGGCGAACCTGAGACTCGCCCATCGCCACGTGCATGACGCGGCGTGCGGCCATTGAGCGCCCGTGATTGTGTAACCGTCGTCGCGGCGCCTAGCATCGTGACGATGGATCCGCGTCGCCCGCCGGCATGAGCCCTTCGCACGACCACGCGCACCACGCGCATCGCCCGCACGACCACGGCCACCGGCGCGCGTCGGGCAGCGAGCGCGAACGGCGCTTGCTGATTGCGTTCGCACTCACCGCCTGCACCCTCGTTGCCGAGGCGGCCGGCGGCTGGTGGTCGGGATCGCTCGCACTGCTCGCCGACGCGGGGCACATGCTCGTCGATGCACTCGCGCTGCTGTTCGCGTGGCTCGGCGCGCGTTTCGCGCAGCGGCCGGCCGACGCGCGCCGCAGCTTCGGCTACGCGCGGCTCGAAGTGCTGGTCGGGTACACCAATGCACTCGCGCAGTTCATCCTCGTCGCGTGGATCGTCGTCGAAGCCGCCGGCCGCCTGATGCGGCCGACCGCGATACTCACCGGCACGATGCTCGCCGTCGCGCTCGCCGGCTTGCTCGTCAATGCACTCGTATTGCGCGTACTGCACGACCACGACCATGACGACGTGAACACGGCGAGCGCGCGCCTGCACGTGCTCGGCGACCTGCTCGGGTCGGTGGGCGCGGTCGTGGCCGCGCTGCTGATCCGCTGGTTCGGTTGGAACTGGGCGGACCCGGCGATCTCGGTGCTCGTGTCCGTGCTCATCCTCGGCAACGCATGGCAGTTGCTGCGGCGGTCGGGGCACATCCTGCTCGAGGGGGCGCCGAGCGGTTTCGACGCGGCCAACGTCGCGACGGTGCTGCAGGAGTCCGGCGTCGGCGTCGTCGACGTCCATCACGTGCACGTGTGGGAACTGGCCGGCGGACGCGCGGTGGCGACGCTGCATGCGCGCGTGGAGGAGGGCGCCGACCCGGATCGCGCGCTCGACGACGTGCAACGCGTCCTGCGCGAGCGCTTCCGGATCGTGCATGCGACGGTGCAGCTCGAGACCACGGGCTGCGCGGCGGCGCCCTGCGGCGCGCCCCATTCCTGAGCCGGCGGGGCCGCACCCGCGCTTGCGCCGCGGTGGCGGACTGCTATCCTGCGCGCCCGCTTACCGAATCGTTACAGGAGCCATCATGGGCAAGGGCGACCGCAAGACCCGCAAGGGCAAGATCAGCATCCGCAGCTACGGCAACGTGCGTCCGCATTCGGCCAAGACCGCCGGTACCGCCGGCGCGGCGAAGCCGGTCGCGAAGACCGCGAAGCCGGCGGTCAAGAAAGCGGCTGCTCCGGCCAAGAAGGCGGCCGCCAAGAAGGCGGGCTGACGGCCCCCGGGCACCGCGTCCAACGGGACCTTTACACGGAATTAGCATTCGTCCACGAATGCGGTTATAGTCGGCCGCACTGTGTTTGCTAGGGTCACTGTGAATCGTGGCCTTTGATGCAGTTGATCCTCAGACGATCCGCTCATCGTTTCGCCTCGTTAGCTCCCGGCAACCCAGTCTCGGACGCGGAATGATCCGCGCTCGCGATGTTCAACGTGTTTTCAGGAGTTTCACAGATGTCGAATCGTCAAACCGGTACCGTCAAGTGGTTCAATGATGCCAAGGGTTTCGGTTTCATCACCCCGGAGAGCGGCCCGGACCTGTTCGTGCATTTCCGCGCGATCATGGGCACCGGTTTCAAGTCGCTCCAGGAAGGCCAGCGCGTGAGCTTCGTCGCCGTGCAGGGCCAGAAGGGCATGCAGGCCGATCAGGTCCAGGTGATCTGATCCACGCCGGCTAGCCAGAGTAACTTCGAAGCCCCGGGCGGCGACGCCCGGGGCTTTTTTGTTCTCGCGGCCGGCTCAGCGCGGCCGCCAGCGAACTTCGCCCGCGACGACCGTCGCGGTCTCGCCTCCGACCCAGACGTCGGCGCGGTCGATGCGGATCAGCAACGCCGCGTCGCGGCCGATCTCGCGTCCCTGGCTCACGCGATAGCCTCGCGCAAGCGGCCCGTTCGGCTCGCGCTGCGCGATCCAGGCCGCCACGAGTCCATTCGCGGCACCCGATGCGGGATCCTCGACGATGCCGACGCCGGCTGGAAACGCGCGCACGACGAGATCGTATGCGTCGTTGCCGCAGCGAGCGAACACGCACAGCCCGAGGCCGTCACTCGCGCGCGCGAGGCGCGCGATCGCGGCGTGGTCCGGCTGCCACGCGCGCACCGCGGATTCGTCGGCGAATTCGGCGACCCACCAACGGCGCCCGCCTTCGACGAGCGCGGGCGGCAACGCGCCCAGTCGGACGCGGTCGAGCAGCGCGCGCAACAGCGGCTCGTCGCCGACGCCCTCGCGCAGCACGTGCGCGGCGGGCGCGCGCACGAAGAGCCGGCGCTGCGCGCCTTCCTCGACGCGGATCGGCAGCAGGCCCGCGGCGCACTCCTGGATGAGCTGGCCGCCGCTCGCTCGCGCGATGCCGCCGTCGAGTACCGCGTGCGCACTGCCGATCGTCGGGTGCCCCGCAAACGGAATCTCCCTGGCCGGCGTGAAGATGCGCAGGCGATAGCTCGCAGAGGACGTGGTCGGCGGCAGCACGAACGTGGTTTCGACGAGGTCGGTCCACGCGGCGAAGCGCTGCATCTCCGCGTCGCTCCAGCCCTCCGCATCGAGAACCACGCCGAGGGGATTGCCGCCGCCCGGCGTCGCCGGGAACACGTCGAGCTGCAGATAGCGCGAATTCACGGGCATGCGTCGTGGCGTCGGATCGGGCCGGCGATGATACGCCTGCTACATCCAGCCGCGTCGCTTGAACCATGCGAGCGGCAGCACCATGCTCGATACGATCGCGGCCAGTGCGAGCGGATACGCATGCGGGAGGTGCAGTTCGGGCATGTGATCGAAGTTCATGCCCCAGATCCCGGCGAGGATGACGGGCGGGATCGACACGACCGATGCCACGGTGAGGATCTTGATCACGTCGTTCTGGTCGATGTTGATGAAGCCGAGCACCGCGTCGAGCAGGAACTGCAGCTTGTCGGTGAGCTGGCTGTCGAACTCGCCCAGCACTTCGAGATCCTTCTGCGCCGCATGCAGGCGCGCCAGCGCCGGCTGGCCGACCCACGCGGGCGGCGCTTCGCGCAGCGCGAGCAGGATGCGCAGCAGCCCGGTCGTCGAGAGGCGCAGGCGCGCCAGGCGGGCTTCGACGCGGCCGATCTCCGCGAGCGTCGCGCGCAGCAACCCGGTGTCGCGTCGTTCCCCGCCGAAGATGCGCGTCGACAGCGCGCCGACCTCGGCCGCGACCGCCTCCATGCGGTCCGCCGCGTCGGCGACGATCGACTGCACGAGCACGACGAACGCGTCGGTACTCGTTCCCGGCGCGGCCGCGCGCACGCGCTCGGCCGCGAGCTCGAACGCGGGCGACGCGGCGAAGCGCAACGAAACGAGGAACCTCGGCGTCAGGACGAAACCGACCGGGGCAGGCGGCGCCGCGTCGTCGGGGCTGAAGTAGGGAATGCCGAGCCGGAGGACGTCGTCGACGATGCCGACGCGGTTGGACAGTTCGATGCCCGCGAGCCGCTCGCGGCCGGGCAATCGAACGCCGCTCGCGGCTTCGGCGCGCGCGCGCTCGGCGGCATCGCCGTCGACGAGGTCGAACCAGGTGCCGTCGATGTCGGAGCTGTCGGCGGGGCGTGCAGCGGCGGAAAGGTGGCGGGTCAGCATGCGGGCGCATTCCACTCTAGTGCGCGGCGGCGCATGCATCATATATCGTTCACTCCCGCCTGCCGTCGAGCGCCCCCGTAATGCCCACCTCCGCCGCCGTCGTGAACGTCGCGATCATCGCCGTCACCTGCATCGTGTCGTTCATGGCGTTCTCCAATCCGCAGTTGCTCAATCGCCTGATCCTGTGGCCACCCGCGATCACGCGCGGCAGGGAGTACTGGCGCCTGGCGACCTGCGGCCTGATCCACGCCGATCCGCCGCACCTGCTGTTCAACATGATCACGCTGTATTTCTTCGGCGCGCCGATGGAGCGCTTCTACACGCTCGAAGCGGGAGCGATCGGCTACCTGCTGTTCTACGTCGGCGGCCTCGTGGTGTCGTCGTTGCCGAGCTGGCAGCGTCACCGCAACGATCCGAACTATCGCAGCCTCGGCGCTTCCGGAGCGGTGTCGGCGGTGCTGTTCGCGTTCATACTCTGGCATCCGTGGACGACGATCTACGTGTTCGTACTGCCCGTCCCGGCCATCCTCTACGCGGTGGCGTACATCGCCTACACGATCTACATGGATCGCCAGCGCAGCGACAACATCAACCACAGTGCGCATCTGTGGGGGGCCGTGTACGGCGTCATCGTCACCGTCCTGGTCGAGCCGCGCATCCTGGGCGCGTTCTTCGCGCAGCTGCTGGGCCCCGTCATGGGGTAAGCGGGCGCTTGCAAGCACGGTCGGGATGCCGACAATCCGCACACGCCATCGAGGAGTCGCACATGAGTCACAAGGGAGGATGTCATTGCGGTCGGGTCGCGTTCGAGGTCGACGCCGACATCGCGACGGCGATCGAATGCAACTGCTCGATCTGCAGCAAGAAGGGGCACCTGCTCGCGTTCGTGCCCGCCTCGAACGTCGTGCTGCGGACTCCGGAATCGGCCCTGTCGACGTACACCTTCAACACGCATCGCATCCGCCATCAGTTCTGTCCGGTGTGCGGCATCGCGCCGTTCGGTCGCGGCACCGATCGCGAAGGCAACGAGACGTTCGCGGTCAACGTGCGCTGCCTGGAGGGGGTCGACCTGCGCTCGCTCGAGATCCAGTCCTTCGACGGTCGCAGCCTCTGAGGCGAACCATGCCTTCCGCCGCCAGCCGGCCCGACGAACGTGCACCCGCGGACAGGGGAGACAGCCTCGTCGTGGCGATCTCCTCGCGTGCGCTGTTCGACCTCGGCGACAGCCACGCGCTGTTCGAACGCGAAGGCGTCGAGGCGTTCGCGCAGCACCAGATCGAGCGCGAAGACGAACTGCTCGCCCCCGGGATCGCGTTCCCGCTCGTGCAGAAGCTGTTGCACCTCAACCGCGCCGCGCCCGCGGCGCCGCGCGTCGAGGTGATCCTGCTGTCGCGCAACTCGGCCGACACGGGCCTGCGCATCTTCAACTCGATCGAGCACTACGGCCTCGACATCGCGCGCGCGGCATTCACGCGTGGCGCACCGACCTCGCCGTACGTGCATGCGTTCGGCGCGGACCTCTTCCTGTCGGCGAACCCCGACAGCGTCGCCCAGGCGTTGCGCGCGGGCATCGCCGCGGCGACGATCCTGCCGTCGAAGGCGCCGCAGCGGCAGTCGGACCAGGTCCGCATCGCCTTCGACGGCGACGCGGTGCTGTTCGGCGACGAGTCGGAAGAGGTCAGCGAGAGCGCCGGCATCGACGCGTTCCATCGCCACGAGACCGAGCGAGCCCGCGAACCCCTGTCGGGAGGGCCGTTCCGCGGTTTCCTCGACGCGCTGCATCGCCTGCAGCAGGCGTTTCCGAGCGAGGACGCGCCGATCCGCACGGCGCTCGTCACGGCACGTTCGGCGCCCGCGCACAAGCGCGTGATCCTGACCCTGCGCGATTGGGGCGTGCGCATCGACGAGGCGCTGTTCCTCGGTGGCCGGCCGAAGGGTCCGTTCCTCGAGGCGTTCGGCGCCGACATCTTCTTCGACGATTCGGTCGCCAACGTCGAGTCGGCGCGGCGGCATGTCGCGACCGGCCATGTGCCGCGGCGCAAGCGCCCGGCGACGTGACGGCGCCCGGGCTCGACATCCGCGAAGCCGCCGACGGCGCGGAGCGCGCGCGCGATCTTTTCCGCCGGCATTTCGGCGACGAACCGCCGTCCTTTCCCCATCACGTGATCGCTTTCGTTCGCGATGCGAGCGGGATCGAAACCCCTGCATCCTACGTGCACTTCACGCCGGTCGGGGAACTCCTGCTCGGCGGCGGCGCCTGCGTCGACCGACGCGTGATGCGCACCATGGCCGCGGACCTGCGCGCAAGGATCCGCGCGCAAGGCGGGCTTTACCGCATGACGCTCGACTGGGCCGTGCGGCACTTTGCGCCGACGCACAAGGCGATCTTCGGCTATTGCGGCGATGCGCTCGCCGAACGCGTCGACCTCGCGGCGGGCTTCCGGCCGACCGGCCACGCGCACCTCCTCGTGCATTGGACGCGCGCGCTCGCCGACGCCGAATGCGCGCGACTCGTCGCGCAGGCGCACGCGATCGGCCCGTTCTGACCCATCGTCGGTGGCGCGGGGCTAGCGCGTGGCGATCAGCCGCTCGAGTTCGGCCGGCGAGCGCCAGTGCGAGCCGCAGACGTAGCGCGGCAGATTCCAGCGCGAGGCGGTCAGCTCGACCGGTGCCGGATCGGTTCCGAACGCGGCGCGAACGCGGTGTTCGCCCGCGTGGCGCGGCAGGTACTCGCGCAGCAGGTAATCGTTCGATTCGCCGTACGGGAATGCGAACAGTGTCGTCCGATGCGGCGCGAGCCGGCGATCGAGCCAATCCGCGGCCTGGCGGATCTGCGCGTCGGCGTCCGCACGGGTGTCGATCGTGCGGAACGTGCCCGTGCGCTGCGCGTGCTGCGCGGTCACGGGCAGGGTGTGGTGGTTGTGGTCCCAGCTGTGGCTTTCGATCGCGACGAGGCCTTCTTGCTGGGCGGGACGCCACCATGCGTCGTCCCACCAGCCGCGTCCGGCGAGGCAGGTGCGATCCAGGGTCGCGCGCGCCTGCGGCGACACGATGACGAAGCTGGTCGCGTGCACGGCCGCGCCCGTGTCCGCGGCGAAATCGCGCAGGATGCCCGCGAAACCCCGCTGCGGGCCGCAGGTGGGGTGGTCGATGTCGTGCCAGTCGAACCACGAGCCGTCGTCGAAGCTCAGCGCGACCGCTCGCGCGACCTCGCTCGCAGGCGCTTCGCCGAGCAGAACGTCGACGACGGTCGCGAGCGGGACGATGCGCAGACCTCGTCGCGCGATCAGTCGCAGGTCCGCGGCGAGCGCGACGTGGTCGTTGTCGGCGTAATCGTTTCCGGCGACGTTGTTCGAATGGTAGGTCAGGACGGGGACGCGCATGGCGATGGCGGGCGGCGAATGGGCCAGTATGCGGCACGATGCCGCGCCGGCACATGGTCCGGCACGCGGCGGCCCGCTACAATGGCGCGCTTTGCCCCGCGCCCGGAACGACCATGCCCGCCACCCCGCTGAACCCGACCGACCTCTACGACATCCGTTCGATGCTCACCGAAGAAGAGCGCATGGTGCAGGACACCGTCGCGCGCTTCACCGACGAGCGCGTCCTGCCGATCATCGGCGACTGCTTCGACCAGGGGCGCTTCCCGATCGAACTCGTCCCGGAAATGGCCGAACTGGGCCTGCTCGGCTCGTCGCTGCCGACCGAGTACGGTTGCGCGGGCATGAACGGCGTCAGCTACGGCCTGATCTGCCAGGAGCTCGAACGCGGCGATTCGGGTATCCGCAGCTTCGCCTCCGTGCAGAGCTCGCTCTGCATGTACCCGATCTATGCCTACGGCAGCGAGGAGCAGCGCAAGCGCTGGCTGCCGGACATGGCCGCCGGCAAGGTGATCGGCTGCTTCGGCCTGACCGAACCGCACGGTGGTTCGGATCCGGCCAACATGAAGACGAATGCGAAGAAGGACGGCGCCGACTGGATCCTCAACGGCGCGAAGATGTGGATCACGAACGGCAACCTCGCGCACATCGCGATCGTCTGGGCGCAGACCGACGACGGCATCCAGGGTTTCCTCGTCGAGAAGGGCATGCCCGGCTTCACCGCGCAGGAAGTGCACAAGAAGATGAGCCTGCGCGCGTCGGTCACGAGCGCGCTGTTCTTCGACGGCGTGCGCGTGCCGGAGGCGAACCGCCTGCCGAACGTGAAGGGGCTCAAGGGTCCGCTCGGCTGCCTCACGCAGGCCCGCTACGGCATCACCTGGGGCCCGATCGGCGCGGCGATCGCGTGCTTCGCCGAAACGACCGAGTACGCGAAGAACCGCACGCTGTTCCAGCGTCCGATCGCGGCGACCCAGGCGGTGCAGATCAAGCTCGCCGACATGGCGCGTCGGATCACGCTCGCGCAGCTCCTGTCGCTGCAGCTCGGGCGGCTCAAGGACGCCGGCGCGATGCAGCCGACCCAGGTGTCGCTCGCGAAGTGGAACAACGTGCGCATGGCGATCGACATCGCGCGCGAGTGCCGCGACATCCTCGGCGGCGCCGGCATCACGACCGAGCATTGCCCGATCCGCCATGCACTGAACCTCGAGTCGGTCATCACCTACGAAGGCACCGAGACCGTGCACCAGCTCGTGGTCGGCCGCGAAGTCACGGGTATCAACGCGTTCTGAAGCGCGCCACGCCGGGCCTCGTTCCGGCGCTGCGCCGCGCTGCGCTCCGTCGTGGCCAGCGCGCGAAGCCATCGTCGTCACGATCCCAAGAGGGCGTGTGCGTGAATCCGAATGACATCCAGCTCGAGACCGATCGGCTGATCCTGCGCCTGCCGCGCATCGAGGACTTCGATGCGTACGCCGAGATGCACGCCGACGAGGACGCGTCGCGCCACATCGGCGGCGTCCTGCTGCGCGCGCCCGCATGGCGCAAGTTCCTGCAGATGCCCGGTGCATGGATGCTGCAGGGTTACGCGATGTTCTCGGTGGTCGAGAAGGCGAGCGGCCGCTGGATCGGCCAGGCCGGCCCGTGGCAGCCGGAGGGTTGGCCCGGAACCGAAGTCGGCTGGGCGTTCCATCCGTCCGCATGGGGCAAGGGCTACGCGACCGAAGCCGCCACCGCGGCGATCGACTGGGCATTCGCGAACCTCGGCTGGACCGAGGTGATCCATTCGATCGACCCCGGCAACACCGCGTCGCAGGCGCTCGCGCACCGGCTCGGCTCGAGCAACCGCGGCGCGGGCCGACTGCCGCCACCGTTCGAGGACGTCGCGATCGACATCTGGGGCCAGACGCGCGAGGCGTGGGTCGCGCGACGCGGGGAGGCACGCGCATGATCACGATCCACGGCTATTCGCCCTCGGGCAACTGCCACAAAGTGCGCATGCTGCTAGGCCATCTCGGGCGCGTCGAAGGACGCGACTACCGCTGGATCGAGACCGACAGCGCGCACGGCGCGACGCGCACGCCCGAGTATCTCGCGAAGAATCCGAACGGGCGCGTGCCGATGCTCGAAACCGACGACGGCCGCATCATGGTCGAGTCGAATGCGATCCTCTACTGGCTCGCCGAAGGCACGCCATTCTTCGCCGGCGACGCCTGGGAGCGCGCGCAGACGCTGTCGTGGATGTTCTTCGAGCAGTACAGCCACGAGCCGTACGTCGCGGTCGCGCGCTTCATCTGCGGCTGGACGCCGCTCGACTCGCCGCGCCGCGCGGACCTGCCGCGCTTGCGCGAGCGCGGCCACCAGGCGCTCGCGGTGATGGAGAAGCACCTGTCGTCGCACGACTGGTTCGGCGCGACCGGCTACGGCATCGCCGACATCGCACTGTATGCGTACACCCACTGCGCGGACGAGGGCGGCATCGCGCTCGCCGCGTACCCCGCGCTGCGCGCATGGCTCGCGCGCATTGAGGCGCAGGCGGGGTTCGTGCCGATGCCGCCGATCGCGGCCGAGAATCTCGAACGCATCGCGCGCTCCCTCTGATCCCGCGACCCATTCCGGTCACCCGAACCCATGAACGCCATGCCGACCCCGATTCCCGCCCGCCACAAGAACGTCAACCGCGCCGAAGTCTGCGACCAGAACTTCGCCGAGTACGTGCAGGCCTGGAGCGGCACGCCGCGCCGCGCGCCGCGCGCGGACGAGCCGGTGCTGCCGGGCAGCCTGTGCACCGCGCACGATTTCATCGAACTGTTCGAGTCGCAGCTGATCTCGCGCCACCTCGATCTCATGGCGCGCGTGCTGCGCGTGAAGAACAAGGTGTTCTACACGATCGGCTCGTCCGGCCACGAAGGCAATGCGATGGTCGCGCGCCTCACGCGCCACACCGATCCGGCGTTCCTGCATTATCGCAGCGGTGCGCTCATGGCCGAGCGCTTCCGCAAGCTGCCGGGGATGGATCCGATCATGGATTCGGCGCTGTCGTTCGCGGCGAGCAAGGACGATCCCGCTTCGGGCGGGCGCCACAAGGTATGGGGCAGCAAGCCGCTCTGGGTGCTGCCGCAGACCTCGACGATCGCCTCGCACCTGCCCAAGGCGCTCGGCACTGCGGTCGCGATCGAACAGGCGCGCCGCATCGGGCACACGCTGCCGATCCCCGAGGATTCGATCGCGATCTGCTCGTTCGGCGACGCGTCGTCCAACCACGCGACCGCGCAGACCGCGTTCAACACGGCGCAGTGGACCGCATACCAGAAACTGCCCGCGCCGGTGCTGTTCGTCTGCGAGGACAACGGCATCGGCATCTCGGTGAAGACCCCGGGCGGGTGGATCGCGAATGCGTTCCGCCACCGCGACGGCCTCGATTACTTCTACGCCGACGGCCTCGATCTCGCGAACGGTTACGAGCAGGTCGCGCGCGCGGTCTATCACTGCCGCACGACGCGCCGGCCGACGTTCCTGCACCTGCGCACGACGCGCATCATGGGTCACGCGGGCACCGATTTCGAGATCGAATGGCGCAGCGTGGAGGAGCTCGTCGCGGTGGAAGCGACCGATCCTCTGCTGCGCAGCGCGGCGATCGCGCTCGAGTCGGGTCTCTACACGAAGGCGTCGCTGCTCGCGACGTACGAGGACATCCGCCGGAAGTGCTTCGCCGCGGCCGAGGAAGCCGATCGCCGGCCCAAGCTCGATAGGCTCGAGGACGTGATCGCGCCGCTCGCGCCGTACACGCCTGACAAGGTCGCCGCGGAGGCGAAGCGCGCCGACTACGCCGACAAGCGCCTCGCCGTGTTCGGCGGCGAGGAGAAACTGCCCGAGAAGCTCGCGCCGCGCCACCTCGCGATCCAGATCAACAACGCGCTGCACGACCTGTTCTGCAAGTACCCCGAGACGCTGCTGTTCGGCGAGGACGTCGCGCAGAAGGGCGGCGTCTACACGGTCACCAAGGGCCTGCACAAGGCGTTCAAGAACGCGCGCGTGTTCAACACGCTGCTCGACGAGACGATGATCCTCGGCCTCGCCCAGGGCTACGCGAACATGGGCATGCTGCCCGTGCCGGAGATCCAGTACCTCGCGTACTTCCACAACGCCTGCGACCAGATCCGCGGTGAGGCGGCTTCGCTGCAGTTCTTCTCCAACGACCAGTACCGCAACCCGATGCTCGTGCGGATCGCCGGACTCGGCTACCAGCGTGGTTTCGGCGGACACTTCCACAACGACAATTCGATCGCCGCGCTGCGCGACATTCCCGGCCTCGTCGTCGGTTGCGCGAGCCGCGGCGACGATGCGGCGATGATGCTGCGCACCCTGGCGGCACTCGCGAAGGTCGACGGCCGCGTGACGGTGTTCCTCGAGCCGATCGCGCTGTACATGACCAAGGACCTGTACGAGCCCGGCGACGGCCAGTGGCTCACCTCGTATCCCGCGCCGGACCAGGCGATGCCGCTCGGCGAAGCGCGCATCTACGAAGACGCGGCGGACGACCTCGTGATCTTCACGTACGGCAACGGCGTGCCGATGAGCCTGCGTGCCGCGCGCGAGATCAAGAAGGCGCTCGGCTGGACCGTGCGCACGGTCGACCTGCGCTGGCTCGTTCCGCTCAATGAAGCGTTCATCGGCGAGCAGGCGAGGCGCGCCAAGCGCATCCTCGTCGTCGACGAGGGCCGCCATTCCGCTGGCGTCGGCGAAGGCGTCATCACCGCGATCGTCGAAGCGGGCGAGGGCGCCAAGCCGCTGCGCCGCGTCGTCGGCGCGGACACCTACACGCCGCTCGCGGGCGCCGCGTTCCTCGTCCTTCCCGGCGATGCCGACATCGTCGCGGCCGCGCGCGAGCTCGCGAAGTAACAAAGAAAAAGGGCGCCGATGACGGCGCCCTTTGCATTCTCCGCCACGCGGCGGGACAACTACGGCAGTTCGAATCCGCTCAGGAAGATGACGTCGCAGATGACGGCGATGTCGGACACCGGCTGCGCATTCATCGTGCCGTCGCCGTTCGCGACGAAGCACAGGAAACTGCCGCCACCACTCGGTTGGCTCAGGATCGTCACCGCGTACGAAGCGCCTTCCTGGATGCCTTGGCTGAATACGAACGCGCCGTCGGCCGGCACCGGAAGATCATCGCCGCCATTGAGCTGGAGCACGAGTCCGGTACCACTGAGACCGGCGACGTTGCCGCCGATCGTGTGCGCAAGCGTGGTGCACGACACCTGCACGCTGGTCACGTCGTTGCCGGCAAGCGTGCCGCTGCCACCGACGACCGTGCAGCTCTGGTTCGGGTTGCCCGGCGGCGTGCCGACGCTGACCGTGTAGGCGCTGCCGTCGGTGACCGGGTTGGCGAACATGAAGCTGCCGTTCGCCGCGACCGGCACGTCCTGCCCGCTGTCGAGGTGCAGCACGAGGCCGGAGCCGGCGAGGCCCGACACACTGCCGCCGATGAAATAGCTCAAGGTGGCGCAGGTGACCTGGACGTCGGAGACATTCGCACCGGCGAGCGTGCCGGAGCCATTCGTGACGGCGCAGTTCTGATTGAGGTTGGTCGGCTGCGTGCCGACACTGACCGAGTAGGCGCTGCCGTCGGTGATGGAATTGGCAAACATGAAGGTGCCATCCGTCGAGACCGGCACGTCCTGCCCGCTGTCGAGGTGCAGCACGAGGCCGGAGCCGGCGAGACCCGATACGCTGCCGCCGACGAAATAGCTCGAGGTGATGCACGTGACCTCAACGTCGGAGACGTTCGTGCCGGCGAGCGTGCCCGAGCCATTCGTGACGGCGCAGGTCTGGGTGAGGTTGGTCGGTTGTGCGGCTATGGTCACGGCATACGCGCTGCCATCCGTGAGCGATGTCGGGAACGCGAACGACCCATCGGCGGCAATCGACAGGTCCTGGCCGCCGTTGACCTGCAGCATGAGACCCGAACCGGCGAGGCCGCCGACGTGGCCGCCGACCGAGAACGCGTTGGTCACGCACGAGACCTGCACGTTCGTGACCGTTCCGGAAGCCGCACCGCTGCCGTTGGTGACCGAGCAGGTCTGGCTGAGGTTGCTCGGCTGCGACGCGACCGTCACGTCGTAGCTGCCGCCCTGGGTAATGTAGGGCGGGAACGTGAACGAGCCATCGGCATTGACCGGCAGGTCGTTGCCGCCATTGAGCTGCAGCACGAGGCCGGAACCTGCGAGCCCGGAGACGCTGCCGCTGATCTGGTACTCCGGCGCTCCCGTGTTGTACACGACGCGATCGATGCCGATGTAGTCTGAATTCGATCCCAGCGCGCCTGCGCCGGTGACGAAATATCGGAACGCGATGCGACCCTGCCCGTTGTGCGGCAGGCCGCTCACGGTGAACTGGGTCCAGGTCTGCGGGTAGACATTGGTGACGAGCGACGGATTGATGGAAAGCAGCAGCGTGGTGAAGTCACCGACGTTGTTTCCAGGAGCCCCGACGTTCGTGCTGGCACCGTTGGTGCTGAGTCGCACTTCGAGGCGATCCGGATAGTCGGTCTGCCCGGCACTGATCGTCGGCTTGCGGGTGTAGAACGTCACGGTCGCGGAGTTGCCGAAGTCGAGCGGAGGCGTCAGCAACCAGTCGCTGATGGTGCCGGTATTGCCGGTGCTGTTGAAATTCGCGGCGATGTACGCATTCGCGGCGCCGTCGAACGCGTTGAACGGGCCGGGCGTCGGTGTCGCCGTCGTTGACGTGCCCTGGAACCAGGAAAGGGCACCCACGGGAGCGCTATTGTTGATGAGAAACCATCCGTCACCGCCAAGGGTCGCAATGTTGTCGAACCCTTCATTGAGGCTGTTGGCCATGGGTGCACTCGGCGCCATGACCGCCGGATTCGCCGCGGGTGGCATGGCATCCGTGGCGAATCCGGGTCGCGCGGAACGCGGGTCATTCGCCGCGTGGGCGAATTGAGCGAATACGAAGCCGGCCGCGACCAGCGCGGCCAATCGGGTGTGCATGTCGTCCCCCTGAGAACGAAGTGGTGGCCGCCGCGCAAGGGGCGCAGCGGTCAAGCGCAGTATTGCGAGCGAAAAGTGAGAAGTCCAGCACAAAAATGCCGCGCTTGCGGGGATTCGCTATCATTCGCGCAATGACCGAGCGCCGCCCCCTCACGATCCTTTTTGCCGACGTCTCCGGCAGCACGCGGCTGTTCGAGACACGCGGTGACGAAGTCGCGCGGCGCATCGTCGCGAACGTGCTGCTCGCGCTCGCCGAAGTCTCGGCGCGCCACGGCGGCCGGGTCGTGAAGACGATCGGCGACGAGATCATGTGCACGTTTCCGGGTCCGCTCAACGGCTTGCTCGCCGCGACCGACATGCATCGGCGCATCAAGGGCGATCCCGAATTCCAGCGCGACAACCTCGCGATCCGCATCGGCTTGCATCACGGCGAGGCGCTGGTCGAGAACGGCGACGTGTTCGGCGACGCGGTCAACACCGCGGCTCGCATGGCGGACAAGAGCCTTGCGCGTCGCGACCAGATCGTCGCCACCGCAAGCACCGTCAACGGCGTGACCAACACGACCGGCTTGCGCGTGCGGCCGCTCGGCAGCGCGTGGGTGCTCGGCAAGCAGGCGCCGATCGAGATCGTCGACGTGATGTGGCAGGAGGATCTCGCGCACGTGACGACGGTGCAGCGCGTGATGACGCCGATCGAGGCCACGCCGTCGGATCGGCCGCGCCTGACCTTGCGTTTCAAGAGCCAGGTCTTCGAAGTCGACGAGGCAACGCCGTTTTCGATCGGTCGCGACCCCGCGAGCAGCCTCGTCGTCGAAACCGAATGGGTGTCGCGCAACCACGCACTGATCGAATGGAAGCGCGGTTACTTCATGCTCGCCGACCGTTCGACCAACGGCAGCTGGCTCAAGATCGGCGACGACGACGAGTTGTTCGTGCATCGCGACGAAACCCACCTGCGGCGCAGCGGCTCGATCAGCCTCGGGCAGGCGCACCAGATCGACGTCGCCGACCTCATCTGGTTCCAGTGCGGGGGCGAGTGATCGTCGATCGCGAGGGCATCGTTCGCGCGCCGCCGCGAAGCCCCGGACGCCGCCCATCCGTCGCGCCTTCGCGTCGATGTGGCGCGATGCGGAGCGCCGCGCATCGGGGCGAATCAAGCGGTATCCGTCGCGCCCGGTGCGCCGTCGGGCCGCTTCGATACTGCGGCATCGTCGTTGCGCTCACGCGCGGACCGTCGCCGCTTGTGTCGATCGGGTGCGCGCGGACGCCTCCGCGCTTCCGGGAACGGGGCGCGCCGCCTCGATGTGCCGAGCTTGCCGTCAGGCCGCCTCGAAGCCGCTCTTGAAGATCTGGTCGAATCCCGTCGGCGGCAGGTCGGCACCCTGGAAGATGCCGAGCGGCGCGTAACCGGAATAACCCGGGAAGGTGTAGTAGATGTTCGGATTGCCCATCCTCCGGATCAGGGCTTCCGAGATCACTCGACGATAGTCGGTGGTCACCCCGACGTCGTTGCCTTCGTACAACTGGTCGCTCGCGAGGCCCGGGAACGTGCCGTAGACCTGGCCCCCGTTGATCGACCCGCCGAGTACCGTGATCACGTTGCCGTAGCCGTGGTCGGTGCCGCCGTCGGAGTTCTCGAGCACGCGCCGGCCGAACTCGCTGACGACGATCACGCTCACGCGCTGCATGAGATTGCCGGATGCCGCGCTCGCGAGGTCGGTGTAGAACGCGGACAGCCCCTGCGACAGGCTCTCGACCTGGTTGCCGAACCAGTCGTAACTCTGCGTCGGGTTGCCCTGGCCGACGTGCGTGTCCCAGTTGCCGAGATCGATCGTGACCGCGCGCAGGCCGAGGCCGAGCTTGATCATCTGCGCGACGTTGCGCAGTTGGGTTCCGAAGCCGCCGTTGTTGGCGAGCGCGTAGTTGGCGCCGCCGCTCGGCTGGTAGCCGTCCGGATTGTTGGTCGCATCGTAGAGTCCGAAGTCGATCGGCCGCAGCAACGCGAGCGAGTCGAGCGTCTCCATCCCGGCCCGTTCGAGCAGCGTCGCATTGCTGTTCCACAGCGCATCCATGCGGCTCACGGCACCGACGATCCCGTGCGCGGCATCGTCTTCCTGCCACGACCAGTGGAACGTGTCGAGGCGGAAGTCCGAGCCGCTGTTCATCGTGATCGCATCGCTGCTGCCGAGCAGGCTGTTCGCGGTGATGCTGCCCATCGACGCGGCCGGCAGCGGCACGTTCGACGGCAGGCCGCCGCTCACGAGGTGCCGCGTGAGCCAGCCGATGCCGGATCCGCCGCCGCCGACACCGAACTCGAGGTTGGATTGCGCTTCGAAATGACTGCGCACGACGGGGTTCGGCTGCACCTGGCCGGCGGCGACGACGAACGCCGCATGACCGGCCTGGTAGAGCGCGTGCAGGCCGCTCGCGCGCGGATGCAGCGCCCAGGTCGTATTGTTCAGTGCCAACGCGGCACCCGTGCCGCTCAGCGGCACGCGCGTGTTCGTGCGCGAGGTCTCGTAGTCGGCGCGGTAAGGACTCGACGCGCCCGGCGGCAACAGGCTCAGGCCATCCATCGCGCCGCGCAGGAACACGATCACGAGCGTGTCGTCGGTCGCCGTCGCGGGCAACAGCGGCGGCGGCGCGAAATAGGCGCGTGCACGGCTGCCCGAGCCGGCGGCGATCGCGCTGACGCAGCAGCCCTTGAGGAAGTCGCGACGATTGAATGCGTTCATGGCGATTCGTTCCCTCACCGGCGCAGGAATTCGGGCGAGCACAGCAGCATGCCGATCGCCACGCGCAGGCGTGCGATCGTGTAGTGCATGGACAGCGTGTTCGGTGGATTCAGGTGCCAGACGCCGACGTGCTGCGGCTGGCCGTTGCTGGTGGAGTCCGTGACGAGGTCGATGGGCGTGGTCGCGGCGGCCTCCTGGCGGAAGAAATCGAGCACGACGCCGAACGTCGGTTGCGGCCGGTAGCCGAGGATGCGGTCGCACCAGAAGCCGATGATGTTGCCCGCCGTGCGGTCGTTCGCGTTCGGGAACGCGGACAACGTCTGCCCCTGGATGTCGACGAGGAACGGGTAGGCGTTGTTGTAGCTTTCGGTCTGGTGCATCTCGAGCAGGCGCGGCAGCAGCTTCAGCGTGAGGCCGAGCGCGCCCGTGCTCGACCACGCCGTGATCGTGTCGGGGTAACCGTTCGGCGCGGGCCAGTAGAACAGCCGCTGGCCGGCGGCCTGCAGGCGGCCGAGGAGTTCCTCGGTGGGCGTGTAGGTCGAGGTGTTGTCGGGCACCGGCGTGAAGTTCGCGAGCGTCGCGCGCAGCGCGCTGACGACGCTGCGCGCGGGGCTCTTCATCTTCGTGCCCCAGCCGGTCTTGAACTCGTTCGAGTGCAGGATGAAGGCGACCACCTGCGCGATCTGGTCGGGCTCCGTCCACCGCTGGTGGAACAGGTCGGCCGCCGCCTGCACCAGCGAATCGGGCACGTAGTCGCCGATGAAGCGACGGCAGAGCTTGCCGGCGACGAAGTGCGCGGTGCCCGGATGCTGCGCGAGCATGTCGAACAGGTGGGTACCGTCGTTCTGACCGCCGCCGGCGGAGAAATTGCGGTGCAGGACGCGCTTGACGCCGGCGTCGTGCAGCGCCTGCACGTATTCGAATGCGCCCGGATTCGGGTCGTTGCGCGTTTCCCAGGTGCTCTGCGAGATCGTCCAGCCGGTCAGCACGCGCGCGGCCTCGTAGACGTCGTCGTCGACGTACTGCAGGCGCTGCACCTTGCCTTCCCAGTCGATGTAGGTCGGCAGGGAAGGGTCGTCGTCGGGATCGCTGACGATGCCGGCGTAGTTCTCCGCGCCGAGCGTATGCAATTCCATGAGCTCGCGCGCGTAGTTCTCGTTGGGGTGGCCCGAGTAACTCGTGTAGAGGTCGAGCATGTACATCATCGCGGCCGATTCGCAGGTCGCCTGCAGCATCGCGCGGAAGTTGCCGAACACGTGCGGGCGGATCGCGTCGCGATCGAACGGCGGGAACAGCGGGCCGCCGTCGTAATCCCAGCCGAACACGCTGAAATGATCGTGCCAGAAGGAGGCCATCACCTCGTACAGCTGGCGCTGGCTGTAGATCTGGCGGATCAGTGTCGCGCACTCCGTCTCGGCGATCGGCAGCATGCGCAGGAAATAGTTGCTGTTGCCGACCGCTTCGCGTGCGGCCCACAACTGCTCGGGCGTCCTGTCGAGCGTGGTGAACCCCGCGCCCGCGAGGCGGGCGTCGCACGCGCTGTCGTCGATCGTGGCGGGGGAGAGCTGGCGGTCGACCCAGGCCTGCCAGCGCGCATCGTCGTCCGCGCCGAGCGCGTTGAACGCGAACAGGTCCAGCGTCGAGTAACCGAACGTCGCACGCGTGAGCCAGCGTACCGCGGCGGGCGGGAACGACAGCGCGTCGGGGCTCTGCGGCAGGTCGTCGTCGAACTGCCCGTCGCGGCCCGGGCGACGCCGCGACAGTCGAAGGTCGGTCGTGGGCGCGACCGAGGCGAATACGGCATCGAACAGGCGGCGGCGCGCGGCGCTGAACGCGGCACTCGCAGGGGCTGAGGCCATGGGACCGACTCCGGAAGCGCGAAACGGGTGGCCGCATTGTCGTCGGCCGGGACGCCGAAGGTTGTGATCCCGCGCGCGCTTCGCGCGCGCGGGATCAGACGACGAGCGGTTCGACTTCGAGCGTGACCCCGAAGCGCTCCTGCACGCCCGCGCGCACGCGTTCGGCCAGTGCCCACACTTCGGCACCGCTCGCGCGGCCGTGATTGACCAGCACGAGCGCGTGCTGGCCGGAGACGCCGGCGTCTCCGGCCCGCAGGCCCTTGTAGCCGCAGGTTTCGATGAGCCAGGCCGCCGAGAGCTTCCATTGCGAACCGGTCGCCCAGGCTGGCAGCGCGGGATGCGCGCGGCGCAGGGATTCGGCCTGCGCTGCGTCCACCAGCGGATTCTTGAAGAAGCTGCCCGCGTTGCCGAGCAGGACGGGATTCGGCAGCTTGCGCGTGCGGATGCGCGCGATCGCTTCCGCGACCGCGGGTGCGCGCGGCTCTTCGATACCCATCGCCGCGAGTTCCTCGCGCACGCCGGCATAGTCCAGGCGAAGCGCGCGTTCGCGCACGAGCTCGAACTCGACCGCCGTGACGACGTAACGCTCGTGTTCGCGCTTGAACACCGAGTCTCGATAGCCGAACGCGCAGGCCGCGTTGTCGATGCGCACGAGCTCGCCTGCGCGGCGATCCCAGGCCTCGACCGCGAGGATGAACTCGCGCACTTCGGCGCCGTACGCGCCGATGTTCTGGATCGGTGCCGCGCCGACCGTGCCCGGGATGAGCACGAGGTTCTCGAGGCCGACGAAGCCGCATGCGAGCGACCAGCGCACGAAGTCGTTCCACGGCTCGCCGGCCTCGACGCGCACGTGGGCCCGATCGCCACGGTCGGCGAGCACGCGCACGCCGTGCGCCGCGATCGCGAGCACGACGCCCGGCCAGTCGCGCGTGAACAGGATGTTGCTGCCTTCGCCGAGCACGAGCAGCGGCTGCGTGCGCAACGCGGCGTAGCCGAACAGTTCGCCGAGCGCGGCCGGCTTGCGCACGTCGACGAGCATCTGCGCGCGGGCGGCGACGTGGAACGTATTGCGGCCGAGCAGCGAGGCGTTCTCGACGATGGTGTAACCGTCGCCTTCGGCGATGGCCGCGCCGACGCGGTACCCGCTCATGCGCCGCCGCCCTTCGCGTGCCGGCGGATCGCCTCGACGCACTCGCCGACGAGCGCGGGGCCACGGTAGACCAGGCCGCTGTAGAACTGCACGAGCGTCGCGCCGGCATCGAGCTTCGCCGCTGCGTCCGCGCCGCGCACGATGCCGCCGACGCCCACGAGCGGCACGGCGTCGCCGAGGCGCTCGTGCATGCCGCGCAGCACCGCGGTCGAGCGCGCGAACAACGGCGCGCCGGACAGGCCGCCGGCTTCGCGCGCGAGGCGATGGCCGGCGACTGCGGCGCGATCAATCGTCGTGTTGGTGCAGATCACGCCGTCGATGCGCGCGGCGCGCAGCACGTCGGCGATCGCGTCGAGCTCCGCTTCGGCGAGGTCGGGAGCGATCTTCAGCAGCATCGGCTTGCGCCGGCCGTGCTTCGCGCCGAGGCGCTCCTGGGCGTCGCGCAGGGTGCCGATGAAACGCCTCAGCGTTTCCTCTTCCTGCAGGTCGCGCAGGCCCTGCGTATTCGGCGAGGAGATGTTCACGGTGACGTAGCTCGCGCGCGCGTACACGCGTTCGAGGCAATGCAGGTAGTCGTCGGTCGCGCGCTCGTTCGGCGTGTCCTTGTTCTTTCCGATGTTGATGCCGAGCACGCCGGCGTAGCGCGCGCGCTCGACGTTGCGCACGAGCGCGTCGACGCCGCCATTGTTGAAGCCGAGGCGGTTGATGACCGCTTCGTGCTCGGGCAGCCGGAACATGCGCGGCTTCGGGTTGCCCGGCTGCGCGCGTGGCGTGGTCGTGCCGACCTCGATGTATCCGAAGCCGAGTGCGGCGAGCGCGTCGACGTGCGCGCCGTTCTTGTCGAGGCCGGCCGCGAGTCCGACCGGGTTGTCGAAGCGCAGGCCGAACGCGTCGACCGGAAGCGGCGCCGGCGTCGACGCGAGCAGTGCGCTCGTGCCGGTTCGCCACGCGCCTTCGATCGCGGCGAGTCCGAGATCGTGGGCGCGCTCGGCGTCGAGGCAGAACAGGAACGGGCGGGCGAGCGCGTACAAGCCGGATGCGCTCAATGCCAGTGGGCGCCGAAGAACGCGAGGCCGCCGAAGAACAACATGATCGCGAGGAACCCGAGCACGAACAGCGCGAGATGCACCCAGCCGAGCACGAGTCCCGCGATCGCCATGCCGTCGCCCTCGAGCGTGCCGGGCGGCGCGCGTCGGATCTCCCCGCGCGCGAGATGACCGCAGATCACCGCGGCGATGGCGCCGATGAAGGGCAGCGCGAGCCAGCAGACGATGCCGAAGACGAGGCTGAGGATCGCGGTCGTGCTCGTGCGCGGGGAGGTGGCATTCATGCGCGGAAAAACCGGGGAACAGCGCGCTCCGGCGCCGGTGCGCAAGAGTAGTCACTCGCGCGCGACGGTTCAACGCGTCGCGCAGCAGGCGGCGTCAGTGCGCGGCCACGCTTTCGGGCGGCGCGGGGAACTGCACCACCGGGCCCGGCGGCACGATGCCGGGGGGCAGTGCGGACGGCGCTTCCTTGCCGGCCGGGCCGAGCGATTGCACGAACGCGTACAGCGCGTCGAGGTCGGCATCGCTCATCGCGTTGACCGCCCAATACGGCATCGGCGGACGCGCAGTGAACGCGTGGGCATAGCGCTTGAACGACGCGGAGTCCATCGTCGCGAGGCGCAGGCGCAGGTTCGGCGCGTAGGTCGTGCCCCACGGCCCCGACCAGCCGAGGTCGTCGCCGGTCAGCCATTGGGATTCGGGCACCTTGCCGGCGTTCGCGGTGAACCCCGGCGTATGGCAATCGTTGCAGCCGCCGATCAGGACGACGTAACGGCCGCGCTGGACGAGGTCGTTGCGCGAGGCGGCGGCGAGCGTGGCGACGGCGGCGCTCGTGCCGAGCAGCACGGCGAGCGCGATGACGAGCTTGTTCATGGGACATCCTGCCGGCGCGGCGGGATGCCGCGCCTTCGAAGTCCCAGTACGTCCACGCGCGGACTTTCCTATCAGGGAAAGCCTCTTCGAAGCGCCGTCGCGAACGCCCCGCCTCGGAATCAGAACTCGAACTTGATACCCTGCGCGAGCGGCAGCGCGTCCGAATAGTTGATCGTATTGGTCTGCCGGCGCATGTACGCGCGCCACGCGTCGGAGCCGGACTCGCGGCCGCCGCCGGTCTCCTTCTCGCCGCCGAACGCGCCGCCGATCTCGGCGCCCGACGTGCCGATGTTGACGTTGGCGATCCCGCAGTCGGAGCCGGATGCGCTGAGGAACGCCTCGGCCGCCTTGAGGTTCTGGGTGAAGATCGCGGACGACAGGCCCTGCGGCACCGCGTTCTGCATTGTGATCGCCTGCTCGAGCGAGCTGAACTTCATGACGTAGAGGATCGGCGCGAACGTCTCGTGCTGCACGATCGCGGCGTCGTTCGACAGGCCCGTGACGATCGTCGGCAGCACGAAGTTGCCCTTGCCCTCGATCGCGGCACCGCCGGTCTCGACCTTGCCACCGCTCGCCTTCGCCTGCGCGATCGCGTCGAGGTAGGCCTGCACCGCGTCGCGGCTGTTGAGCGGCCCCATGAGGTTCTTCGCGTCGGTCGGGTCGCCGATCTTCTTCTCGACCTGCTTGTAGGCGGCGACGAGCTTGGCGAGCACGTCGTCGTGGATCGACTCGTGCACGAACAGGCGGCGCGTGGTGGTGCAGCGCTGGCCGGCGGTGCCGACGGCGCCGAACACGATCGCCGGGATCGCGAGCTTCAGGTCGGCGCTCTCGTCCACGATGATCGCGTTGTTGCCGCCGAGTTCGAGCAGCGAGCGGCCCATGCGCTGCGCGACGCGTTCGCCGACGATTCGGCCGATCTTCGTCGAGCCCGTGAAGCTGATCAGCGGCACGCGCTTGTCGTCGACGAAGGTCGCGGCGAGCTCGGTGCCGGCGTCGTTGAACAGGAAGAAGAGGTCGGGGAAGCCGCCCGCCTTGAGCGCGTCGTTGCAGATCTTCATCGCCGCGATCGCCGACAGAGGCGTCTTCGGCGACGGCTTCCAGATCGAGATGTCGCCGCACACCGCCGCGATGAAGCTGTTCCAGGCCCACACCGCGACCGGAAAGTTGAACGCGGAAATGATCCCGACGAGGCCGATCGGGTGCCACTGCTCGTACATGCGGTGGCCCGGGCGCTCCGAGTGCATCGTGAGGCCGTACAGCTGCCGCGACAGGCCGACCGCGAAGTCGCCGATGTCGATCATCTCCTGCACCTCGCCATCGCCCTCGGGCTTGGACTTGCCCATTTCGAGCGCGACGAGCGAGCCGAGCGCGTCCTTGTGCGCGCGCAGCGCTTCGCTGCACAGGCGGATCGCCTCGCCGCGTCGCGGTGCGGGCGTCGTGCGCCAGGTCGCGAATGCGGCCTGCGCGCGCTTGACGATCGTCTCGTAGTCGCCCGCGCTCGCCGAATGGACTTCGGCGATCACCTCGTTGTTGCTCGGGTTGATCGACTGCAGCAGGCCGGCATCGGTCGTCTTCGACCATTCGCCGTGGCCGAGGTAGGTACCCGAATTGACCGGCTCGAGGCCGAGGGACTTGAGGATCTGCGCGGACATGGACACTCCAGGAAAGCGGGGCACGCGCCGGTGCGCGCGGAAACCCGATAGTCTAGCAGGACCGGCCCTGCGCGGTCCGCGTGGCGGTGCCGCGGATGCGAACGCCGCGCGGTTTCGGGCACACGCGCCACCCGTCGACCCCGGGCGAACTCACGCGGCGGCGCCCGGCCGGGGCGCGCCCCGTCAGCCGAACTGGAACGCCGACACGGCCTTGCCGAACACGCGGTCGTTGAACGTGCGACGGCCGGGGTCGTCGCCGGCGGCGCCCGCGACGACCATGAGCGGCAACAGGTGCTCCGCGCGCGGGGGGCACGCGACCGCGGCGGGCATCCGCTTCCACTCGACCAGTTGCTCGTCGCGCGCGCGCGCGTCGGCGAGTTCCACCGCGTGCGTGAGCGCGACATCGAAGCGTTCCGCGTCGGCGGCCACGCGCGGATCGGCGCTGAAGAACTCCCGCAGGTTGTGGTAGCTCATGCCGCTGCCGACGACGAGCACGCCCTCGTCGCGCAGCGGCGCGAGCGCGCGCCCGATCGCGAGATGCGCGCGCGGGTCGAGCCCGGCCTGCAGCGACAGCTGCACGACCGGAATGTCCGCCTGCGGCCAGGCGAGCAGGAACGGCACGAACACGCCGTGGTCGAAGCCGCGCGTGGCGTCCTCGTCCGAAGCGATCCCCGCGCCCGCGAGCATGGTGCGCACGCGTGCGGCGATCGCGGGAGAGCCGGGAGCCGGATAGGACAGCCGGTACGTGTGCGGCGGAAAGCCGTAGTAGTCGAACAGCATGCCCGGCTGCGCGCCGCTGTTCACGGTCGGCTGTGCCATTTCCCAATGCGCCGAGACGCATAGGATCGCGGACGGCCGCGCGCCGAGCGAGGCGGCAAGGCCGCGCAGGTAGGTCGCCATGCCGTTCCAGGCCAGCGGCGCTTGCGCTGGCGGATCCATGAAGAAGCAGGGGCCGCCACCGTGCGGAAGATAGACGGCCGGCTGGCGTAGGGAGGCAGTCATGCTCGGCGATTCCTCGGCCAAAACCGTCAGATGGGTTCGCTCGGCGCTCCGTGCAAGCGTCGGGTAGGCCATGTCGTAGCGAGCCGCTACAATTGCGGCGGCCACGCGGCCCCGTAGCTCAGCTGGATAGAGCGCGCCCCTCCTAAGGGCGAGGTCGCCCGTTCGAATCGGGCCGGGGTCGCCAATCCTCGCGTGCGAGGACGTTTCGCCCGCAGGCCCGTACGGAACCCCTCCGCAGGATGATCCACGCCGGCGCGCTCGGCACACGTGCCGCGCGTGCGTCGTGCGCCGGCCGTGGTCGTCGAAGCGTCGCGCGCAGCGGCTGCGTCAGTGTGGCGCTGCCTTGCTCGCGGGCGCTGCCTCGCCCGCGGGCGCGAACGGTACCGGCGGACGCTCGGGCAGACCACGCCGCCATGCGGCGAGCTTCGCCTCGATGCTGGGGCTCGTGGCGATCTGCGGCTCGGAGTGCAGGATCGGCTCGACCTCGGTGCCACCCTGCGCCGCGGGCGCCGCGTCCTTCCCGCCTTCGCTTTCCCATGCATCGACCGACGTGCGAGCGAGGTCGAACGCATCGCGCAGGGAGGTCGTTTTGTTCAGCGCCTCGGCGAGGAATGCCTTGCCGAACCAGGTGATGTCCGAGTCCGCGCCGCAGCCGAACGACGTGCGGTCGGCGCGTGCGGAGGTGATCACCATCGTCGAGTCGTCGCGCAATGCGTCGACGAACCCGCCCGAATAGCAGGCGTTGACGATGATGACCTTCCAGCGCATCGCCGGCGCGGTCTTCAGCGCATCGGCGACGTCGTCCGGACCGATCTGGTTGAGCGGCAGCGGGTCGAGGTCGACCAGCAACTGGTGATCGTCCGAGCCGTGCGAGGTGAAGTAGAGCAGCAGCACGTCCTCCGCCGGATCCATCGTGCGCGCGATCGCTGCGAGCGTGCGCTGCAGGTTGGTCCAGCTCGCGAGCGGGCGCGTCGCGACGGTCGCCGCATGGTTTTCCAGTACGACCGTGCGGTCCGCCGCGCCGAAGCGTTGCGCGAACAGCGACTCGACGTACTCGGCTTCGTTGCGGAACACGTCTTCCTGCGCGTCGCCGGCGAACGCGACGACGTAGAGGTCGACCTTGCCGGGCGTCTGCGGTTTCAGTTTCGCGAGCGCGGCGTCGAGCAGCGCGGGTTGCGCGTACATCGCCGCTTCCGCGTCGAAGGGGCTCGCACCGGCGGCTTCGTTCGCGCTGCCGTCCTCCTCGCCGGTCGCGCGTGCGTCGTCGCCGGCTTCGACGGCTTCAGGGGCCTCCGTCGCCGCCACGCCGGGCATCGTGCTCACGAGCCGCGGCTGCGGCAGCCACCACCACGCGGCGGCGCTGATCGCATACGCGAGCAGCGCGCTGCCGAGTGCGTGGCCGAGGCCGCGCGGCGCGAGCCAATGGGCGAACACGAGCAGGACGAAGAACCACCAGGTGCTCGCGACGAGGTCGACGAGGACCGCGAGCGCGCGGTGGTCGTGCTGCAGCAGCCGGGCCGCGAGCTCGCCGAGCGGCCAGTGCACGATGACCGCGGTGGCGACGGTCGCCGCCAGCAGGACCGTCGCGATGCCCCACACGGCCTCGCGGCGAGCCGCGAGCACGGCGAGCAGCCAGCCTGCGATCAGGGTGAGCATCGCGTCGCACAGCACCGTGAGCACGCCGCCCGGGACGAGCATCCACGGCGGCGCGGTGCCGGCCATGCCGAGCAGGATCGACACGAGCAGGTACACCCCGACGACCGCGACGAACATGCCGGCACCGACGGTCGTCGCGGACACGCGCGGATGGCGGAACAGGGCGGCGCGCAGGCCGTCGATGAGGATCGCGGGAAGTCGATTCACGGCGGACCGGGAGGGTGGGAGTCGAGCGGCCGCTCGCGCGGCACGCGTCATTATCGGTGCACGCGGGGCGCGACACCACCGGCGACGCGCGCGCGATCAGGCCTCGACCGCATCGAAATCAGCGACGCAGCGATGCGCCGCGCCGGCCGGGCACGTCGCGGGCGCGCGCGCGAGCAGGGTCGTCTGCAGGCCGGCCCCCGCGGCGGCATCGAGCTCCTCGACGATGTCGGACAGGAACAGGATCTCGGCAGGCGGCACGCCGATCGCGGCCGCGATCCGCCGGTACGAGTCGACCTCGCGCTTGGGGCCGATCTCGGTGTCGAAATAGCCGGAAAAGCACGGCGTGAGATCGCCCGCTTCGGAGTGGGCGAAGAACAAGCGCTGCGCCGGTGCCGAACCGGACGAGTAGACGTACAGGCGCTTGCCGGCGGCCTGCCAGGCGCGCAGTCGCGCAGCGACCTCGGGATAGACGTGCGCCTGGTATTCGCCGCTCGCGTAGCCGTCCTTCCAGATCATGCCCTGCAAGGCCTTCAGCGCGGTCGACTTGCGGTCGGCATCGATCCAGGCGACGAGCAGGTCGATGATCTCCTGACGGCTCGCCGACACGAGGCCCGCTTCCTTCGCCGCTTCGTGCAGCCAGTGCTGCACGTCCGCGTCGTCTGCGTGGGTGACCACGAACGCGGGCAGGCGCGCGCGCGCGTACGGGAACAGCACGTCCTTGACGAAGCTGATCGAGCTCGTGGTGCCTTCGATGTCGGTGAGGATGGTCGTGATCATCGGCCTCGTGTCGCGCACGAAAAGAAAGGATGGAAGCGGTTCGGCCGCGATGACCCTGCGGTGTTCCCGCGATGCGGCGGCGAGCCGCGGCTACGACGCATGCCCGGCCGGATGCGCGCGCGTCGCCTCGACGTTCGCCGCGTATGCGCCTTCGATCGCGCGCTTGGCCTCGATCGGCGCCGCGAGTCGCGTGAAGATCATCGCGGTCTCGCCGCGGCCGGTCAGCACGACGTCGCCGTAGCCGAACAGGCGGCCCCACGCGCTCTGGCGCAGGTCGATGGTCTCGATCGAGGCGAGGCGCAGTTCGGTGGTCTCGCGGCTCATGATGCCGGTCTTGCGCACGACGCGACGATTGGTCACGCCCTGTTCGATCGAGCGCAGCCGGATCCACTCGTACAACGCGGCGAGCAGCGCGATGCCGAGCGTCGGGATCGCGAGCAGGAGGAAAACGATGAGCCGCCACTTCGCGGTCCAGTGCAGGTCGAAGCGCGCGACGATCACTTCTCCGGGCGCGAGCGACTCGTCCAGGTACGACATCAGGCCACCCCGGTCGGGCGGTGCGGCGCCATGCGCGGAAAGCGGCTCGCGATGTCGTCGCCGGTGAAGTCGGCGACCCAGCCTTCCTTGTTCGTGAACAGGCGGATCGCGACGAAGTAGGGCGATTCGCTCATGTCGAACCAGTGCGGCGTGCGATCGGGCACGCCGATGAGGTCGCCGCTTTCGCAGAGCACTTCGTATACCTTGCCGCCGAGGTGCAAGGTGAACTGGCCCGCGCCGGCGACGAAGAAGCGGACCTCGTCCTCGCTGTGCGTGTGCTCGTTGAGGAATTTCTGGCGCAACGCGGCGCGATCGGGGTGGTCGGGCTCGAGGCTGATCACGTCGACCGCCTGGTACCCCTCTTCGCGCATGAGGCGGTCGATGTCGCCGCGGTAGGCGGCGACGACGTCCTCCTGGCTCGCACCGGGCACGACCGCCTGCGACGCCTCCCACCGCTCGAAGCGCACGCCGACCGCCGCGAGTTCGCGCGCGATCGCGGCGTGGTCGGTGTGGGTCGAGAGGGGCGCGTCGGCGCGCGCGTCGTCGTAAATGCGCAAACGGCTCATGTCGGGGCTCCCTTCAGGCGCAACAGGTCGAGTTCGCAGTTCAGCAGGAATTCGAACGCCTCCAGGTGGCGGCGCGTTTCCGGCATGTCCTTGCCCCATGTGTAGATGCCGTGCCCGTCGATCAAGTAGCCGTGCAGGGGCTTGCCGGCATCGAGCCAGGCATCCACGTGCGCGACGAGTTGCGCCATGTCCTGCGTGTTCGGGAACACCGGCAGGTCGAGCACGCTCTCGTGGGTGGTGTAGCCGGCGATCGCCTTCTGCAATTCCCAGCCTTCGAACCGCACGACACCGCGCGGGGCGTACAGGCGAGACGCGACCGACTGCACACGCGAGTGCGTGTGGAGCACGGCGCCCGCGGCCGGAAAGCGCCGGTAGATCTGCGTGTGCAGCGCGGTTTCCGCGGACGGCCGCGCGTCGGTGTCGACCGCGCGTCCGTCGAGGTCGACGACCATGATGTCGTCGATGCCGAGGCGACCCTTGTCGCGGCCGGACACTGTCACGGCCGCATGCGACGCATCGAGGCGCATGGAGAAATTGCTGCTCGTCGCCGGCGTCCAGCCGAGCGCGCCGAGCTCGCGTCCGGCTTCGGCGATCTGCTGCGCGCAGTGCTCGAGGCGCCGGCGGTCGATGGGGTAGGAATTGATGGCGCGACTCCCGGCAACCGGTGACCACGATTCCTACTACTATACCGAAGCCGCGCGACGGCCCGGGCTTCATGCGCGGGTCATCGGCCGCCCGCTACCGTTCGCGCGGTGCGATGCGGCAAAGCGGCGCAGCAGCATGTCCGTCGACGCGCATCGCGCTAAGCTGGGCGCGTCGGGCACGGGCGTGCCCGAGCTCAAGACAACGCAGACCAGAGGAGTGGATCATGTCGGACCCAGCCGAAAGCCAGGGCAGACGCCGTTTCCTTAAGATCGCCGTCGTCGGCGCCGCCATCGCGCCGGTCGCCGCGGGCCTGCTGCCGCGCGTCGCGCGTGCGCAGGATTCGGCGCCGCATCTCGATCCGAACGACCCGACCGCCAAGGCGCTCGCCTACACCGAAGATGCGAGCACCGCGAAGGGCAATCCGACGTACAAGGAAGGCTCCACCTGCGCGGGCTGCAATTTCTACAAGGGTCATACCGAGATGACCTACGGCCCCTGCGACTTGTTCCCGGGCAAGGTCGTCAGCGCCAAGGGCTGGTGCGCGAGCTGGACCAAGAAGGTCTGATCGCGTTCCGGATGGATCGTCGCTCCCGGCGCGCAGAGCCGGGAGCACGTCCGGTGGCCGAATCTCGGTATCTGAGATCGGGCCTGCGACAATCGCGCTCCGTCACCTACAGCGGATTCGCGCGTGTCGAATGATGCCCCCCTGCTTCTTATTCTCGCCGGCGTCGTAGCCGGTTTCGTCGTTGGCGCGCTGCTGGCGTGGCTGGGTCTGCGCGCGCGCGTCGCGCGCGCGCATGCGGAGGGCCGGGCAAGCCGCGATGCCGAGATCGCGACGCTGGCGGGACAACGCGACGCCGAAGCGCGACGTGCCGCGGAGTCGGCCGCGCGCGTCGAGCGTTACGAACACGATGGGGCGCTCGCGGAGCAGAACCTGCGCAAGGTCACCGCGCACGCCGCCGCGCAGCAGGCGCAGGCGGAGCGGCTCGCGCGCGAGCTCGACGAGGCGCGACGCCTGCGCGACGAGGCGCAGGCACGACTCGTCGAGCTCACCGGCCGCCATGCCGCGCTCGAGGCCCGCTCGGCCGCGCAGGCGCACGCGGCCGCGGAAAAGCTGCAACTGCTCGAGCAGGCCGAGGTGCGCCTGCGCGAAGCTTTCCAGAACCTCGCGCAAGGCATCCTCGACGACAAGGCGGAGCGTTTCCGCGAGCAGAGCGGCCAGCAGCTCAGCGGCCTGCTCGATCCGTTCAAGCTGCAGCTCAAGGAATTCCGCGAGACGGTCGAGTTGCGCCATGCGAGCGACCAGCGCGAGCGCGGCATGCTCGCGCAGGAGATCCACAGCTTGCGCCAGCTCAACCAGCGCATCAGCGAGGACGCGCTCAACCTCACGCGCGCGCTCAAGGGCGACACGCGCGCGCAGGGCGCCTGGGGCGAACTCGTGCTCGAGCGCGTGCTCGAGGCCTCCGGCCTCAGCGAGGGCCGCGAATTCGAGCTGCAGCGGGTATTGGCCGACGAGGACGGCGGCCGCCCGCGTCCGGACGTCATCGTCCATCTCCCCGAGCGCAAGGACCTCGTGGTCGATGCCAAGGTCTCGCTGACCGCCTACGAGCGCATGCAATCGACCGTCGACGACGGCGAGCGCGACGCGTTGCTGCGCGAGCACGTCGCTTCGTTGCGGCGCCATGTCGATTCGCTGTCGAGGAAGAAGTACGACAGCCTCCCCGGCTTGAACACGCTCGATTTCGTGCTGCTGTTCGTTCCGATCGAGGCGGCGCTGATCGAGGCCGTGCGCGCCGATGACGGCCTCTACACCTATGCGCTCTCGAAGAACATCTCGCTCGTCTGCCCAAGCACGCTGCTCGCGACGTTGCGCACGGTGTCGCACCTGTGGCGGCTCGAAGACCGCAACGTCAACGCGATGCAGATCGCCAAGCAGGCCGGCGCGCTGCACGACAGCTTCGTGATGCTCGTGAACGAGCTGCACGGCGTCGGCGACGCACTGACGCGCGCGCAGGCGTTGCACGAAGGCGCGCTCAAGCGCATCGGCAGCGGCCGTGGCAACCTGCTCGCGCGCATCGACCAGTTGCGCCGCCTCGGCGCGGACACGCGCAAGCAGCTGTCGCTGTTGCCGGACGACACCCGGGCCGACACCGATGCGGAGACCGGCAACGACGAGGCCGAGTAGCCGTCCACACGCCCATCAACGTGTAGGGTTGGGACGCAGCGGCAGCACGCGCCGTGTCGCGTCGGCTCCGGCCGCGCGTCCCACCCACCGCACCACCACGATCCGTCAGCGGCGCAACCGGCTGTGGCGGAAACCGTAACCGAAATAGATCACGAAGCCGATCACGGTCCACACGCCCATCAACGTCCAGTTGTACCAGTTCTCCCAGTACAGCAGCATCAGGCAGCTGAGCACGCCGAGCACGCAGGTGACCGGCGCCCAAGGCACGCGGAACGTGCGCGGCAAGTCCGGCTGGGTGCGGCGCAGGATCAGCACGCCGATGCAGACTGCGACGAACGCGATCAGGGTGCCCATCGACACGAGGTCGCCGAGCACGTCGAGCGGGAACACCGCGGCGAGCGCGGCGATGCCGACACCGGTGATCACGGTATTGATGTGCGGCGTGCGATAGCGCGGGTGGATCTTCGCGAACACCGGCGGCAGCAGGCCGTCGCGGCCCATGATCATGAAGATGCGCGGCTGCGCGATCACCATCACGAGGATCACGGAGGAGAGGCCGATCAGCGCGCCGATCTCGACCAGCCAGCGCAGCCCGCCGAGCTCGGGGTGTGCCTTGATCGCGGTCACCACGGGCTCGCTCGTACCGAGCTGGTCGTAGGGCAACAGGCCGGTCAGCACCGCAGCCATGCCGATGTAGAGCACGGTGCAGACCGCGAGCGAGGCGATCGTGCCGAACGGCAGGTCGCGCTGCGGGTTCTTCGCTTCCTGCGCCGCGGTCGAGGTCGCCTCGAACCCGATGTAGGAGAAGAACACGAGCGTTGCGCCGCGCATGATGCCGGCCCAGCCGTATTTTTCGGGGCCCTGCTGCTCCGGGATGAACGGATGCCAGAGGTCGGGATTGACGTAGCTCCAGCCCGCGACGATCACGATCACGATGAGGGCGACCTTGAGGATCACCATCGCGGTGTTGACCCCGCTCGACTCGCGGATGCCGATGTAGCAGAGCCAGGTCAGCGCGAGCACGATCGCGACCGCAGGCAGGTTGAAGTAGGCGCCCGTCGCGACGATCTGGTTGTCCTTGAACGCGAGCGGCGCATTGGTGAGCACCGCGGGCAGGTGGACGCCGAAATGGTCGAGCAGGCTCGTGAAGTAGCCGGTCCAGCTCACCGCGACCGCGGACGCGGACACGCCGTACTCGAGCACCATGTTCCAGCCGATGAACCATGCGACGAGTTCGCCGAGCGTCGCGTATGCGTACGAGTAGGAACTGCCCGACATCGGGATCAGGGTCGCGAACTCGGCGTAGCAGAGCGCCGTGAAGCTGCAGCACAGCGCCGCGATCACGAACGACAGGATGATCGCGGGGCCGGCGTGTTCCGCGGCCGCCTGGCCCGTGATCACGAAGATGCCGCCGCCGATGACCGCGCCGATGCCGAGTGCCGTGAGCCCCCACGGACCGAGCGTCCGCTTCAGGCTCGGACCGTCGTCGTCGACGGCGGCGTTGCTGAAATCGGTCTTCTTCGCGAGCAGTTGGTCGAGCATGGGGATTCCGGATCAGTCGCGCGGTGCGCGATCGGCAAGAGGCCGGCATCACGCCGGCCTCCGTGTTTCAACGTCGCGGCACGCGCACGCCTCAGGCGGTCTGGTTGGCGAGGTGGCTGCGCCGGTAACCGTAGACGCTGTAGAGCACCAGGCCGATCGCCGCCCACGTCACGAACACGACCTTAGCGGTCATGCTGAGGTTGACGAACAGAAGCAAGCAGCCGGCGACCGCGAGCGGGCAGACGATCCACGCGAACGGCGTGCGGAACGGCCGCGCGCGCTCCGGCTGCTGCTTGCGCAGGATCAGCACGCCGATCGAGACCATCGCGAACGCGAGCAAGGTGCCGGAGTTGGACGTGTCGGCGAGCTTCCCGACCGGGAACAGCGCCGCGCACACCGAAACGACGACGCCGGTCAGGATCGTGATCACGTGCGGCGTGTGGAAGCGCGGGTGCACCTTCGACAGTGCGTCCGGCAGCAGGCCGTCGCGCGACATCGTGAAGAAGATGCGCGTCTGGCCGAACATCATCATGAGGATCACGGAAGGCAGCGCGAGGATCGCGGCGATGCCGATCCAGTCACCGATGCGCGTGTGACCGAGCAGGCGCATGACGTGTGCGAGCGGTTCCTTGCTGCAGACGAGCGCATCGGAACCGACGCATGCGGCCGCCATCGCAGGCGTACCGGGATCGAGCGGCAGGCCATTGGCGCCGAGCATCGGCTGCGCGCCGACCGAACCAGCCGCGCCGTAGCCGACGAGCAGGTAGAAGATCGTGCACACGGTCAGCGAGCCGATCAGGCCGATCGGGATGTTTCGGTTCGGGTTCTTGGTTTCTTCAGCCGCGGTCGATACCGCGTCGAAGCCGACATACGCGAAGAAGATCGATGCGGCCGCGCCGAGCACGCCGACGCCGCCGAGCGGGCTTCCCCAGCCGCCGGGCAGGAACGGCTCGAAGTTGCTGCTCTTCACCGCCGGAATCGCGAGGAAGATGAAGATCGTCAGCGCGATGATCTTGATCGCCACGAGCACGGAATTGACGCGCGCGCTCTTCGAGGTTCCGATCACGAGCAGGACCGTCACCGCGAGGCCGATGAGGAACGCGAGCAGGTCGAATCCGCCTCCCGCGAAGTAACCGGTGCGCAGGAATTCCGGCAACGCCATGTCGTTTGCCTTGAGCAGGCCGTTCATGTAGCCCGACCAGCCGACGCAGACGACCGCCGCGCCGATGCCGTATTCGAGGCCGAGCGCCCAGCCGACGATCCACGCGATGAGTTCGCCGAGCACGCCGTAGGTGTACGTGTAGGCGGAGCCCGAGACGGGCACCATCGACGCGAGTTCGGCGTAGGCGAGTGCGGCGAGCGCGCAGACGATCGCCGCGATCACGAACGCGAGCATCATGCCCGGCCCCGCCTTCTGGCCCGCCTCGGCGGTCAGCACGAAGATGCCGGTGCCGATCACCGCGCCGATGCCGAGCAGGGTCAACTGCAATGCACCGAGTTGTCGTTTCAGGGATTTCTTTTCTGCCGTTTCAAGAATCTGGTTGAGCGGTTTGACACGCCAGAAAATCATTGCATCCCCTTCGCGAGCTTGGATGGCCGGACCATGAACGTGCGTGCGCCCGGAAATCCCCCAGCGCCGTCGTACACCGTGCGAGCACTCGACGAAGGTCGAATGCAGCGGTCCGGTAACATACGCGACCCCTCGGCGAGCGGCAAGCGAACGAAGTCATGAGCGGACATGCTGCCCTGCCGCAAGGCGTCACGCCCGACCAGCGGCACTGGATCGCGTTATTCGAGGCGTATCAGCACGCGTGGCCCGACGAGGCCGGCGTCGTCGCCCTGTTTCGTGAACTTGCGAGTACGGATGATGCAGCCGCCTCGCGCGCGCGCCGGGCCGGGCACCTGACCGGCTCGGCCTGGCTCGTCAGTGCCGACGGCGAACGCGTGCTGCTGACCCACCATCGCAAGCTCGACCGCTGGCTGCAGCTCGGCGGCCACGCCGACGGCGACGGCGATCTCGCACGCGTCGCGCTGCGCGAAGCCGAGGAGGAGTCGGGCCTGCTCGACCTCGAGGTGGAGACGATCGTGTTCGACCTCGACCGCCACCGCATCCCCGCGCGTGGCGATGAACCCGAACACTGGCACTACGACGTGCGCTTCGTCGTGCGCGCACGCGGCAGCGAGGCGTACGTGGTCGGCGCGGAATCGCATGCGCTCGCATGGCGTCGCATCGCCGACATCGCGCACGACGAAGCCGCGGACGCGTCGTTGCGTCGCATGGCACGCAAATGGCTCGCGCGCAGCGCGTGACCCACGCTCCGCCGCACCGGAAGCTCGCCTCGTCGCGGATGAGCCCGGTCTGGAGCGCACGCGGCGTCGTGTACGACGAACATTCCGCGATCACGCAGAGGGAGTCGAAGCGATGCCGTCGACATGCCGCAGCATCCTCAACCGAATGAGCGCCATCATCGTGCTTGCCGCCGCCATCCCGGTGTCGGCCGGGACGGCTCGCGCACGCGTCGAGGCGTGGACGCCGCACGGCGTATCGAGCGCGCAGTTCGAATCGCACGCCGCATTCGACCCGCGCAACGGCGATTTCTGGTTCGTGCGCAGCTCGCCGAAGTTCGAAGGCTGGCGCATCCTCGTCAGCCGCTGCGGCAGCGGCGGCTGGAGCGAGCCGCAACCGCCCGCATTCGCCGGGGACGGCGTCGAAGCCGATCCGTGGTTCACGCCCGATGGCCGCGTGCTGTATTTCATCTCGTCGCGCACGAGCGACGGCACGAAACGCAAGGACCTCGACATCTGGCGCGTCGAACGCGCCGCGGACGGGCGCTGGGGCGTGCCGCAGCGCCTGCCCGAACCGGTCAACTCGACCGCGCAGGAATGGTTCCCGCGTCTCGACGCCGACGGTTGGCTGTACTTCGGCTCGGGCCGACCCGGAGGTCACGGCAAGACCGACATCTGGCGCGCGCGCGAGCGCGACGGCACATGGGTCGTCGAGAACGCCGGCACCGCGTTCAACGGTGCCGGCGACGAGTACGAACCGCTGCCGTCGCCGGACGGCACGTGGATGCTCGTGGAAGGCGACGACAGCTACTACCGCGTGCGTCGCGACGGTGATCGCTGGCTTCCACGCGAGAAGCTGCCGGTCGAGATCAACCGCAACGGTAGCGAGATCGGCGCGACGTTTTCGCCGAGCGGGCGCACCGTGCTGTTCGCGCGCGATACGAAAGGGCCGCTGTCGGGGGAATTCTTCGTCTGGCACGTCGGCGCCGACGAAGCGTGGCCGCCCGCATGCCCAGCGACGCCATGATGCGCGCGCTGCCTTCCGGCGGCGCGCGCGTCGCGATCAGGCCCGGCCGGCGAACTCGCCCGTGACCGTGTTGACGTAGACTTTTTCGCCGGTCGAGATGTATTCGGGCACCTGGATCTCGATGCCGGTCGACAGCTTCGCGGGCTTCGGCCGCTTCGTCGCGGTCGCACCCTTGAGCTCCGGCGCGGTCTCGACGACTTCGAGCGCGACCGATTGCGGCAGCTGCAGCGCGACCGGCGCATCCTCGATCAGCTGCACGTAGCAGCCTTCGATGCCGTCGACGAGGTAGCCCGCCGCGTCGCCGATCGCGCTCGCGTCGAGGGTGTACTGCGTGTAGTCCTCGCTGTCCATGAACACGTACGCGTCGCCGTCCTTGTACGAGTAGGTGACCGCGCGTCGCACGAGCTCGGTCTCGCGAAGTTCATCCTCCGCGCGCAGCGACACGTCGAGCTTGGTGCCGCCGGGCACGCTGTACATGATGAGGCGATAGGTGACGTTGCCGCCGCGGCCCTGCGGCGAACTGCGCTCGATGTCGCGCACCTGCCAGACCTTGCCTTCGTGTTCGACGACGTTGCCTTTCTTGATCTCTGCTGCTCGCATGAGGGGTTCCGTGCTGTGTAGTCGGTGCGCCGCTCCCGCGGGACAGGGCGGCTCGAGGGCCGGCATTATCGTCGATGGCCGCACGCGTGCGCGATGGCGCCGGACGCGACCGTCAGTGCCACGGCGGCAAGGCGCCGTCGGGGAAGTGCGCGACCGCGTACGTCGAGCCTTCGGTGGTCATGTGATAGATGTCGTAGAACACGATCGACGCGGCGTCGTCGCGCGTATGCGTGAGGCAGCCCGACTCGTTGCACAGGATCGACCGCATCGAGACGTAATCCACTCCGGGGCGCGCGATCGACGCCGCGAAGCGCTGATCGAAGGCCCTCTGCTGGGCGTCCGCGCCGGTCGGGAGGCGTCGTGGCATGCGATGGGCAGGCACGTCCGCCTTCGCCCGCGCGTAGAGGATCCCGGCGAGGCCCGACGGCCACAGCGGGCCGGGCCCGACGACCAGCACCCGACCCACGCCGGCCGCCAGCAGGCGGTCGATGGTCGCCGGCAGCCGCTCCCACGGATACGACGGCCAGTAAGCGGAGAGCACGACTTCCGCAGGCCGCTCGCGCTCGATGCGCGCGAACACCCCGTCATTGATCGCACGACAATGAGGGCGCTGGTTGGCGTCCAGGTCGAGGATCGGCGGGCAGCCGCTGGCGGTGAGTTGGGTCAGCGTGAAACGACCTCGAGCGGCAGCCGCGAGACCCGGATACAGATGCCCCGCGTGCGAGTCGCCCCACAGCACGACTGCGTCCGATCCGGCGACGGTGCTCGTGCAGTCATGGAACTGCCGGAAGTCCTGCTCGGGACGCAGGAAGCAGGTGCCTTCGCGGAACGGCACGGCGTAATCGAACTTGAAGTTCGCGAGCGCGGACAGCGTGTCCGGCGTGCGCGCGGGAAAACCCGCGTGCCGGTAGACGAACGCTCCCGCGATCCCCGCGCCGACGACGGCGGCGCAGGCGACGACGACCTTGGCGCGCGAACGCGGTCCGCTTCGGAGCGGCTTGTCGATCCAGGCATACGTCGCCCACGCGAGCGGGAAACTCGCGGCGATCGCGAGCGCCCGGGAAGCGCCGCTCGAGTCCTCGGGGCGCGCAATGTGCAGGAACGCGAGCAGGGGCCAGTGCCAGAGATACAGCTGGAAGCTGATGAGTCCGATCCACACCATCGGCCGCTGCGCGAGCACGCGTCGATTGACGATCGCGCCGGGCCCCGCCCAGATCAGCGCGGTGGCGCCCGCGACCGGCAGCAGCGCCCAGAAGCCCGGAAATTGGCGTGTCGCATCGATGGACAGCAGGCCGGCCAGGACTAGCGCGGCCCCCGCGATCGAGGCCGCATGGCGCAGCCACCGCGGTTCCGTCTCGTCGATTCGACCCTCCGCACGGAGCCCCGCCAGCGCGAGCAGGCACCCCGCGAGGAGCTCCCAGAAGCGCGCGTGCGGCAGGTAGAACGCGCCTGGAGGATCGCGCGTGACGAGGAACAGGTTCGCCGCGAACGACGCGAGCGCGGTCGCGACCAGCAGCGGCGCTCGTGCGACACGTACGCGGCAGGCGAGGAACACCAGCAGCGGGAATACGATGTAGAACTGCTCCTCGATCCCGAGCGACCAGAGGTGCAGCAGCGGCTTGGCGTCGGCCGTCGCGTCGAAGTAGCCCGACTCGAGCCACAAGGCGATGTTGGATACGAAGCCCGCGCCGGCCGCCACGTGCTTGCCGAGCTGGGCGTAGTCCAGCTGCCGTTCGATCGGCCAGCCGATCGCGAGGGCCGCGACGAGGGTGGTCGCGAGCGAAGGGAAGATGCGGCGCGCGCGCCGCGCGTAGAAGTGGCTGAAGCGGAATGTGCCTGCGGCGAGGCCCGTGAAGACGATGCGCGAGATGAGGAAACCGGAGATGACGAAGAACACGTCGACCCCGGTGAACCCTCCGCGCATCCACTGCGGAAACGCGTGGAACGCGAGCACCGACAGGATCGCGACGGCACGCAGGCCGTCGATATCCGGTCGGTATACGCCGGCCTCGGTTCGTGGCGCGTGCGCAAGGGAGCGGTGCGGGAACCCATCGACCGCCGTCGCCGCGGCGCCGGTCGGGCCGGTGGTCGCGGAATCCATGCGCAGGCGTCTCATCGCTGACGGCCGTGGTCGAGACCGGGAGCTCGGCTTCGCGGCGCGCCACGCGGCCCGCGCGCCGCGCGCGCGGAACCCGTGCCGCGCGACGCGACGCTACTTCGGCGCAAGCCGGATCGCGCCGTCGATGCGGATCGTCTCGCCGTTGAGGTAGCGGTTCTGCAGGATGAAGGCGACCGTGTCGGCGAACTCCTCGGGCTTTCCGAGGCGCGACGGGTAGGGCACCTGCGCGCACAGCGACTGGTAGACCTGCTCCGGCATGCCGTCGACCATCGGCGTATGGAACACGCCCGGCGCGACGGTCATCACGCGCACGCCGATGCGCGCGAAATCGCGCGCCATCGGCAGGGTCATGCCGACCACGCCGCCCTTCGACGCCGAGTAGGCGGCCTGGCCGATCTGGCCTTCGAACGCCGCGATCGACGCGGTGTTGACGATGACGCCGCGTTCGCCGTCCTCGCCCGGCGCGTTGTGCTGCATGAGATCGGCCGCGGCCTTGGCGACGTTGAAGCTGCCGACGAGGTTCACCATGACCGTCGTCGCGAACGTCTTGAGCGGCATCGGCCCCTCCTTGCCGAGCACGCGTCCCGCGCCGAGGATGCCGGCGCAGCTGATCGCGGCATTGAGGCCGCCGAGCCTGGCGTGCACGTCCTTCAGCGTCGCGGCGACGCCGGCTTCGTCGGTGACGTCGGTTCGGTGGTAGCTGGCGCCCGCACCGAGTTCCGCCGCGGCCGCGTGGCCCTTGTCGTCATTGACGTCGAGCAGGGCGACCCGCGCGCCGTGCGCGACGAGGTGCCGGGCGACGGCGAAACCGAGACCGGAAGCGCCGCCGGTGATCGCGGCCTTGACCTGATCGAGTTGCATGGGATGTCCCGAATGAGCGAGGGCGGCGATTCTAGCAGGCTGCCCGACACGCGCCGGCGGGCCGAGGTCCGCGGCGCCGAAACGTGATCGTGAGCACCGCGACGACGCAGTCGACGCGGGTGGTGGTCGAGTCGCTATACTCGGGCGCTTCCGCTGCCGGCGAAGATTCCGATGCCTGCCAAACTCGCTCCCGACCGCCACCGCGGCTTCATCGTCGCCTGCGGCGACCTCGAAGCGAGCGAGCGCGGCGTGCACCTGCTCGCGCGCGTGTTCGCGCTGGTCGGCACCCAGCCGCGCGTCGTCATCGTCAGCGCATCCGACGACGCCGACGCGGAAGCCGACCTCGAGTCGGCCGCTTATGCGGCCGGCGCGGGCGAAGTACGCCGCGCGCCGTTGAACGCGCGCACCGACAGCGAGCAGCGCGCCTTGCTCGATGCGGTCGAACACGCGCAACTCGTCGTGCTGCTGACCGACCAGCCGCTGCGCCTGTCCACGCTCGTCGGTGGTACGGCGCTCGCGCGCGCCCTGCGCCGGCGCAACGCGGACGGCATGGCCATCGCCGGCTGCGGCGGCGCGGCCGCGCTGCTTTGCGAGCACATGCTCACGCATGGGACGGAAGGTGCGACGCCGCGCGGCGGCGGCGCGAACTTCGCGCCCGGCCTCGGCCTCACCAACCGCGTCGTGATCGACCAGGGCGGCCATGCGAGCGACCGGCTCGGCCGCCTGCTCGCCGCGCTCGCGCTCAATCCGTTCGCCCTCGGCCTCGGTCTCGATGCGGCGACCGCAGCCGTGATCGGGCCCGACAACGTGCTCGAGGTGTTCGGAGGCGGCGGCGTCACGATCATCGATCCGGCCGAGATGGCCCACTCCAACGTCGCCGACGTCGCACCCGGCGCGCCGATCCGCATCACCAACCTGCGCCTGCATGCATTGACCGGCGGCGCGCGGTACGACCTCGACTTCCGCCGCACCGTCGACTGAGCCGATGCACGCACCGTCCATCGCGATCCGGCCGATCGAACCGCGCGACGACGCGCAGCTCGCCGCGATCATCCGGCGCGTGATGCCGGAATTCGGTGCGGACGGCCCCGGCTTCGCGATCCACGACGCCGAAGTGGATGCGATGAGCGCATCCTATGCACGGCCGCGTTGCGCCTATTTCGTCGTCGAGCACGACGGCGTGGTCGAGGGCGGTGGCGGCATCGCACCGCTCGAGAATGGCGATGCCGACACGTGCGAACTGCGCAAGATGTACTTCCTGCCGACGCTGCGCGGGAAGGGCGCCGGTCGCGCGCTGATCGGGCGCTGTCTCGATGCGGCCCGCGAGCACGGATTCCGCCGCTGCTACCTCGAAACGCTGACGGGCATGGACGCGGCGCAGGCGCTCTATCGCGCGAACGGCTTCCGGCCGATCACCTGCGCGCTCGGCGCGACCGGACACCACGGTTGCGACCGCTACTTCCTGCGCGAGCTGTAGCCGTTTCCCGGCCCCCGCGGGCCGATCGCTGGCATGCCGTTTGACTGGCGCAGGATCGATCCTGCGGCAATTGACGCCGCGCAGCCGCGGGAGGACATTCGCCTCCCCGGCGCGGGCGCGCCGGGTCACCACGCCTCGAACGGGGAGACAGCCATGCTCGCAACCTGGTTGATGAAACGTTCCATCGCCATCCCGCTGCTCGTGCTCTGCGCCGCGACCGCCGTCGCCGGCGAAAAGGGCAAGGCGGCCGACACGATCCACGCCGACAAGAACAAGATGGAAGGCAAGGCCCCGTCCGACGCCGACCTCATCGCGAGCGCGATGAAGGCCGCGCCTGCGAGCGTCGCCAAGGGCGCGACGGTCGTGGCCATGGATGGCAACGGCATGCGCACGCTGCGCAAGGGCAGCAACGGCTTCAGCTGCATGCCCGACAATCCCGCGACGCCCGGTCCCGACCCGATGTGCATGGATGCGAACGCGATGGCGTGGATCCAGGCGTACATGGATCACAAGGATCCGGCAGTCGGAAAGGTCGGCTTCATGTACATGCTCGCGGGCGGCACGGACGCGAGCAACACCGATCCGTACGCAACCAAGCCCGAAGCGGGGAATCACTGGATCAAGACCGGCCCGCACGTGATGGTCGTCGGCGCCGATGCCGCCTTCTACGACACGTATCCGAAGTCGCCCGATCCCGACACGTCGCAGCCGTACGTGATGTGGGCGGGGACGAAGTACCAGCACCTGATGGCGCCGGTGCACTAGGGCCGATCGCACGCACGGTCGGGATCTCGTAGGGTGGGACGCAGCGGCACGGCCCTTCGCATGCGTGCGCGGCGTCCGACCGCGAGTCCCACCGGGCGCGACGGAGCGCAATCGCAACGCAGCTGAAACCGCTCCTACGCTGTTGCAGGAGCGGCTTCAGCCGCGATGCTCTTCGACAGAGCTGCTCCGTCGAATCGGTGGGACTCGCGGTCGCGCGTTGTCGCATCCAGGCGCGCTACCGCGCCGCTGCGTCCCACCCTACCCAACCATGGCGCGTGCCACGCGACTCGACGTCGCCCGCCCGAGCTGTTCGCTGAGCCAGAGTCCGGTGGCGACGAGTGCGGGCAGGTCGACGCCGGTCTCGATGCCCATGCCCTCGAGCATGTAGACGACGTCCTCGCTCGCGACGTTGCCGGTCGCTCCTTTCGCATACGGGCAACCGCCGGTGCCGGAGACCGAACTGTCGACGACCGCGACGCCCTCGTCCAGGCAGGCGAGAATGTTCGCGAGCGCCTGGCCGCGGGTGTCGTGGAAATGCACGGCGAGGGCGGCGACCGGTACTTCACCCGCGACCGCGCGGACCATCGCGCGCGCCTTCAGCGGCGTGCCGATGCCGATCGTGTCGCCGAGCGAGACCTCGTAACACCCGAGTTCGTGCAGGCGACGGGCGACGCGCACGACGTCGGCGACCGCCACATCGCCCTGGTACGGGCAGCCGAGCACGGTCGAGACGTAGCCGCGCACGCGCACGCCGTCCGCGTTCGCCTGGTCGAGCACGGGCAGGAAGCGTTCGATCGATTCGTCGATCGACGCATTGATGTTCTTGCGGTTGAACGCCTCGCTCGCGGCGGTGAAGATCGCGACCTCGCGCGCCCCGACCTCGCGCGCTCGCGCGTAACCCTGCAGGTTCGGCACGAGCACGGGGTAGGCGACGCCGTCGCGCTTGGCGATCCCCGCGAACACCTCGGCCGCGTCGGCGAGCTGCGGCACCCATTTCGGGCTGACGAAACTGGTCGCCTCGATCGTGCGCAGGCCGGTCGCCGAAAGCCGGTCGATGAGCTCGATCTTGGTCGCGGCGGGAACGATCGTCTTCTCGTTCTGCAGGCCGTCGCGCGCGCCGACCTCGACGATGCGGACCGCGGCGGGCAGGCTCATCGGCGCGTCTCCCCGGTCGCGTCGCGTTGCAGGCTGCGCTCGAAGTCCTGCAAGTCCTCGCGGCTGCGCGTGAACACGAGCGACGGCTTCGACTCGAACAGGTCGTGCCGGCGCACGAGGTCGAGCATCTGCTGGCGGCCGCCGCGCACGTAGACGTGCAGTTCGTTGCGCCCCTTCTGCACGGTGCCTTCGAGCGCGCCGTCGATGACGAGCTTGGCGGCCTTCGCGTCGTCCACCTTGCGCACTTCGAGGCGGTCGCCGCGCACGCGGTACTTGGCGAAGAAGAACGACTTCTGCGGCGG
>NZ_DATDMY010000058.1:0-4999 GCF_036518555.1 Dokdonella sp. | reverse complement strand
CGGCGATCGCGCGCCGATGCAGGCTCCGCGCGAGGCGCCACCGCAAGTGCCGCACGGCGAGCGCCGGCCGGGTGTTTAACCGCGCTTTAGCGCGCCGTCATTATCCTGCCGCGACGCATCCGGGCATCGACACTTGACCTTGCAGCATCCCTCATCGCCGACGCCGATGCTGCCGCGCGCGGATCGTTCGCCGCCGACCCTGCACGAACCGGGGCGCCTGCGCTTCGCGAGCGACCGGCTGCCATGGCAACGCAGCCTGCGCTGGGAGATCCGGCCCGTGCGCGACCGGCGCCTGCTGCTGCTCGGCGGACTGCTCGCGTTCGTCGTCACGCTGGTCGAGCTGGTCGGTTTCGGACTCGGCATGCGGCCGCACCGGCACCCTGCGCGCGCGCCGCAGGTCGTCACGGTCAACCTCATCGAGCCGAGCGCCGAAGTACCGCCGCCTCCGCCGGAACCCGAGCCGCCGATCGTCGCGCGTCCGAGCCGCATCGCGATCTCCCCGCCCGAAGTGAAGGTGAAGGCGCCGCCGCCGCGCGCGGAGGAATCGACCGACGCGATGCGCGCGCGCATCGGCGAAGGCGGTGCGGGCGGCGCACCGCAGCTGTTCAATCCGGACGGGTCGATCCGGCTCGGAGGCGGCGAACTCCCGAGCCTGCCGCCGCCACCGAAGACGGAGCGCGAGGCGGCACGGCAGCGTTGGGAGAAGATCGCCGAACGCGGCAATCCGCTCGACTGCAAGAAGACGCGCTTCTCGCAGGCGTTCGCGCCCGACCTGTCGCTCGGCGACAAGGTCGCGGGCAAGTACCTCAAGTGGGTCGGCCTCGCCGACCAGCAGGCGATCCGCCACCGCGCAGAACAGCGCGCCGAATCCGGCGGCTGCGAACCCGCGCCGTAGGGCGGCGCGCGCGATGCGCGTGCCGCCGGTGGCGCGTGCACGTCACGTGCACGACACCGTGCGCGGCGACGGGTGCGGCGATTCGCGGCCGGACTCGCCGCTGCGCGGCTAGACCCGCTGCGATCGACACGCGTCGAGGTCGGCGGCGGCCACGACGCGGCCACGCCGGCCGATCGCGACGGCGCGGGCCGCGCCATGCGATCGGTTATCCTCGACGCGATCACGACCCCCAGGGAACGAGCGCGCCGCATGCAGGACCACGACGACGTCGCACTGTGCGTGGATCTCGACGGCACGCTCGTCCACACCGACCTGCTGCACGAATCCGTGCTCGCGCTGTTGCGACGCAATCCTCTCTGGCTGTTCGTGCTCCCGCTGTGGCTGTGGCGCGGCAAGGCCCGCCTCAAGCGCGAGATCGCGCGGCGCGCCTGCCCCGACGTCACGCGATTGCCGTACGACGCGCGCGTGCTCGCGCTGCTGCGCGATGCCGGTACGCGACCGCGCGTGCTGTGCAGCGCATCGGACCAGCGCTGGGTCGACGCGGTCGCCGCGCACGTGGGTGGCTTCGACGCCGCGATCGGCAGCGATGGCGAGACCAATCTCGACGGCGCCCGCAAGGCCGCGGCCCTCGTCGCGCGCCATGGCGAGCGCGGTTTCGACTATATCGGCGATGCGGGCGCCGACCTCGCGGTGTGGCTGCGCGCGCGCCGCGCGATCGTCGCGAACGCGCCCGCGCGCGTGCTCGCGCGCCTGCGACGTTCGCGTACGGTCGACGCGGTCATCGAGCCGCGTCCGGGGGCATGGCGCGCCGCGCTGCGCGCGCTGCGTCCGCACCAGTGGTCGAAGAACCTGCTCGTCTACGTCGCCGCGGTCGCCGCCCACCGCATCTTCGAGCCCGCGGTGCTGTCCGCGGCCTCGCTCGCGTTCGTCGCGTTCTGCCTGTGCGCATCGGGCGCCTACGTGCTCAACGACCTGCTCGACCTCGACGCCGACCGTCGCCATCCGCGCAAGCGCGCGCGACCGTTCGCGGCCGGGCGCCTGTCGATCGCGAGCGGGCTCGTCGCGGCGCCGCTGCTCGTCCTCGGCGCGTTCGCGCTCGCATCGCTGCTGCCGTGGCGCTTCGTGCTCGTGCTCGGCCTGTACGCGGCGACGACGCTCGCGTATTCGCTGCTGCTCAAGCGCGTCGTCCTCGTCGACGTGGTCGTGCTCGCCGCGCTCTACACGTTGCGCATCGTCGCCGGCGCGGTCGCGATCCCGGTCGAAGCGTCGGCCTGGTTCCTCGCATTCGCGATGTGCCTGTTCCTCAGCCTCGCCCTGGTCAAGCGCTACGCCGAGGTGCAGCGCGTGGTGGAGAGCGCGCAGGAGAGCGTCGCCGGGCGCGGTTACCGCGCGACCCACCTCGCCTGGATCGGCCGGTTCGGCGCCGTGGCGGCGGCCACGAGCCTGTTCGTCCTCGCGCTCTACGTCGACAGCACCAAGAGCGCCGCGCTGTATCGCCAGCCGCACTGGCTGTGGCTGCTGCTGCCGCTGCTCGGTTACTGGCTGTTGCGCGTGTGGTCGCTCGCGCGACGGGGTCGCATGCACGACGATCCGGTCGTGTTCGCGCTCACCGACGTGCCGAGCCTCGCCGTGCTCGCGGCCTTCATCGCGACCGTGGCGATGGCGGCGTAGGCCGCGGCGGCACGCGTTGCGCGACGGCGCCCTACAGCATGCGCATGAGTTCGGGCATCAGCGGCAGCTTGCGCACGCGCACCGTGGTCGCGGCGTAGACCGCGTTGGCGAGTGCGGGCGCGACGCCGGGTATCCCCATCTCGCCCGCGCCGACCGGATCCGCCTCGGATGCGACGATCTCGACCTCGACGCTGCGCGGCGCCTGCGCCATCCGCAGCAGCGGATAGTCCGGGAAGTTGTGCTGCTGCACCTGGCCGTCCTTGATCGTGATCGCGAGATGCAGCGCGGTCGACAGTCCGTCGATCGTGCCGCCGATCATCTGCGCCTCGACGCCGAGCGGATTGACGACGCGGCCGACGTCCACGACGCAGACCGCGCGATGGATGCGCAGCTCGCGTCCCTCGACCGAAACTTCGAACGCGTGCGCGGTGTAGCCGCCGAACGTGAAATGGCAGGCGATGCCGAGGCCGTGGCCGTCGTCGCGACGCTCGCCCCAGCCGATCTTCGCCGCGCAGCGGCGAAGCACCTCGGCGAGACGACCGGTGTCGAACTCGGGGCCGCCGTGGCCGGAATAGGGGATGCGGCGCGGTTCGCCGAGCATCGCGAGGCGCAGCGCGACCGCGTCCTGCTTGCTCGCGATCGCGAGCTCGTCGATGAAGCTCTGCACCGCGAACGCGTGGAAGGTGTGCAGCGGCGCGCGCCACCAGCCGCGCGGCATGCCCGATTCGACCGCGAAGAAGGTCTTGTCGAGGTTGGCGACGAGGCCGGCGGGGAAGTCGTCGGCTTCGAGACAGCCGGCATTGATCGGCCGCTTGCGCCCGCCGCCTTCACGGTACGGCCGCGGCGTCGCCGCGCAGCGGTGCGTCCAGCCGGTGACGCGCTTCCTGCGGTCGAGCGTGGCCGACAGCGCGTGCACGCCGAACGGGCGATAGAAGTCGTGCTGGAGGTCGTCCTCGCGCGTCCACATGAGCTTGACCGGCTTGCCCGCGGCTTTCGCGACGAGCACCGCTTCGGCGACGAAATCGTTCTCGAGGCGCCGTCCGAAACCGCCGCCCGCGCGCGTCATGTGGATCTCGATGTCCTTGCGCGCAAGGCCGGTCATGCGCGCGATCATCTCCGACGCGCCGCCCGGGCTCTGCAGCGACGCGACGAGGCGCGCGCTGTCCTGCTTGATCTCGATCAGCGCACCGGGCGGTTCCATCGTCGCGTGGGCGAGGAACGGCACTTCGTAGCGCGCCTCGACGAACTGGCGCGCCTGCTTGCGCGCCTTCGCGACGTCGCCGTCGTGGCGCACGCTCGTGCCCGCTTCGTTGCGATCGAGCAGCTCGTGCGCGCGCGCGGCGAGCGCGCCGCTGGATTCCGCGGCCCACGGGCCCTGCTTCCACTTCACCTTGAGCAGCTCGCGCCCCTTGAGCGCGGCCCAGGTGTGCTCGGCGAGCACGGCGACGCCGCTCGCGAGCGGGCCGTCGAACGGCTCGCCGGGCTTGGGGCCGGCGATCTCGATCACGTCGACGACGCCCGCGACCTTGCGCGTCTCGCCGTCGTCGAAGGATTCGAGCGTGCCGTCGAGATAGGGGCAGCGCACGATCACCGCGACGAGCGCGTCGGCCGCGTACTCGTCGATGCCGAAGCGGCTGCGCCCGGTCGCGATTTCGCGCGCGTCGACGACGCGCGTCGGCTGACCGATGATGCGGAACTGCTCCGGCTTCTTCAGCGCGACCGCATGCTCCGGCGGCGCGATCGACGCCGCGCTGCGCGCGAGTGCGCCGTAGCTGAGCTTGCGCCCGTCCGGCGCGAGCACTTCGCCCGAAGCGGTTCGCAGCTGTTCGGCCGGGAGGTTCCACTCCTTCGCGGCCGCCTGCACGAGCAGCCAGCGCGCGGTCGCGCCGGCCTGGCGCAGGTCCTTCCAGCCGTCGGGCACGCTCGTGCTGCCGCCCGCGCCCTGGTCGCCGTAGCGGTTCGACGGGCCGTTGTCGGTGTCGACGTAGCCGTACGGCAGCTGCACCACGCGCACCTGCGCCCAGTCGACGTCGAGTTCCTCCGCGACGAGCATCGGCAACGAGGTCATCACGCCCTGGCCGATCTCGCAGCCGCGCGCCCCGATCACGATGCGGTTGTCGCGTTCGATGCGCACGAACGGGCCGAGTTCGGTGAGATCGTCGCCGAGGAGTTCGGGCGGCACGCCGGGCGTCGGCGCGGCGAGGCCATCGCGCACGCCGACGACGAGTGCGCCCGCTGCACCCAGCGAAATCGCGAGGAAGCGGCGCCGGCCCGGATCGACGGACGCGCTCACTTGCGTTCTCCCTGCATGAGTTCGGCCGCGCGCAGGATCGCCTTGCGGATGCGTGGGTACGTGCCGCAGCGGCAGAGGTTGCCGATCGACGCGATGTCGTCCTCGCTCGGCTTCGGCTTGCGCTTGAGCAGGTCGACCGC
>NZ_DATDMY010000057.1:0-28482 GCF_036518555.1 Dokdonella sp. | reverse complement strand
GGCGAGCACGCCCGGCGCGAGCAGCATCACGTCGGCGAAACGAACGAGCAGGAAACCGCCGGCATTGATCACGCCGGCGTGCAGCAGCGCCGATACCGGCGTCGGCGCCTCCATGACCTCGGTGAGCCAGCCATGCGTCGGAAACTGGGCCGACTTCAGCACGGCAGCGACCGCGAACAGGCTTGCCGCGGCCACTTCCAGCCACGATGCGCTCCGGGTCCGGGCGAGGGCGTCGATCGCGCCGACGTCGGTCGTGCCGAACGCCGTCGCGAGGAGAATCGCCGCGACGATCAACGCCGCCGCACCGATGGCCGAGAACAGCCGCTTCTTGCGTGCAGCGCGTTGTGCCGCGCGGCGCTGCGGATAGAACAGGAGCAATCGACGCAGCGCGACGCTGGTGGCGATCCAGGCGCCGACCAGCTGCACGAGATTGCCTGCCTGCACGAGCAACAGGACCGACGCGAGCGTCGCGCAGAGACCGCCGAGGAACGCACCGTAGCGCGGCTCGCCGTGGACATACGTTCGCGCGTACCGCACGACGATCCAGCCGACGAAGGAAACCAGGAGCAGCATGGTCGAGCTCACGGTGTCGAGCCGCACGGAGAGCCCGATGCCGTGCCCACCGAGCAACGGGCTGTCGCCGGCGCCGCGCGCGACCAGCAGCGCGAGCGATGCGAGGGCGACCAAGAGCGCGCCGATGGCGGAGCCTTCCGCGATGGCGGGCACGGTGGAACGGCGTCCGCCGGGGAGGCAGGCGAAGAGGGCGGCGACGACGAGCAGGAGCGGCCCGCACAGGGGAAGCAGGTAGGGCGACAAGGAGGTTCACCGCGATCGGTTGGGTCGGGGCGCCTTGAATATCAGTCCCGCCAGCGATAGAAAAATTCATTGTTTATGCTGGATCGTTCGCTATTATCGAACGTCATGACCTCCCTCAATTACAATCACCTGCGCTACTTCTGGGCTGTCGCGCACGACGGCCATCTGACGCGAACGGCGGCGCGGCTGAACCTCACCCAGTCCGCGCTCTCGGTGCAGATCCGCAAGCTCGAGGAGCGGCTCGGCCATTCGCTGTTCGAACGCCGCGGACGACAGCTGCATCTGACCGAAGCCGGGCAGATCGTGCTCGACCACGCCGATGCGATCTTCGCCGCCGGCGAGGAACTGCTGGGCACGTTGCGTCAATCCGGCGCGGTGCGGCAGGCGCTGCGGGTTGGCTCGCTGGCCACGCTCTCGCGCAATTTCCAGATGGAGTTCCTGCATCCGGTGCTCGGCCGGACGGACATCGACCTGATCCTTCGCTCAGGCAGCGCTGGAGAGCTGTTGCGCGCGCTGGCCGCACTCAATCTCGACGTCGTCCTTCTCAACCAGGCGCCCGCCGGAGATGCCGTGCCTTCCCTCGTCACGCATCGCCTGGCCGAGTTGCCGGTGAGTCTGGTCGGCACGCCCGATCGCCTGCGCGAGACCACGAGCCTCTCGGACCGCCTGGCGAAACATCCGATAATCCTGCCGACGACGGACAGCAGCGTGCGGATCGGTTTCAATGCGCTGGCGGACCGCCTCGGCGTCCACCCGCAGATCGTCGCGGAAGTCGAGGACATGGCGATGATGAGGCTGTTGGCGCGCGAGGACATCGGCCTCGCCGTACTCCCGCCGATCGTGGTCAAGGACGAGATCGCGGGGGGCGTGCTGGTTGCCGGCGATCAACTGCCGGGGATTTCGGAAACCGTGTACGCGGTGACGATGGCCCGGCGTTTCCCCAATCCACTCGTGAGACTGCTGTTGCACCCCGAAGAAGCGTTGGAAAACCCTTAGGTTCGGCAAGACCTGCGACGCCGCGTCTGGAATCGGCTGTGAGCCGGTGGTTCGGCGACGCGCGCGGTCTTGTCGCGTATGGGAGGAGGAGAGTTCCAAGTGCGAAAGCGAACGCGCATCGAGAGCGCGGATGACCACGGCCGAACGGGCACGGGCACTCCGGCGGCGTCATGCGACGCGCCTGCCCCCGACGCACAGACAAATGTCGACGCTGCCTGGATGCGGCGCGCGCTCGAACTCGCGCGCCATGCCGAGGAGCACGACGGCGAGGTGCCGGTCGGCGCCGTGCTCGTGCTCGACGGCACGATCGTCGGCGAAGGCTGGAACCGCAACATCACGCTCGACGATCCGACCGCGCATGCGGAAGTGCAGGCGCTGCGCGATGCCGGAAAGCGGCTCGGCAACTACCGCTTCCCGGGTTCGACCCTGTACGTCACGCTCGAGCCGTGCGTGATGTGCGCCGGCGCGATCATCCATGCGCGCGTCGCGCGCGTCGTGTACGGCGCGACCGATCCGAAGACGGGCGCGGCCGGCAGCGTGTTCGACACGCTCGTCAGCGATCGCCACAACCATCGCACCACGGTGACCGGCGGCGTGCTCGCCGCCGACGCGTCGGCGATGCTGACGCGCTTCTTCCGCTCGCGGCGGTGATCGCCCATTCGCCGCGCAGGCCGGCAGGGCGGGAGTCCACGCGCCGTCGCGCGCGAACGACGCTTCATGCGCCCGCGTCGCTGGCCGGATACACGACCGCACCATCCGTGCGGATCTCGGCGCCGGGCGTGAGACGAGCGGGTTCGACGCGGCCCGCGCCCAGGATGTGCACGACCGACTCGCCCGCCGCGAGCAGGTGGTCGGCGACGATGCGCCGATGGCAGCGCCACCACACGGCTTCGGAGCACATGACCGCGCAGCGGCTCGCGTGGCCCGCATCGAGCAAGTGCACGAGCGCTGCCCGGAACGGAGCGGTGAGCGCGTAGTCGGCGTAGTTGTGGAAGCTGCGATTCGTCCAGTATGCGTTGACCTGCGGCGGCACGTCGGCCTTGCCGCGCCGGCCGCCGAGCGCGGCGACGTGCTCATACGCGATGCCGGCACCGTCGAGCGAGGCCGACAGCGCATCCTGGTCGAACTGCGAATGGGCCTTCGAGCCCGGCATCCGGCGCACGTCGACGACGCGCCCGATATCCGATTCCCGCAGCAGTTCGATGAATCGATCGAGGCTGCGGTTGGAATGACCGATCGTGAAGAATGGGCGATTCACGTGGCGACGTCAGCGCACGTGCTCGAGCACGCGGCCCCTGTGCGCGGCGACGTGATTCGTGCGATCGCTGCGGATCTCGTACTGCGGATCGTCCACGCTCGCATGGTGGCGATGGCCCTTGTAGTCGAAGTCGCGCACGTGCACCGCGATGATCGTGCCGGCGACGTGACCGGATTCGGAGTTCCAGCGCACGTGGTCGCCGACCTTGAACGTCTTCTTCATGACGCCCTCCGCGCACGGCGACCCGGGAGCCGCCATCGACGCTACCATAGCCCGATGCCCGTGAACGCACCGCATCGCGCCGGCGTCGACGCCGTCACCCGTCGCACGACCCGGCGGTCGCGATGAACCATGCTGCCGATCCGCTCGACGCGCTGCTCACGCGCATCCGTGCGTGCCGCGCGTGCGAGGCGCAGCTGCCGCTCGGCCCGCGGCCGGTGCTGCAGGCACACGCGGACGCGCGCATCCTCGTCGTCGGCCAGGCGCCGGGCGCGCGCGTCCATGCGAGCGGCGTGCCGTGGGACGACGCGAGCGGTGTGCGCCTGCGGGAATGGCTCGGCGTCGATGCGACGACATTCCACGACGCCACGCGGTTCGCGATCGTCCCGATCGGATTCTGCTATCCCGGCCGCGGCACGGGCGGCGACCGCCCGCCGCGCCCCGAATGCGCACCGCTCTGGCTCGACCGGGTGCTCGCGCACCTGCCCGCGATCCGTTTGACCTTGCTCGTCGGCCAGCATGCGCAGCGGCGGATGCTCGGCCCCGCACGCAGGGCGTCGCTGACCGACACCGTGCGCGCGTGGCGCACGTACGCGCCGGGCGTGGTGCCGTTGCCGCATCCGTCGCCACGCAACCAGCCGTGGTTCAAGCATCAGCCCTGGTTCGATGCCGAGGTCGTGCCCGAGCTGCGCGCACGCGTGCGTGCGCTCGTGTGAAAACCCGATCGCACCGCGACGGCGGCGTTCATGCGGCGGCTTCGGCCGCACCCGAGCGACGCGCGCGGATGTCGCGCTTGCGCACCGCGAGCTCACGCGCCTCGTCGAGCGAGTGGCTCTCCTTGACGCCGCCGTTCGTCGCCGCGCGGCGCGAGAGTTCGCAGTAGAACCGGCGCAGTACCTCGAGTTCGCCCTCGTCGAGATCCTCCACTGCGACGACGCGATTGCTCGCGAGTTCGTGCGCGGCGAGCAACTCGTTGAGCTTGATGTGGATCGCGAGGCTGTCCTTGTTCTGGGATTGCTGGATGATGAACACCATGAGGAACGTGACGATCGTCGTGCCGGTGTTGATCACGATCTGCCAGGTTTCGGAGAAGTGATAGAGCGGGCCGGTCGCGGCCCATACCACGACTGCGACCATCGCGAGGAGGAACGCCCACGGCGACCCGACCCATTGCGTGATGCGTCCGGCGAATCGATCGAACACCGAGCGGCGACCGCGCAGGCGCACCGGCAGGATGGACCGGCTCCGGAAGCGATCGCTCTTGCCTCCCGCATCGGCTTCGAGGCACGGCGGCGCGTCGTCGGAACCGGATTTGCGCTCAGGCGATGCAGCCTTCATCGGTGTCTCTCCTCGAGGGAAGGGCGCCATCATCGGGCGCGCGACCCAACGGACCGTGAACCCGAACGCGTCGCGCTCACGCCGTCGTCAGTTTCGGCCTGCATTCGGCGTCGTCGGAGCAGGGAGCGCCGACGGGGCGCCTTCGAGACCCTCCAGGCGCTGGCGCCACACCGCCTTAGGCTGCGGCTTGACGAACAGCGCGACGACATCCGGATGGGCGTCGCGGATCTCGCGTTCGAGTCGACGAACGCAGCGCTCGATGTCGTCCGCGAGCAATTCGTCGCGGAACTCGGCGCTCAGCGCCGCGAGCACGCGGTCCGGTCCGAGCTGGGCCGTGTACACGCCGTTGGCATGCGCGATCGCCTCGTCCGCGGCCGCGATGCGCAACAGCGAATCGCGCAGGTGCGGATGCGCAGGCTCGCCGATCAGCAGCGCCTTCGTCTCGCGCGCGAGGAAGATCGAGGCGAGGCCGAGCAGAACCGCAATGAGGATCGAAGCGAGCGCATCCGCTTCGGGTCGATCGATCGCATGCGCCACGCCGATGCCGACCGCCGCCACGACGAGACCCGCGAGCGCGACGCTGTCTTCGAGGAACACCGTGAACGTGCCCGGATCCTTGCTGCGCCGGATCGCAGCGAGCACGCTGCCGGTCGGATGCGCCCGGCGCAGCTCGCGCCACGACGCATGCCAGGAGATGCCCTCGAACACGCACGAGAGGCCGAGAACCGCGTAGTTCACCGCGATGTCGCGCAGCGGTTCCGGATGGCGCAGGTGCAATACGCCTTCATACAAGGAAACGCCGGCGCCGAGCGCGAAGATCAGTAGCGCGACGATGAAACTCCAGAAGTAGAGCTCGCGACCGTAGCCGAACGGATGCGCCGTATCCGCAGGCCGCGACGCGCGGTGCAGCCCGTACAGGAGCAGCAGCTCGTTGCTCGTATCGACGAGCGAATGCACGCCCTCGCTGACCATCGCGGAGCTGCCCGTCATGGCCGCCGCGACGAACTTCGCGATCGCGATCGCGAAGTTGCCGCCGAGCGCGAGCAGGACGACGCGCCTGCGCCGCAGCCTTGCCTTCGTCTCGCCGCCGTCAGAGTTCATGCGGACCTCGATCCGGACATCCGCGGTATGTAGCCAGCGCGACGCTGAACGTTCCGCGACGCGCGGTCGGCGTCGTGCATTGCGATGCGCACGACGGCGCATCGACTCGCTTCGACTTGCAGCGACGCCCGCGGCCGTCAGGGCAGGGACGGGCGCCGCAGTGGCAGCGACTTCAACCATTCGACGGACCGGCCGAGCGCGCCCTCACCCGCATCCGTGCCGAGGTCGAACTGATATTCATGGCCGAGGGGCGGCGTGTAGCCGGCCGGAAAGAAATGCTCCGTCACCGCGATGCCGAGCTGTGCCAATGCCTGCGCCAGGGCGACCGATTGCGGCCCTAGCGGATCCGCGTTGCCTGCGCTGACGAACGCGGGCGGGTAAGCCGGCGTCAGGTGTGGTGCGAGCGCCATCGAATCCAACGCCCCTGTCTTGCGCCAGCTGCGCGCACCGCTGTAAGCCCAACCGGTCGAATGCACGAACCAGCCGAGCACGCCGCCGCGTTCGCCCATGTGCGTGACGTCGTACACGCCGCAATGGAGCAGAACGCCTGAAAGCTGTCCGGCCGACACGCCGGGACGGATACCGAGCAACTTCGCATACGACGGATTGGTGATGAGCGCGGCCGGCTGCGCGGCGATCTGCGCGCCCGCGCTGTCGCCCGCGAGCACCAGTCGGTCCGGGTCGATGCGCAGCCGCTCGCGGTTCGCGGCGAGGTAGGCGAGGGCCGCGTTCGCCTGCCGGACGGGCGTCGGATACGTCGCCTCGGGCGCGGTGGTGTAGTCGACGTTGACGACCGTGAATCCCCGCCCGGCGAGGATCTTGAGGTAGTTGCCGACATCCTGACGACGCCCGGAAACGAATCCACCGCCATGGAACCACACGACCACCGGTCCGTCTGGCAGGGCATTCGCACCGCGATAGATGTCGAACCGCGCGTCGACGTCCGCCGGGTCGTACGCGAGGTCGCCGTCGACGACGACGTCCGCCGGCACCCTTGGCGCGAGCGCTGTCGCGGCCTGCTCGGCGCCCCGGTCGAAAATGTAGCGAATGACGAGGACGCTCGGCCACGGCGTCGCGTACGCGGCGGCGATCGCCAATGCGGCGATCAAGGCGGCGACCGAGACGAGGAATCTCTTGACCTTGCCCATGCGTAGCCTCGGAGGCGCCAGCGGCAGCTGGCGCAACGTAGCACGCGGCGGACCCGGGCGTCCGGCGGTCGCGTGCCGCACTCGTTCCGTGAAGCGACTCGACGTCACTGCGCCACGCGGATCAAAGCGTTCGCTCGTCGCGTTCGACCTCAACAGACGCCAGCACCGAGGCGAATCCCGGAGTCCATTCTGTATTTTACATAATATGCATTGCGCACCATCTGGGGATCTGGGTGCCACGCCAACCAGCGGCCATATCGTTCACGTCACTGCTGCTGAGTACGTCACGCGCAAGCCCTACCTCATCGGCGGTCCCGCCCTGCATCGCTGATTCACACGTTTGCGGATGCCTCGCACCATCACCTCGGTCATTCGGCGTCATCCCATCCAGCTCAGGCATGCGAAGATAGAGCGGCTCTTCAATGCTGAAGGGACATGCGAGCAGCCCGGGGAGCATTCGGTGTCGCGAACAAGCCAGGAGTCGCCGGACACGCGGGAAACGGCCGGGCGGTCATTGGACGCGTCTCGGCAGGCGGATCTGTTCGCACTCGCGTACGACGAACTCAAGCAGCTGGCACGCCGCGCTCGGCGCCGCGCACACCGCTCGGAAACACTCGACACCACGGCATTGGTGCATGAGGTATTCCTGAAGATTCGCGTGCGCGACGAAGCACGTGACAAGGACCCCTCTTACTTACGTGCACTCGCATCGCGCGCGATGCGCCAGATCCTCGTGGACCGCGCGCGTCGGCGACTATCCGACAAGCGCGGCAACGACGTGCCGCACGTCACGCTGAGCGGCATCAACGCAACTGCAAGCGATGCGCCGTTCGACCTCGTCGCGGTAGAGCGGGCCTTGACCGAACTGGAAGGCCTCGATGTTCGGCTAGCACGGCTGGTCGAGCTGCACGTTTTCGCGGGCATGAGCATGCCCGAAGTCGCAAACGTGCTCGCGGTTGCCGAGCGGACGGCATTTCGCGACTGGCGCAAGGCGCGTGCTTTCCTGATCAGCCATCTCGGTACGGCTGAGAATCCGCAATAGTGGATGCGCGGCGCTTTCAGCAAGTCGGTGATCTGTTCGACGCTGTCGTCGCTTTGCCGGTCGCGCAACGATGGCAGCGCCTGCACGAACTCTGTAGCGATCCGCAGCTGCAGGCCGAGGTCGAAGCACTGCTGCGTGCCGATGAGCACGGCGACTCATTCGAAGCGGAAGCGCGCCATCAACGCGATACGCTGGCGCAGGAAGAAGACGCGTTTGACGGCGCCGGACACACGTTCGGCGCGTGGCGTGTGCTGCGCGAAGTCGGTCGCGGCGGCATGGGCGTGGTCTATCTGGCCGAACGCGACGGCGATGGGTTCATCCAACGCGGCGCATTGAAGCTGATCAAACGCGGCATGGATTCCGAGCCGATCATCGCGCGCTTCCTGCGCGAACGCCGGCTGCTTGCCCAGCTGGACCACCCTGCCATCGCGCGCCTGCTCGACGGCGGGATGAGCATGGATGGACGCCCCTTTCTGGTCATGGATTACGTTGACGGCCTCGGCCTCGACGATCATGTGCGCACCAATGCACCCGGGTTGCGCCAACGCCTGCGCCTGTTCCTCGAGGTTTGCGCTGCGGTCGCATACGCGCATCGCCAGCTGATCGTCCATAGCGACATCAAGCCGAGCAACGTGCGCGTGACGCGCGATGGTACGGTGAAACTGCTCGATTTCGGCGTCGCCAAGCTCCTCGATGGCGGCGGCGGTAATCGTACGGCGACACAGGCGGCCGCGTTCACGCCGATGTACGCGGCGCCCGAGCAGCGCCGCGGCGGTGCGGTGGGCACCGCTGCTGACGTCTACGCACTCGGCAACCTGCTCCACGAATTGCTCACCGATGCGCAGGTGCACGCGCCGTTCAAAGCGGCCATGGGTACCGGCCAGGACCTCGAACGCCGCTACGCTCGCACGGCGCCGAGTGCATGTGCGGCCGCGATCGGCGCCGAAGCGCCGATTCCCGCGCGCGTCCTGCGCGGAGACCTCGACATCATTACGCTGCGTGCCCTGCAGAGCGAGCCCGAGCGGCGCTACGCGAGCGTTGATGCACTCGCCGAGGACGTGCGGCGGTACCTCGATCGCAGGCCGATCGTCGCGCGCCGGGATAGCGCCGCGTATCGCGCGTACAAGTTCGCGCAGCGCCACCGATATGCGCTCGCGGCCGCGTCGCTCGTTGTCGTCATCTCGGTCGTCGCCGCGGCATTCAGCCTGCGCCAGGCCACAGTCGCTCGCGAGCAGGCGACGCGCGCGCGCGCTACCCGGGAATTCCTCGTCGGTGTATTCGCACAGGCGACGCCCGACGAGAACAACGGTGCCCCCTTCACCGCGCACCAACTGCTCGAGCGCGGCGAACGGCAAGCCGCGCAGCTGTCGGACACCCCTACCTCTCAGGCCGAGATGCTGAACCTCGTTGCCGGCCTGTACTGGGACATCGGCGACTACGAGCGCGCGAAGGCCCTCGCCGCTCAGGCGATGGCACTCGGCCCCGCAGTTCCGCGGGCTGTGAAAGCACGCAGCCACATCGTCATGGCGCGGGTACAGAACGAACTGCGTGCATTTCCCGATGCCCTGCAGCACGTGCAGAACGCGCGCGCCTTGGCGGACGCCGCGGGCGACGCCGCTCGCGGCGAGTTGGTTGACGCCCGCCGCACGGAAGTGGCGATCCTCGTCGGCAGCCAGGACTACCAGCGCGCCGAGCCGTTGTTGCTCCAGTTGCTCGATGAGGATCGTGCGCTGGCCGGCGAAGCGTCGAGCGCGGTGGCAGACGATCTCATCCTGCACGGCAAGATCCTTGAGAACAGCGCACGCGGCAAGGAAGGCATCGCCGCGATCACGCAGGCCGTCGGCATCCTGCGAGCACTGCCGACGCAATCCGATACGCGCCTGCTCGATGCCTTGAGTCGGCTCGGCATCGCGCAGCTTCACGAGCAGGACCTCGTCGCCGCGGAGCCGACCTTGCGCGAGTGCGTCGAGCTCGCCACGCGCCTGTATGGCGCCCAAAACATCCAGACGTGGACTACCCGCTCGAACCTGATCCGCGTAGCGGAGTTGGCCGGGCGGTTCGATGAGGCGGTGCGCGAGCGTAGCGCGCTGCTGGAGACCGAACGCGCCGCGCTCGCAAGTTCCAATCCGGGGCAACTCAGTAGCCACGCGAAGTTTCTCGCCGCCGATTACCGCGAACTGGGGCGTTTCGACGAAGCGGAGGCCTCCTTCCGCGAGTCGCTTGCCCTCTCGATTCAGGCGAACGGTTCGCGCAGCGGCAGCGACAGCGCCGATGCGCTGCTGCACTTGGGGTACACCTTGCAATTGCAGGGTCGCTACGACGAAGCCGAGGCGGCCATGCGCGAGTCGTATGCGATCACGAGCGCACACGAGCTTGCGACATCGCAATGGCTCAACGACACGCGCGCACGCCTGGGCAACCTGCTGCGGGCGCAAGGGCGCCATGCCGAGGCCCTCGTCGAACTTCGCGCGGCAGCGCAAGCGCTACGCTCCGTCGCGGGAGCGGATGAAGCGAAGTCCAACCCGGTACTTGCCAATGTCCTTGCGCAATGGAGCCTTGCCGAGCTCGAAGCTGGCGATGCCGCGAGAGCGGAGTCGATCGCCGAGGAGGCACTCGCTCTGGCGCGGCGTTCATTCCAGCCGCGCAACTTCCGCCTCGGGGCGTCGCTGCATGCGCTCGGTCGGGCGAAGCTCGCGCTGGGACAGGCCGAGGCAGCCATGATCTTGCTGGATGAAGCACTGGCCGTTCGCTCGCCGCCGCATCCGCCGAGCGATCCGCGCGTGCTCGAAGTACAGGTCGTGCGCGCCGCCGCACTGACGGCCATGGGCCATGGCGAACAGGCGACGTCGCTGCGACGGGACATCGCTCCGTTCATTGCCAAGCTCGCCCCGCCATGGCGCGCAAGCCTGCACGACCCTCTACCGATTGCCCGCTGAGGCAACGCGCAGCGTCGTTGTCAGGGTTTTGCCTTGTACTGCGTGAGGGGTGTCCATGGAGGACACCATCATGCAGATCACACGTCATTCACCCATCGTCTCAACCGTCGCTCTCGCACTGCTCGCCGGCTCGGCAGCGGCTACTCCGCTGCCGCCCGGCTCGATCGATCCGAGCTTCGGCAGCAACGGTTTCGCGCGGCTCTACTATGATGACCGACTGGGCACGACCACCGACGATTCAGGCCGCACGATCCGCATCGTGCGCGGCGATCTCGGCGGCGGCGCTTTCGGGCCAAAGTGGATCCTCATCGCCGGGCCCGCCGGCCGCTATGTGCAGATCACGCGGCTCAGCATGAATGGACAGATCGATCCCACGTTCGGCGCGAACGGCGTCGCATTCTCGGCGCGGTCGAACGTCAGTAGTTACGGCGGCATGGTGACGATGCCGAACGGCGACATCGTGATTGGCTATGCCGACGATTACATCGGGTCCGACGGGGACAGCAAGGACTTCTTCATCGAGGCGTTTACCGCTGATGGCCAACCAAAGAACATCGGCGGCGACGAATCGCCGAATCAGCGCTGGGTCGATCTGAGCAGCAACAACGCCGTGGTCGGCGACAACCCATGCGACTTCTACTTTCGCGAGAGCCGCGCTCAGAAACTCATCCTGACGGCCGAGGGCGGCATCGTTCTCGTGGGCGACATCGCCGTGTACGACAACGATGGCAGTTTCAACCGGCGCGACGTCGCAATGGCCGAGTTCAACGGCGGCACCTATTCGCCGGCGCGACCGGGAACGCCGTGCACGAGCGCAGGCGGTCGCCTCGACAGCCTGCGCAGCGCGGGCTGGACCATGGGCGACGTCGCCGACGGCGACGTGCATGCCGCGGTCTCCGACGTCGGCGCGCACGTCCTGTTCGTTGGCAATACCGACCCGCGCAATGATGCAGACATCGCCCGGTTCGGCGTGCAGAACTATCGCGACCTCGCCAACGGCTACGTCTACGACGATGCCTACGACCTGAGCGTTCCGGGCGGCTACTGGCGGCAGCGGCAAAGCGACTTCTGGCAGATCCGCAGCGAGGCGCAGGCGGGCCACTTCCTGCTCTTTGGCGATGCGGAGAATGGCACCGTTGGAACGGGCGTGCGCCGCGTTCCTCTCATAGCGACGTCCTCGGCAAACACGATGACTCCGCTGTGGTTCTATCCCGTCGGCGCGGCGATCGACAGCGTCGTCGGCGTCTTCGACGGAATGCGCCTGGACGGCGCGCTCGATCTCATGGTGATCGGCGCGGGTCGCGACTGCGCCGCCGCGAACGATTGCGCGAGCGACTGGAACAGCATCGCCGTCGGCGTCAGCAATGGCCAAAGCCTGCTCAACGCGTACCAGCCACAACCTGCATTCGGCAACGAGGGCTGGGTGCGGTATGCCGTGCCGGATTACGACGGATCGCCGTCGGCACACGTGATCGCGTGGAGCGGTGTCGTCCAGAGCGGAATCTCGCTCAGCTCCGACACCAATCTGTACGTGGTCGGCGAATTTCGCACCAACGCCGATGGCCATCTCGACACGTTCGTCGCCAAGCTGCGTGTACTGAACGGCGGTGATCCGCCCTGGTATGTGCCCGCCGACACGATATTCCGCGACGGCTTCAATTGAGTGCGGCGATCGACCATCATCCCGGCAATATCCGCCCTCGGCGTCGCGCTCATCATCGGCGCGATCGTCAAGGGCGCCGTCGTCGATCCTGCGTGCGCCGCCTACGCAGAGGTTCAAGAGCTGGTTTTCGTTCGTATGCGCTTCCGATCAGGCAATGCGGATGTTCCGGCCGACGTCATCTGCGAACTTCGGGCGGCGGATGGCGTCGTATCCGAGGTGAACTTCAGCGAGGCCTCGCCGTTCCTCGTCGATCTAGGGGCATGTTTCGCGCTCGATGTCAGCTTCATGGCACCCGCATTGTTCGTTGCCATCCATCTTGCCGGCGCTGCCGTGCGACGGCGCCGCGTTCGTCTCTGCAGTCGTTGACGTCCCGGCGCACCCGAACGCTTATTCGCGAAGGAGACGGTTCGAAGACGCTCGAGATCGCGCTGTAGCCGCGCAGCGCGTGCGCCTGGCGCTTCGCTCGGCGCGCGTCCCGCGCGCATGCTGACGTCGAGTCCGAGGCATGGCACGATGTACGGCCACGACCACATGAAGCGAGGGGATATGCCTAATTATGTGCGGCTCGTCTACGCAAGCCGGGCCACGTTCGCGACCGGGCGTGAGGGAACCGGCGTCGAACGCGAGATCGCTCGCATCCTCATGCAGTCGCGGCGCAACAATCCGCGCGACAACGTGGTCGGTGCGCTCTATTGCGCCGACGGCTACTTCTTCCAGTGCCTCGAGGGCGAAGTCGCGGCGGTCGACACGGTGTACTCGCGCATCGCCTCGGACCCGCGCCACAAGGACGTGCAGGTGCTCGTGCGCCAGGCGATCTCGGCGCCAGCCTTCACGGGCTGGGCGATGAAGTACGGATCGATTGCGGGCGAGGTGAAGGCGCTGATGGCGCGGTTCGGACGACGGGAATTCAACCCGTACTCGTTCGACGAGCCGGTCGTGGCCGGCATGCTCGAGCTGCTGCGCAGCACCCCGGACGTGCCGGTGGCCCCGGGCGAGCCGTCGTCCACCGCTGCGGGCGCAAGCGATGCGCGCGTGCACCTCAGCCTCGGCTTGAGCGTGGCCGCGCTCGCGGTCGCGGTTGCGGCGCTGCTCGTCGCGTTGCTGCGCTGACGCGCAGTAGGCAGGCAGACGGTCGGTGCCCGTCCGGCGAGCGCATCGCTCCCCCGCCGAACCGTCCCGCTGGCTGGCGCGCTGATCGGACGCCGGCGCATCCTACGACGTGCCGTATCGACGCTGAGCGACGGTTTCATCGCGCAACCCGCGCACCACCTGCGCCGCAGCGCGCGCGGTCGAAAAGCGGTCCCGCGCGAGCGCTCGGGCGCGGTGCCCCATGGCTTCGCGCAGCGCCGCATCGGATGCGAGCTCCTCGGCGAACTGCACCAGCCGCCGCTCCCACGCGTCGCCGACGCAGACGCGGCCGATGCCCGCGGTATCGATGAGCGCTTCGAGGTCGTTGCCGGGGTTGATGCGCGCGAGCACGGGCAGCCCTGCGCGCAGGTACGTCAGCAGCTTGCCCGGGATGTTGTGCGTGGTGTGGCGTGGATCGAGCGCGATGAGGCCGACGTGGCACTGCGCGAGGATCGACGGGATCTCCGCCGCATCGACTTCGCCGAGGAAAAGCACGTTGTCGAGCCGCCTCGAGTCGACGGTGTCCGCGAGTCGCGCCATGTCGCTGCCACGGCCGACGAACAGGAAGCCGACGTCGCGCCGCGACTGCATGCGCGTGGCCAGGTCGAGCAGGCCGTCCATGCCCTGGGCGGCGCCCATGTTGCCCGTGTAGGCGAAGACCGTTCGCCCCGCGAGCGGTCCGGCCTCGCGATCGAACGCGGTAGCGGCGCGCTCGGGCTCGGACAGCCAGTTGTCGAGCACCTCGATGCGCGCGCCGGCAACCACATCCGGCGCGACGCGAGGCAGGTTCGCGGCCGTCTGCACGCCGATGACGTCGGCGACCGAGTACTGGTACCGCTCCACGCGCTTGAAGAACCGATAGGCCAGGCCCTTGCGCATCACGCCCGTGTCGAGCGCCCAGTCGGGAAAGAGGTCGCGCAGGATCAGGTACGCGCGACAGCTGCAGCGACGCTTGACCGCGTGCACGGCGGCGGCGAGGAAGATCGTCGGCGAGTACCAGATGACGCCGTCCCAGCGCACCTGCGCCAGCGGGCTCTTCGCCAGGCCCCGCCGCAGCGCGAACGGAAGCATGCATTCGGCGAGCCCGCGCCGCAGCAAGCCGACGTCCTTGGTCGGCGCGGTGCGCACGCGCAGCACTTCGACGCCGTCGACGCGCTCGATCGCGTACGCTGCACGCAGGTCCGCCGAAGGCACGATCACGGTCGGCTCGTGCCCTTGCGCGACGAGCTCGCGCGCGAGGTCGCGCATCTGCAACGCGCCCGAGATGCGCGCCGGCACGTAGGTGTCGACGACGACGAGCAGCCGCATCAGGTCATTTTCCAGACGACGCGATTCACGTAGTCGGTATAGCTGTGCACGATCCGAACGATCTTGTCCGACACGTTCGTCGCGGCGTAGTCGGCCACGGGTCGTATCAGGCGGTCCGCGCCGGTCGGCTGGGTCGCGAGGACCGCGAGCGCCTGCCCCACGCGCCCGGCGTCGAGGCCGACCATCATGACCGTGCCCTCCTCCATGCCCTCGGGTCGCTCGTGCGCCTCGCGGATGTTGAGCGCGCGGAAGTTCAGGATCGACGCCTCTTCGGTGATCGTCCCGCTGTCGGAGAGCACCGCCATCGAGTGCATCTGGAGCTTCACGTAGTCGCAGAAGCCGAGCGGCTTCGACAGGCGCACGGCCGGATGCAATGCGATGCCGGCCGCGTCGATGCGCTTGCGCGTGCGAGGATGCACGGACACGACGACCGGCAGCCCATGCGTGCCGGCGAGCATGTCGAGTACCTCGACGAGCCGGCGGAAGCTCGTCTCGGGCTCGATGTTCTCCTCGCGATGCGCGCTGACGACGAAGTAGCCACCCTCGACGAGCTGCATCCGCTCGAGCACGTCGGACGCGTCGATGCGCTCGCGATGGTGCTCGAGCACCTCGCGCATCGGGCTGCCCGTCTTGATCACGAGGTCCGGAGGCAGGCCCTCGCGCAGCAGGTACTCGCGCGCGATGTCGCTGTAGGTGAGGTTCACGTCGGCGACGTGGTCGACGATGCGACGGTTGATTTCCTCGGGCACGCGCTGGTCGAAGCAGCGGTTGCCCGCTTCCATGTGGAACGTCGGGATGCGCCGCCGCTTCGCGGGCAGGACCGCGAGGCAACTGTTCGTGTCGCCGAGCACGAGCACCGCCTCGGGTGCGACGGTTTCGAGCACGCGATCGACCGATGCGATGACGTTGCCGATCGTCTGCGCGGACGTCGACCCCGCCGCCTCGAGGACGTGGTCGGGGCTGCGGATGCCGAGCTCGTCGAAGAACACGCCGCTGAGCTCGTAGTCGTGGTTCTGCCCGGTGTGGATCAGCACGTGATCGCAGTGCGCATCGAGCTTCGCGATGACGCGCGACAGGCGGATGATCTCCGGCCTCGTGCCGACGATGGTGGCGACCTTGAGCTTCTTCATGTGCCCGTCCCTGCGGAAAACGTATCGGGCCGCGAGCGGTCGAAGACTTCGTTCGCCCACACCATGACGATCAGTTCGCCCTCGCCCGTGTTCGTGACGTCGTGCGCCCAACCGGGGATCGAATCGACGATCGTCGGCGTGGCTGCGTCGGTATCGATCTCGTGCGTCTGCCCGGTGAGCAGATGGCGGTAGCGGAAGCGCGCGCGTCCGCGTACGACGAGGAACTTCTCGACCTTCGCATGGTGATAGTGGCCGCCGCGCGTGACGCCGGGGTGCGCGGTGAAGAACGAGACCTGGCCGGAATCGGGTGTTTTCAGCATCTCGACGAATGCACCGCGTGCATCGGCGTGCACGGCGACCGGATAGGCGAACGAGGCCGTCGGTAGATAGCTCACGTACGTCGCGTACAGCGCGCGCAGCCATCCATGGCCGACGCGATCGACCGCGAGCGTGCAGCGTTCGTGCTCGAACGCCTCGATCTGTCGTGCGAGCTCGCCGACGGTCGTGCGATGGACGGGCCCTGCCTCGCGGAACGTCGCACCCGGACGCGGCCGCAGCACCGCGTCGAGCAGGTGCTCGACGACATCGTCGACATGGATCAGCTTCAAGCCGGCCGACCCATCGTGGACCTCGATCGGGATGCCGCGCGCGATGTCGTGGCAGAACGTCGCGACGACCGAGTGTCGGTGCACCGGGCACCATTTGCCGAACACGTTCGGCAGGCGGAAGATCGCGACCGGCGCGCCCGTCTCTGCGGCATGTCGCACAAGGCGCTGCTCGGCGGCGCGCTTGCTCGCGCCGTACGGGTTGTCGAGCTCAGCCTGGATCGAGGACGCGAACGCGATCGGCAGTGCGCGTCCGTCGGCCCGCAGTGCGTCGCATACCACGGCGGTGAAGCCGGCGTTGACCTCGTCGAACTCGCGCGGATGCCCGGGCCGGTTCACTCCCGCGAGATGGATGACCGCGTCGGCGGCGGCGACGGCGCTCGCGAGTTCGGCATGGGTCGTGGACCGGGTCACGTCGACGACCCGGTGGCCGGCCGAACCGGTTGCCGCGATCGCGAGGTTGCGGCCGATGAATCCTGCGGCACCCGTGAGGAGGAGATTCATCGTCACGCGATCGCTTGCGCCGGTCGCTGCGCGACGAGGTCGCGGATGAAGTCGAGTCGGAGCAGCAGCGTCTTCATGCCGTCGACGTCCAGTCGTTCGGTGTTGTACGACGTGTAATCCTCGCTCTGCGTGATGCGCGTCTCGCCCTGCTCGAAATACTTGCCGTAATTGAGGTCGCGCTGGTCGGGCGCGATGCGGAAGTAGCCGTCCAGCTCTTCGGCATGGGCGCGCTCCTCGCGACTGAGCAGCGTCTCGTGGAGCTTCTCGCCATGCCGGGTGCCGATGACGTCGATCGGGTGGCCGGACCGGCCGAGCACGTCGGCGAGCGCGCGCGCGATCACGTCGAGCGTCGCCGCCGGCGACTTCTGCACGAAGATGTCGCCCTTGCCGCCGTGGCTGAACGCGAACAGCACGAGATCGACCGCATCGTCGAGCGACATCATGAAGCGAGTCATGGCCGGGTCGGTGATCGTCAACGGCTTGCCGGCGAGGACCTGCGCCGCGAACAGCGGGATGACCGAGCCGCGCGAGGCCATCACGTTGCCGTAACGCGTGCCCACCATCGTGCAGACGGGAGCGGCATTGCGCGACTTCGCGACGAGCACCTTCTCCATCATCGCCTTCGAGATACCCATCGCGTTGATCGGGTATACCGCCTTGTCGGTGCTGAGGCAGATCACCTTCTGCACGCCGCACTGGATCGCGGCCTCGAGTACGTTCTCGGTGCCGAGCACGTTGGTCTGCACTGCCTCCAGCGGATGGAACTCGCACGACGGCACCTGCTTGAGCGCCGCTGCGTGGAAGACGTAGTCGACGCCGCGCATGACGTTGAGCACCGCACGCGGGTCGCGCACGTCCCCGATGTGGAACTTGAGCTTGTCGCTCGCGTACGCCTTGCGCTGGTCGTCCTGCTTCTTCTCGTCGCGGCTGAAGATGCGGATCTCCTTCACGCCCGTGCCGAGGAATCGCCGCAGCACCGCGTTTCCGAACGAGCCGGTGCCGCCGGTGATCAGTAGAACCTTGTCGTCGAACACGCCGATCCTCCTCGACATCGCCTTGCGATCAGTACTGCCGCACCCGCGCGTCCGGCGCACCCGGCCCCGCGTGTCGGCGGACCGGCACGCGACCGGTCGATCGCATCTCGCGCAACTTGTATTCGACCAATCTGTAGACCTCGCAGCGCATGTGCGACCACGCATAGCCGACGCGACCGGCCCGCCAGGCGCCGAGGACGACGTAGTGGTAGAAGAACATGGCCACGTACCGGAATGGAAGCTTCCTGTAGTGCCTTTTCACCCACATGCGTCGCTGCAGCGACGTGCCGAACAGGCGCGGCGGCGCCGCGAGCGCATCGCCGCGCAGCGCGGCGGCGGCCTCCGCGCTCGTGTAGAGGTTCTGCTTGTCGAGCCAGTGCTCGAGGTCGGGGCTGTCGTGATGCTCGAGCTCGCCGTCGATGCGTTCGACGCGGCCTTCGACGAGCGGATGTTCGTTGACGACGACGTCGGTGAAGCGGCAGCGCCCTGTTCGCCAGGCCCGCAGCACCGGCTGGCGTACCGGCAGCGGTCGCCCCATGAACCACAGCCTGCGATCGAAACTCAGCGCGTCGCCCTGCCCGCGTTCGATCGCCGCGGCGATACCGTGCTTGAGCCGATCGGTGAGCCGTTCGTCCGGATCGAGCTTCATCGTCCACGGTGCCTGGATCGGCAACTCGGACAGCGCGAAGTTCCACTGCTCGCCGAAGCCGTTGAAGCGGCGCTGGACGACGTGGACGCCACGGCGCAGCGCGATGTCGACCGAGCCGTCGGCGCTGTGACTGTCGACGAGGAATACTTCCTCGGCCCAGCCATCGAGGTTGTCGAGCACCGCTTCGAGGTTGTGCGCTTCGTTGAGGGCGATCATGACGACCGCGATCGGCACGCGGCCGCCGCTCGCCTGCCCGCTCATGCAGGACTCCCCTCGCCCGCCCGCGTGCAGTAGCGCGCGCGCTTCTCGAGCGGGATCGCGACGGTATTGCCCGCGGCGAGCGCGATGCCGAGCCCTTCCGCCTGGTCGAAATCCGCACCGTCCCACATCGCGTACGAGTGCGCGTGCAGCAGGCGCGACACGGCCGAGCGCGTCGCGCTGCAGACTTCGCAGTAGATCGCCGGCCGGACTTCGACGAGCAGGCGCGACGCCCCCTCGAGCACCTCCATCTCCGCGCCTTCGACGTCGATCTTGACCACGTCCGGCGCCCCGAAGCGGTCGATCAACGCATCGAGCGAGGTCGAGGCGACGCGGCGCACCTCGCGCGTGCCGCCGGTCTGCGTCGAACCGTACCCTTCGAGGGCGTTCGACGCGCGCGCGCGGCGCGCGATCGCGAACGAGGCGAAGCCGCAGCGCCGGCCGACCGCGGTGGGAACGACCGTCATCGGCGCGCAGCGCGACGAGGCGAGCTGCGCCGTGCGCAGCAACAGCGTCGCCGCGTCGTCATCGGCCTCGAGCGCGACGACGTGTCCGCGCGGACCCGCTCGCTCGGAGGCCGCCTTCGAGAACAAGCCGACGTTCGCGCCGACGTCCCAGACGATGTCGCCCTCGGACACGAGCCGGCTCGCGATCCGCACGAGTTCGGGGTCCCAGCGCTCCGCCGGCTTCAGCAGGTACTTGAGGCCACCGACCTTCGCGCTGACGACGAGCCAGCCGCGGCCCGCCGATGCGGGCATGCGCCGCCGCAGCACGAGCGGCCTGAGCAGCGCCTCGGCCCATCGTCGGACGAACGCGTTCATCGGCGGGCGTCCACGCAGCGCACCTCAATTTCCCCGCACGCACGACGGCTGCGGCGCGCCGCCGAGCGTCCATCGATACGCCGACTCGATGCGTTCGGCGACCGAGTTCCAGGAGAAATCCCGCTCCATCCAGCGTCGACCGGCCATGCCCATCTCGCCGAGCCTGCCTCGCGGTTCGCGCATCGCGGCGTCGAGCGCGCCTGCGAGCGTCGCGACATCGTTGTCGACCCACCAGCCGCAGCGCTCGGTTTCGAGGCCGGCCCACGGCGCGCCGCGGGCGACGACCGCGGGCACGCCATGCGCGAGCGCCTCGGCGACGGCCATGCCGAAGTTTTCCGAATGGGTCGGCAGCACGAACAGGTCGGCCGCGAAATAGGCATCCGATTTCTCCGCACCGTACAGCGCTCCCGCAAACTCGACACGCTGCAGATGCAGCTCCCGTGCCAACGCTGCGGCCTCGGCGACGTGCCGGGGTTCGCCGTGTCCCGCGATCCGCAGCCGCCAGTCCGGATGCAGCGCCTGCAGGTCCGCCCATGCGCGCAGTAGTCGATCGAGCGCCTTGGTCGGATGGATGCGACTGAGGAACAGCAACGTACGCATCGCCTGCACCGGCTGCGCTCCGCGCAGCTGCGGCAGGTCGACGCCGTTCGGAACGACCGCCACGGGCGCGGCGAGATGGAGCGAGCGGATGTCCTCGTACTCGGCCTCGCTCGTCGCATGCAGCAGGTCGGCGCGCGCGAGCACGCGCCGCTGCAACGGCCACAGCATCCGCTTGAGCGTACGCCTTCGTCCGAGCGCCCAGCGCGAGAGCGTGCCCCGCGGCGACGCGACGAGGCGCGCACGCCGAGCCGGAACGACCCATCCGGCCGCGACGTTCACCATCGACCACAGGCTGTGGTTGTGCACGATGTCGACCTCCGCGGCGGCACGGCGCAACGCGAACGCGTGGCCCGGCGAAACTGCGAAGCGCTCGAGCACCGGCCACTGCCGATGCAGCTCGACCCGTACGCCCGCGATGTCGCGCGCGGCAAGGCACACCAGCGCGACTTCGTGTCCGCGCGCGGCCAGGGTTTCGCACAGCCGCGGCACCGAGTACGACGGCCCCGCTGCCTCGGCATCGACGTGCGGCACGACATGCACGAGCTTCATCGGCGCCTCGCCGCGAAGTGCGCTCGGCGTCGGAACGGCCGCGTGCAGTCGCGCGGCGTCATGCACCCCGCCCGCAGCGACGTCATGCGCGCGCATGCGTCGTCCCGCCCGGGGCGCGCGCAAGGCGCTGCCAGACGTCGACGAACGTCGCGGCGGCGATGCGTTGCTCGAACCGACGCTCGACGGTCGAGCGCGCGCTGCGCCCCATGGCGACGTTGCGTTGCGGGTCGGACAACAGCAGCGCGAGCCGCCGTGCCATGGCAGCCGCGTCGCCACGCGGCACGAGGAAGCCGTCCTCGGCGTCGGTCACGATGCCCTCCGGGCCGCCGCAGCGCGTCGCGACGACGGGAACGCCGCTGGCCATCGCCTCCAGGAGCACCATGCCGAATCCCTCTTCGTCGGACGGCAATGCGAACACGCTCGCCGTGCGGTACAGGCGAGCGAGCGTAGCACGGTCCGGCCGCTCGAAAAAATGGACTTGTTCGCCAATGCCCAGATCCTCCACGCGGCGCCAGAATCGCGCCGGCGGAGCGGAAGAGCCCGCGAGCACGAGTCGCGTGGCAGCGTCGACGAGCGTGCGCAGGACGGCGAACGCCTCGAGCAGCAGTTCGATGTTCTTGCGCGGATCGGCCAAGCGCCCGACGCAGAGGATCGTCGGACCGTCCCCGGGCCGCCGCTCGTCCATCGGCCGGAAGTACGCCGCGTCGACGCCGGGCGGTGCGAGACGGATGTCGATGCCACGCTCACCGACGAGACCGTGCGCATGGGCGAGCATCGCGGGATTCATGACCTGTATCGCGTCCGCGCGCTGCAGTGCGAGGTCGTCCAGGCGATCGGTGACGCGCGTCATCGCACGCCGCCAGCGCGCGAGCGCGCCGTGCGGATCGGCATCGCGCCGTCGGCGCTCGACGAGCGCGCGCGTCGCGACATGGATGGACACCGGCGCGCCGAGCCCGAACACCGCATTCGCCCATGCCGGCGAGCCCGCCACGACTTGTATCGCGTCGCAACCGGCGAGCGCGCGCGCGAGCGCCGCACGCGGCCGATAGCGCTGAAACTCGAATTCGCCGAGTACGGCGCCGACATGGCGCACCGGCAGTCCTTCCCACTCGCCCGGCGTGAAGCCGACGCCGCGCAGCCAGCTGGCCGGACGCGTCAGGCATACGTTGCACGGGTCGCGGCTGGACATCGCGAGCGAGACGACGCGGAGTTCGCAGTCGCCCGAGGCGAGCGCGGCATCCTTGACGAAGCGCGCGACCGCCGGCACGCCGCCGCCGTCGAGCAGGGACGGCACGACGAGCGCGAGCTTCATGCCGGCCACCGTTCGCGTGCGAGCGCACGCACCGCCTTCGCGATGCCGTGCGCGGATGCCTCGACGCTCCAGCCTTCGATGAGTCGCGCGGCATTGTGGCCCATGCGTTCGCGCTCGGCCGGCGAGTCGACGAGCCGCCCGATGGCCTCGAGCAGCCGTTCGATGTCGCCGCATGGATAGACGAGGCCCGTGTCCTTGCCCGCAACGAGGTCCGGCACGGCGCCGACGTCATCGGAGACGATCACCGGCAGGCCCGCCGCCATCGCCTCGTTGATGACGAGGCCCCACGCCTCGTCGTGCGCGGGCAACACGAGCACGTCGGCGATCGCATACAGGCGCGGCAGCTCGCTCTGGTTCCTGAAACCAAGGAACCGCACGCGGCCCGCTGCGCGCGCTGCGAGTTCTCGCAGTGACGCTTCCTCCGGTCCGGAACCCGCGACCAGCAACAGCGCGCCGCTCTCCTGGCGCAGGCGCGCCATTGCATGCAACAGGTCGTCGATGCGTTTCTGTCGCGTGAGCTTGCCCACGTAAAGCAGCACCGGCGTACGCGCATCGATCCCGAGTTCGATCCGCCCGTCGCGCCGCGCGGAGGCGTCGCGCCTGCGAAGCGCGAATGCGTCGTTGTCGATCGCCATCGGAGCGAAGAAAATACGCTCGGGGGCGACGCCGAGCGAGCGATAGAAGTCGCGATTCGCCGATCCGATCGCCACGCAGCCGTCCACGAGCATGAACAGTGCGCGCTTGAGCGCCTGCTTCGCGCGGCTGGCATGGCGCGGCGAAGCGCGCGTGTCGCCGCGCATCAGCACGCGGATTCCGAGCAGCCTTGCGAGTACGAGTGCGACGAGGTGAGTCGACCGGGCGTATCCGTGCATCACGAGCACGTCGGGCCGGCGGCGCAGCAGTTCCGCGAACACGGCAGGCTCGAAGCCGCGGTCGCTGACCCTGTCGGAGAGGAACGTCGAACGGTATCCGTCGAGCAGAGGCACGTCCCATCGAATCGCCTGGTTGAAGCCTGCATCGACGTAGCCGTCCACCCCGATACGCGTGCGATAGACGACGCGCAGATCGAGGTCGTCGACGTGCGCGAGCGCGCGAAAGACCGGAACGAAATACTGGATTGGATGGCTGACGAGGACGGACACCGCGATGCGCACGCGCGGCGCCGTAGCGGATGCGCCCTCCCCGCTTGCGGACCGGCGTGGGCCGGTCATGCGACGCCCGCCTGCGCGTTCGGCGCGAGCGCGGCGGACCGTCGGCGCGGCCGTGCGTAGACGAGGTGCTGCAGCACGAGAGCGAGCGGCAGCGTCCTGACGAGGAACACGAGGACGCCGTCGACCGCGCTGCCGACGTTGGCGAGGTTCATCACGAGGGCGAGATAGACGAGCGCGCGACCGGCGCCCGCGTCCGGCCTCACGAGGAAGAACAGCACGCGGTAGAGCACGCCGAAGCAGAAGAACCCGATGAACACTGCGATCGCGCCGCCGGCGAAGTAGAGATAGGTGACCGGACTCATCGCGGTCGAGGATGGAACGTTGCGCCCGAGCACGACCTGCGTGTACCAGAGGCCAAGATCCCCGATCGGCTTGGAACGCCAGATCGATCTCGGGATAAACGCATACGCGGGGGCCAGCAGGAGATTGGCGAGGAATTGAGGACTGCCCTCGGGAAGTTCCTCGTGCTCGTCGCGATACTCGATGCCGAGCGAGCCGACGTAGGTCAAGGTCGAGCGCGCGACGATCGCGATCCACACCGAGCCCTTGCCCGGGCGCGTGTCGTCGCTCGCGCGCGACGCGATGAACGCGTCGAGGATGCTGCTCACCGACGTGCCCTCGTAGGCCCGATCGGCCGAACGCGTGAGGCGGAACGGCTCGATCACCGCGTAAGCGAGCACGAGCGCGACCGCGAATGCGGCGAGCCAAGCGCGCGGCACGCGCCCGGACTGCAGGTAGCTGCACACGCCCGCGATCACGAACGGAATCGCCATCTGGCTCTTGAAACCCGACAGCACGCCGAACCCGACCTCGATGGCGAGGATCGCGACGAACCACAGCCGGACCGACCAGCGCGAGCGATCGGAGAAGTAGTCGAGCGACGCGACCACGAGCGCGACCGAGCCGAGCCCCGCGCCCATGCCGAGGTACTGCGTGATCGAGCTGAGCTCCACCTGGCGCTCGTGGCTGCTGCTGTAACCGAACACGCCGAGCTTGATCTGCAGCAGTCGCGCGAGCAGCGCGATCGCGACCAGCACCGGCAATGCGAATCGTCGCGGCACGTCGGAGCGGCGGAACCAGCGCGCTGCGGCGCGCTGCTGGCGCGCACCGGACGCGGCCGCAGCGAACGGCGACCAGTAGCCGAGCCACATCCCGATCGCACCGAGCAGGACGAGCCACATGAGCTTCACCATCGCAGGGGTGACGTCGGGCACGAGGCCGACGATCTCGAGCGTGTCCGCGGGCAGGAAGAACAATGCGTTGCCGACGCCGAAGCTCAGGCAGAAGACCAGCATGCAGGCGATGACGGCGGGATTGAGCATCCAGCGGTCGGGATGGACGCGGCGCACGCGTGCTATTTCCGCGACACCGTAACCGAGCAGTAGCAGCGTCAGGAGCATGAAGACCGTGCGCGCGCCGAGCATGCCCGTCGACGCCATCAGCGCGAGCAGGCTCGCCGTCGCCGCCGCGGCGAGTGCCGGTACGAGCGGCGGCAGGCGTCGTCGGCTCACCGGCCCGCCCCGATGCCGCGCATCGACGGATTCATGAACCGCTCCGCATCGGCAGCCAGCGCCCGCCGAGCTCGACGAGGCGGCGGCGCACGTCGACGTCGAGCCGCCGGAAGCCGCGCCACGCGGACACCAGCATCGCGGCCGCGACGAGCGCGAGCAGCAACGGCACAGGGCCCGCGCCGAACGTGGCCACGGCAAGGAACGCGATCGAGGCGGCCGCCGTCGTCCAGGCCCAGCCGAGTCGTGGACGTCGCGTCGCGGGGTCGAGGCGCCGCAGCGCCGCGGGAAACAGCACCCGGGCCGCGAGCGCGAAACAGGCAGCCTCGGCAAGCAGGATGCCTAGGCCGGCGCCGACGACGCCGAAGCGCAGTGCGGCTGCGCCGGCGGCGAGTGTGAGCAGCGCACGGACGAACGCGAGGCCGAGGACCGCGCGCGCGTCGTTGATGCCCGTGAGGTAGACGCTCATGAGCGCGCCCGCGTTGTAGAGCGCCGCGGCCGCGAGCAGCGCCGCGAGCAGCGGCCGATCGAGCGGCAACGCATCACGCGTCCACACCGCATAAAGCGCGACCATGAACGGAAAGCCGATCACGATGCCGAAATCGACGAGCGTCCCGACCAGCCACGCGTGCGCTTCGACTAGGGCGACGAGCTTGGCGGGCTGGCCCAGGGCGTGATAGCGCACGAGGTCCGGCAGCAGCGGCGAGGTCAGCGTCGCCGTCAACGTGTTCCACAGGTTCGCCATCGTGCGCATCGTCGTGAACACCGGTACCGCCGCGACGCCGAGCACGGCGCCGACGAGCAGGACCATGCCTCCGGTCGCAGCCTGCTGCAGCGCGGTGCCGAGCACGAACGTCATCGACCTCGCGAGGTCGCTGAATGCCGTGCGCGTGTCGGGGCGTTGCCACCACGGGAAGAATTCCGGCAGCCGACGGCGGATGTAGAACGCCGAAGCGAAATAGACCGATGCCTGCACGGTCGCGACGAGCAGGCTCGTCGCGACGAGATCGAGCCGCGCGATCGCCGCTGCGACGAGCCCGGCGAAGATCGCCGACTGGTAGCCCATCGCCCACCACGCCGCCTGGTACATCATGCCCGCGGGCACCAGCAGGCGATGCACGATGCCGATGAACGAGCCCGACATCACCCACGCAGCGACGAGCACGACGAGCGCGACCGGCGCGCGCGCGGTCGCGCCGCTGGCGGATGCGCCGTCATGGCCGCCGAAGGCGAGCGCCGCGCACACGATGCCGATCTGGACGACGCCGAGCACCGCGGAGCCGAGCGCCGACGAGGCGAGCACGCGGCGCATCTCGTCGCGGTCGGTGTGGTACAGGAGGTTGAGCCGGTTGCCTACGTAATCGATGAAACCGCCGTCGACCATGCGGAACATCGTCGCGGCAGCGAACACGGCGAGCCACGCGCCGTAGCGTTCGCGGCCCCAGAAATGCAGGCACACCGGCACCGAGACGAGCTGGAACACGATCGAGAGCAGCGCGGTGAGGCCATTCACGAGGCTCACCGCCGCTGCACGGTGCTCGACGCCGGAGCCGTTCATGTCGAGGGCAGGAACCGCGTTGCGTGGAGCAGCAGCGCCCTGAACGCGCGCAGCGGCCAGACGTCGTAGGCCGTGCGCGAGTCACCGCAGCTGCGCAGCATCGGGTATTTGCGTCGTACCAGCGCGTAGACGATCCACTTGGCGGTTTCGGCGCTGAGCCGGTAGCGGAATGCGAGCCAGCGCAGGCGTCCTGCGAAGCGCTTGCGTCGCAGGTAGGTCGAGCGGTTCGCCGCGTGGATCTCGTAGAGAAGGCGCAGGCGCGTCCACGACCAGGTACCGCCCTTGTAGATGTCGGGATAGTAACTCGGGCGCGCGTGTCGCACCGTGATCAAGGGTTCGTCGACGTAACCGACCGGGCCGCGCATCGCGAGTCGCATCCAGAGGTCGACGTCGGCGAGCAGGCCGAACGCCGCACGCATGCCACCCTCGCGCAGCCATGCGCTCCTGCGGATCATCGCGGTGCCGCGAATGAGGCAGCCCCAGCGCGCGAACAGGTGCCGCTCGAGCAGCCAGTCGCCATCGATGCATTCGCCTGGCATCGGCGCGCCGCAGATGCGATCGCCGTCGACCTCGCCGTAGCAATTGAACACGAAACCCGCGTCGGGATGTCGCTCGAGCACGCCGGCCCACTTCTCGAGCAGGTCCGGACGGTAGAGATCGTCGTGGTGGAGCAGCGCGATGAACTCCCCCGACGACCGCGCGACCGCGAAGTTCGCATGCTCGGCCATGCCGAGGTTGTGCGGGGTGCGGATCGCGCGTACGCGCGCATCGCGCTGCTCGATCCGGCGCAGCGCGTCCCAGGTGCCGTCGGTCGAGCAGTCGTCGCTCAACAGGATCTCGACGTCCGCGAGCGTCTGCTCGAGCACCGAAGCGACGGTCGATTCGATCACGTGCGCATGGTTGAACGCCAGCAGACAGACCGAAATGCGCGGCGCGGCCACGCGATCGTCGGCGTGCGGGTCCGCATGCCGATTCACGGCTTCTCCAGCACGGCGCCGATCGCGACGTGAGCGGGAAACGTGACGTCCCGACCCGATGTGTCGAACAGGCGATGGACGATGCGTGAGCGCCAGCGGCCGAAGCCGGTTTGCAGCGGTGCTGGAAGGCCGGGATCGCCGCTTGCGTCGACGTGGTCGTGCACGCGCCCTCGCCCGACGTATTCGAACCAGCGCTGGTCGAGCGACAAGCCGCGACGCTGCGCATAGCGCACGTAGAAATCGGGCAGCAGGCGATAACAGTCGATCGGGTACCGGTGGATCGGCCAGACCGCCGGGGTCACGACGACGAGTCGCCCACCCGCACGCAACAGGCTCGCGGCGTTGTCGAGCACCGCGATCGGCTCGAACGTATGCTCGAGGACGTTGAGTACCAGCACGGTGCCGAACGTGCGCGAAGCAAAGGCGCCGGCGACGCTGAGTCGATCGGAGAAGTCGGCGACGACATCGACCGTGCCCTCGACGTCGGTGGCAAAGTAGTCGAGCTGCGCGGCCGTGACCGCCTGGCGGCAGGTTTGGCCGCCGTATCCGGCGCCGAGCTCGAGCACGGGCCCCGCCAGCATCCCCGCCGCGAGCAATCGCGCGATGTACTCCGCATCCCCGTCCGTCATCGCCTTTGCCCTTCGTGTGCCTCGCCCGCCGCCGCGGCGGCGCTCGCAACGACCCGCTTGCGCGACATCTCGCCGTCGCGCGTCGACGGCGCGCCGGCCGCGGCGACTGCGATACCCGCGAGCAGCGCGCATGCGGCCATCAGCGCCGGTGTGCGCAGCGGATAGTCCACGCCCGAGTGCACGA
>NZ_DATDMY010000056.1:0-3507 GCF_036518555.1 Dokdonella sp. | reverse complement strand
TTGCCGACCGCGTCGAGCGGATCGGTGACCGCGCGCACTTCCTTCGGCAGCTCGGCCATCTCGGCGATGCCGCCCGCGTTGTCGGTGATCGGGCCGTACGCGTCGAGCGCGACGATCATGCCGGTCATCGACAGCATCGCGGTTGCCGCGATCGCGATGCCGTACAGGCCGGCGAGGTGGTAGGCGCCCCAGATCGCCGCGCACACGGCGAGCACCGGCCACGCGGTCGACTTCATCGAGATGCCGATGCCGGCGATGATGTTGGTCGCATGGCCGGTCGTCGACGCCTGCGCGACGTGGCGCACCGGGCCGTACTCGGTCGCGGTGTAGTACTCAGTAATGACGACCATCGCGCCGGTGAGGATGAGGCCGATCACCGCGCAGCCGAACACGTTCATCGCGCCGTACTGGCTCGTCGCCATGAGCTGCTGCGTGACCGGATAGAACGCGCCGAGCGCGAGGATGCCCGAGACGATCACGCCCTTGTACAGCGCGGTCATGATCTTGCCGCCGGAGTGCTTGACGAAGAACGTGCCGATGATCGACGCGACGATCGAGACGCCGCCGATCACGAGCGGGTAGAGCACGGCATTCGCGCCCGCCTGCGCGGCCATCACGCCGCCGAGCAGCATCGTCGCGATGAGGGTGACCGCGTAGGTCTCGAACAGGTCCGCGGCCATGCCGGCGCAGTCGCCGACGTTGTCGCCGACGTTGTCGGCGATCACCGCGGGGTTGCGCGGGTCGTCTTCGGGAATGCCCGCTTCGACTTTGCCGACGAGGTCGGCGCCGACGTCGGCACCCTTGGTGAAGATGCCGCCGCCGAGGCGCGCGAAGATCGAGATCAGCGAGGAGCCGAACGCGAGCCCGACGAGCGCGTGCAGGGCCTGGTCCTGCGTCCTGCCCATCTGCATGAGCGTGACGAAGTAGCCGGCGACGCCGAGCAGGGCGAGGCCGACGACGAGCATGCCGGTGATCGCGCCGCCGCGGAACGCGACCGCGAGCGCGGCCGGGATGCCGCTGCGCGCGGCTTCGGCGGTGCGCACGTTCGCACGCACGGAGATGTTCATGCCGATGTAGCCGGTCAGCCCGGAAAGGACCGCGCCGATCGCGAAGCCGATCGCGGTCGGCCAGTCGAGCGCGAGACCGATCACGACGAGCAGCACGACGCCGACGAGCGCGATCGTGCGGTACTGGCGGTTGAGGTAGGCGCGCGCGCCTTCCTGGATCGCCGCCGCGATCTCCTGCATGCGCTCGTTGCCTGCGGGCTTGGCGAGGATCCAGCGGATCGACCATCCGCCGTACAGGATCGCGAGCACCGCGCACGCCAGCGCGATCGTCAAACCGTGTTCTTGGAACAGCATCGAACCCTCCCTTGACTCACAGGACTGATAGGAAACCCCGGGAAACAGCGCGGCAACGCGCCCGAGTATAGCCATGCGCCGAAGCGGCGCGCATTGGCGCGCCGCAGCACGCCGCGCCGGCACCGCGCGGGAGTCGCGCGCATGGCCGCGCTACCGGGAAGGCGCTTGCCGCGAACGGGGCGGGGCGACGCGGCCGGTCAGTCGGCGATGTCGTAGCGCGGCAGCTTCCTGCGCACGGCCGCGTTCTTCAGGCGCACGTAGTCGGGCAGGCCGTCGCGCAGGTACCGCGGCGGGTCCTCGCCGCGGATCAGCGGTTCGAGGTAACGGCGCGCGGCCGCGGTGATGCCGTAGCCGTCGCGCGAGATGAAGTTCTTCGGCAGCTTCTTTTCGTGGTTCGCGACGCGCTCGAGTGCGGCGGGTTCGATCGCCCATCGATACGGCGCGTCGGACCTGCGCGCGATCACCGGCATGACCGCGTTCTTCCCGGCGAGCGCGTACTCGACCGCGGCCTTGCCGACCGCCCAGGCCTGCTCGGCGTCGGTCTTCGAGGCGAGATGGCGCGCCGAGCGCTGCAGGTAATCGGGCAGCGCCCAGTGGTACTTGTAGCCGAGCTTCTGCTTGACGAGCTGGGCGAGCACGGGCGCGACGCCACCGAGCTGGGCGTGGCCGAATGCGTCGCGGGTGCCCGCCTCGGCGAGGAACTGGCCGGCGGCGTTCTTCAACCCTTCCGACGCGACCACGGTGCAATAGCCTACGCGTTCGACCGACGCCTTCACGCGCGCGAGGAACGCGTCCTCGTCGAACGCGACCTCGGGAAACAGGATCAGGTGAGGCGGGTCGCCCGCCTTGCGTGCGGCGAGCCCGCCCGCCGCGGCGATCCAGCCCGCGTGGCGCCCCATGACTTCGACGATGAAGACCTTCGTCGACGACGCGCACATCGATTCGACGTCGAGGCTCGCCTCGGCGACCGACACGGCGGTGTACTTCGCGACCGAGCCGAAGCCCGGGCAGCAGTCGGTCACCGCGAGGTCGTTGTCGACCGTCTTCGGCACACCGATCACGTTGACCGGATAACCGAGCTCGCGCGCGATCTGCGAGATCTTGAGCGAAGTGTCGGCGGAATCGTTGCCGCCGTTGTAGAGGAACCAGCGGATGTCGTGCGCCTCCAGTACGGCGATCAGGCGTTCGTAGCGCGCGCGGTCCTGCTCGAGCGACTTGAGCTTGAAGCGGCACGACCCGAACGCGCCGCCCGGTGTGTGGCGCAGCGCCTTGATCGCCGCAGCGCTTTCCTTCGAGGTATCGATGAGGTCCTCGCGCAGCGCGCCGATGATGCCGTTGCGCGCGGCGAGCACGGGGACCTTGCGTCGGCGCGCGGTATCGATGACCGCGGCGGCGGTCGCATTGATGACCGCGGTGACCCCGCCCGATTGCGCGTACAGCAGCTTGCCCTGGCTCATTACCGAATCCTTTTCGTCCACGTTCCGATGCGGTCGGCGAGGTTTGACACCATTCTGGCCAGCCGCTAGCGTTGTCGCCATTCTAGGCGCGCCGAGGGGCGCGTCGCGTCCCCCAATCGTGAGCATGAGCGCCGCACGGCGCCATCGGAGCACCATGCGACTCGTTCTACTCGGCGCGCCCGGCTCGGGCAAGGGCACCCAGGCCGAGCTGCTCAAGGCCACGCTCGGCGTGCCGCACGTGTCGACCGGCGACCTGCTGCGGGCCGCGGTCAAGGCCGGCACGCCGCTCGGCCTCAAGGCGAAGGCGGTCATGGAGGCGGGCCAGCTCGTTTCCGACGACATCGTGCTCGCGATGCTCGAGGAGCGTCTCGCGCAGCCGGATGCGAAGGCCGGTTTCATCCTCGACGGCTATCCGCGCAACGTCGCGCAGTGCGCCGCGCTGGAAAAGCTCCTCGCGCGCATCGGCCAACCGCTCGAGGTCGCGATCAAGCTCGACGTGCCGAGCGAACTCATCGTCGAGCGCATCGCCGGTCGCGCCGCGGCGCAGGGCCGCAAGGACGACACGCCGGAAACCGTGCGCGAACGCCTGCGCGTCTACACCGAACAGACGGAACCGGTCGCGGGCCATTTCGCCGAGATCGGCAAGCTCGCGGTCGTCGACGGCGTCGGCGAGCTCGCCGAGGTGTCGG
>NZ_DATDMY010000055.1:0-4579 GCF_036518555.1 Dokdonella sp. | reverse complement strand
CGCCGCGCTCGCGATCGGCGCGAGCCTCATGGGCGGCGCCGCTCCCTGGCGGGTCGTCTACGGCGAGGCCGCGCGGGGCTTCCAGCCATGGGCGCTCGACCGCAGCACGGCGAGCACGGGACTCATCGGCGGATTGCTCGTCTACCACTGGGAGCTCGGCGGCGGCGACGTGCCACCGGCCGATCGCGCCGCCGCGACGGCCTTCGTCCAGGCCCACGCGGCGACCTTGCGTGCCGGCCTCGCCGCGGCGACGACGAATGCGCCGTTGCCCGACATCGTGGTCGTGCAGAGCGAGTCGCTGTTCGACCCCGCGCGCCTGCACGATGTGCTCAGCGGACGCTTCCTGCGCGCGTACCACCGGCTCGCACGCGATGCGACTGCCGGAGACCTCGGCGTGCCGACGTTCGCGGGCGGAACGATCCGCACCGAGTTCGAGGTCCTCACGGGCGCACCGCTCGCCAGCCTCGGCGGCGTGCAGTACCCGTGGCTCGAACTGGACCGCGAGAACTACCCCGGCCTCGCGCGCGTGCTCGATGCGCACGGCTACCGCAGCGTCGCGATCCATCCCAATGCGGCCGCGTTCTGGAATCGCGCGCAGGCGTACGCCGCGCTCGGCTTCGGCCGCTTCGTCGATGCGGCGGCGTTCGTGCCCGACCAGGTCGTCGGCCTGTTCACCTCGGACGCGGCGCTCACCGATCGCGTGCTCGACGAACTCGCCGACGACGGCCCGCCGCAGTTCGTGTTCGCGATCAGCATCGAGAACCACGGCCCGTTCGACTGGCGGCCCGGGCTCGACCCACGGCGCCTCGCCGCGCTGCCGATGCCCGAAGCGCTCGACGCAGGTGCACGCGCGTGGCTGGGCAACTACCTTTACCTGCTCGACGACGCGGACCACGAGCTCGCACGCCTCGCCGAGGTGCTCGCGCGGCGCAAGCGGCGCACGCTGCTGCTCTTCTACGGCGACCACCTGCCCGATCTCGGCCCGGTCTACGCCGAGCTCGGCTTCGACGACGGTCGCGAGGCGAAGCAGCAGCCGGTTCCGTGGCTGCTCTACGACAACGAGGATGGGCGATCGCGCCGCCTCGACACGCGCGCATGGATGCTGCCCGGGCTGCTGCTGCACGCGGCCGGCATCCACGATCGCGCCTGGTTCGACGCGCTCGCGACGCTCGCGCGCTCGCCGGATTTCGACCCCGACGACCCCGACGACGCGTCCGGCATCGCCGCCCTCGCGCGCCTGCAGCTGCGCGGGGAGCTGGGGCCGCTGCTCGAAGGTACACTCGGCGTCGCACGCGCGTCGCCCGATCCCGGTTGAGTCGTCCGGCCGGCCGCAACCGGCTCGGCATGTCCGGAATGGCGCGCGTCCATCGTTATCAGAGGACGGTGATTCCGCGGCGAACCCCGTGACGACTGCATCGACGCGCGACTTGTTCGAACAGGCGCTTGCCGTGCCGGCAGGCCGGCGCACGGCCTGGCTGGACGCGCATTGCACGGACGCGGCGCAACGGCGCTCGCTCGAACGCATGCTCGCGCTCGACGAGAGCGCCACCGGGGCCGGCGTGCTCGACCGGCCGCTCGACGACCTGCTCGGGCGGATCGCCGAGATCGAGCGACCGGCCGAAACGCCGGGGACGCGCGTCGGCCCGTTCGTGCTGTTCGACGCGCTCGGTGAAGGAGGCTCTTCGGTCGTCTACCGCGCCGAGCGCGAGCAGGACGGCGTCCGGCAGACGGTCGCGCTCAAGCTGCTGCGACGCGGCCTCTATACCGCGGACGAACGACGGCGTTTCCGCGACGAGCGTCGCGCGCTCGCCCAGTTGCACCATCCCGGCATCGCGCAACTGATCGAAGGCGGCGTCACCGAGGCCGGCGTGCCGTACATCGCGCTCGAGCTCGTCGACGGCCTGCCGATCACCGACTACGCGCGCGAAAACCGGCTCGACCTGCGCCATCGCCTCGACCTGTTCGTGGCTGCCTGTCGCGCGGTCGATGCGGCGCATCGCGCGCTCATCGTGCACCGCGACCTCAAGCCGTCCAACGTCCTCGTCACGCGCGAGGGCAACGTGAAACTGCTCGACTTCGGCATCGCCAAGCTGCTCGACCCCGGCGACGACACCGACGCGACGCACACCGGCCACCGCGCGATGACGCCGGGCTACGCCGCGCCGGAGCAGTTCACCGGCGGCGCGATCACCACTGCCACCGACGTCTACGCGCTCGGCGTCCTGCTCGGCGAGCTCATGACCGGGCATCGACGCGATCGCGGCGACCTGCGCACGCCCTCTTCGCGCGTCGACGCCGGCGCCGCGCCGGGCACGCTGCCGACGAGCGCCGACCGCACCCGGCGCGAGCTGCAAGGCGACCTCGATAACATCGTGCTCAAGGCGACCGCGGAAGAAGCCGAGCGGCGCTATCCGTCGGCGGCTGCGCTGGCCGACGACGTCGAGCGGTATCTCGCCCACCAGCCGGTCAGCGCGCATCCGCCCTCGCCGTGGTACCGGACGCGCAAGTTCGTTGCGCGCCACCGCGGCGGCGTGCTGACCACCGCGGCGTTCCTGCTGTCGACCCTCGCCGCGCTCGCCGTCGCGCTATGGCAGGCGCACGTCGCGCGGCAGGAGGCGGTGCGCGCGAACACCGTGCGCGACTTCGCCGTCGGCGTGTTCGGCGCGGCGCGGGCCCAGCTGCCGCGCGAGCGCCGGCCGACGCCGGAGCAGCTCGTCGACGAGGCCCAGCGCCGCCTCGCCGCATCGACGCTCGACGACATCACGCGCGCCCAGGTGCTGCTCACCCTCGGCGAGGTGAGCCTGTCGCTGTCCGACCATGCCCGAGCCGAGACGCAACTCGCGCAAGCGGCGACGCTCGCGTCGCGAGGCGGCGATCCCGCCGCCGCACGGCGTGCGCACCTGCTGCACGCCGGCGCGCTGCAGCGCGCCGGGCGCAACCGCGAGGCCTTGCAGGAAGCGGAGGCGGACATGGCAGCCCTGCGCGCACGGCCTTCGCGCGAACGCCTGCTGGCGCTGGACGTCGCTGCGGCATCGGAAATGGCGCTCGGCGCGAGCGCGCGTGCACTCGCGCACCGGCGCGAGGCCGTCGCCGTCGCGGCGACGCTCGACGGGACGCAGCCCGAAGACGCGTTGCTGGCTGAACTCGCTCTCGGCAACGCGCTTGCCGAAGCACAACGTTATCCCGAAGCGATCGCCCAGCTCGAACCTTGGCTCGCGCGCTGGCGTCAGGCCGGTTTCGCGGAAGACAGCCGCTATGTCGCCGCGCTCGGCAGCCTCGCCACCGCCACCGACGGCATCGGCGACACTGCGCGCAGCGAAGCGCGCCTGCGCGAGTTGCTCGCACTCGAGCGACGCATCTACGACCCGCCGCACGACGCGATCGCCGCGACGCTGCGTGACCTGGCGCTGATCGTCGGGCGCGACGTCGCGCGCAGCGCCGAAGCCGGCGACCTGCTCGACCAGGCGTTGGCGATGCAGCGCGCGGTCTTCGGCCAGGATCACGAGGAGATCGCCAAATCGCTCGATGCGCGCGGCGCGATCCTCGTCGAGCAGCGTCGCCTCGACGAAGCCGCAGCAGCCTACCGCGAGGCGCTCGCGGTGTGCGCGCGCGCCGGCATCAAGAGCGAGGTGTGCCCGCGTGCGCGCAACAACCTCGGCATGGCGCTGTACCGGCAGGATCGACTCGACGAGGCGGAAGCGCAGATGCGCCAGGCGCTGGCCGAACGCCGTGCGCTCTTCGGCGACGATCATCCGACCGTCGCGTATTCGCTGTCGACGTTGTCGAATGTCGCGATGAAGCGCAGGGACGACGCGCAGGCCGTGGAATGGGCCGAACAGGCTCTCGCGGTCATCGACCGCAGCGGGCGCGACGCCTCGCGCGAAGCGGTGTTGATCCGCAATACCTGCGCCGCAGCGCTCTGGCGCGCCGGCCGCGGCGCCGACGCGCTCGTGGAGATCGAGCGTGCGCTGGCGGACTGGCGCCGCGTCGCGCCGGAAGCGAAACCGCGGCAGGTGATGATGCTGGTGCAGAAGGCGCAGATCCTCGACGGCCTCGGGCGGCACGAGGAGGCGCGCCGCACCGCCGGTGAGGGCATCGCGCTCGGCGTGCCCGCGGACGTGCTCTCGCCCGTCACGAAGCAGCTCCTGCGCACGTTGAGCGGACGCAGCGACGCCTATCCGGAGCCGGCGACGGGCGCGACGAAGTAGCGCGGCAGCAGCACGACCATCGAGCCATCGCGGCGTCTCGCACGACCGCCCGGCGCGCGAGGCCATACGGGCCGCATGCAGGCGGGCCGGTCGCTTGCGCACGAGACCTCGTCGCGCGCCTGCCTGCCCGAGCCCGGGCGCGAGCCGCCCATGCGCCTGACGCCGCGCCCGCGGCCCGCGCTGCGGCGCCGACCGACCGTCGCGGGAACGCGGGCGCTCGCGTATCGATGCCGGTCGTGCACGTCCTCGATTCGCGTCGAACGGCGTTCTTCGCGGACGGGGCCGGCGACGGCGATGGGGAGAACGACATGAACGGCGCATCCGGTTCACGGATCCACTTCCACATATCTTGGGTCGCGCGGGCGACGATC
>NZ_DATDMY010000054.1:0-2236 GCF_036518555.1 Dokdonella sp. | reverse complement strand
CGTGGCGACCACGCCGGCGAGCGTCGGGAATGCGCAGTCGTTGAGTTCCATCACGACGCCCTGCAATGCGGGCAATGCGGGGGTGATCTCGAGCAGGTGAAGGATCACCGGCTGGTCGGGGCCGAGCATGTCGCCGGCGGCGATGCGGAACAGCAAGGCGTAGCCGATCTGGCCGGCGGCGCCGGTGACGGCAACACGGACGGGGGTCTTCATGGGGTGCTCCAGTGAACGTTGATCGGGATCGGTGCGCGGCGCCCGCGGGCGCCGCGCACTCAGTTCAGCCCGGCGAAGAATTCGCGGAACCGCTTGAGCCCTTCGGGCAACTGCGGCGTCGGACAGGTGTAGGAAATGCGCAGCGCGTTCGGCTCGCCGAACGCGCTGCCCGGCACGCAGGCGACGCCCTTGTCCTCGAGCAGCGCATCGCACAGGTCCACGTCGCTGGCGATCAGGCGGTCGCCGTGGCGCTTGCCGAACGCGCAGGAAATGTCGGGGAATACGTAGAACGCGCCCTGCGGGCGCGGGCAGACGACGCCCGGGATCGAATTCATGACCGCGAGCACCTGGTCGCGCTTGGCCTCGAATTCGGCGCGCTTCTGCGTCGGCACGTCCTGCGGGCCGGTCAGGGCGGCGACCGCGGCCGCGGTGACGATCTCGGGGACATTGGTGATGTGGTTCGAATTGAGCGTGACGAACGCCTGGGCGACCTGCTCGGGCGCCGCGATGAAGCCGACGCGCCAGCCCGGCATGCCGTACGTCTTGGAAATCGAGTCCACGTGGATCGTGCGCTCGCGCAGTTCCGGCCGCGCGTTGACGAAGTTGTGGTAACCGACGCCGTCGAACACCATGCGGTTGTAGATGTCGTCGCAGACGATCCAGACGTCAGGATGCCTGACCAGCACGTCGGCGAGCGCGGCGATCTCGTCCTTCGAATACACCATGCCGGTCGGATTGTTCGGGTTGTTGAACAGGAATACCTTCACACCCGGCAGCGCGGCATCCAGTTGCGCCGGCGTCAGCTTGTAGTTCTGGCTGGCCGGGCACGGCATCAGGCGCATCTTCGCGTCGACGATCTCGGCGATGTCGACATAGGTGGTCCAGTACGGCACCGCGAATGCGATCGTGTCGCCCGGGTCGAGCAGGGCCTCGGCCAGGTTGTAGAGCACGTGCTTGGCGCCGATGCCCGTGGCGACGTTCCGTCGCGTGTAGCCGTGCAGGCCGGTGCCTTCGAGATGGTGCAGGAACGCATCGAGCAGCGCATCGGCACCGCGATTGGACCCGTACTGGCCACTGTCTTTCGCGAGCGCGTCGCGCACCGCCGCGTACACGTGCTCGCCGGGCAGGAAGTTCGGCACGCCGATCGAGAAGCTCACGATATCGCGGCCGGCGGCCTTGAGCTGCTTGGCCTTTTCGGCGACCGCCATGATGGCGCTGGGCTTGGCGCGGCTCATGCGCGCGGCGAGAGTCGGCATGCGAATCCTCGGCAGGATGGAATCGGCTCGGACTCGAGCCGGACAGCCGAAAATTCTAGCACAGCGCCCCCGCCCTGCCCGGCGCGGCCGCTGCGTGCGTCATGGAGGCGACGCGTCGCAGCAAGCCATGCGTCGCGCGCATGCGCTAGAGTGTTCGCGGCTATTCGCCCGCCAGGAGGAGTTGTCCATGCACTACCTGTGGATGTTCATCGTCGGCCTGCTCGTCGGCATCGTCGCGAAGTTCCTCATGCCCGGGAAGGATCCGGGCGGTTTCATCGTGACCGGCCTGCTCGGCGTCGCGGGCATGTTCGTCGGCGGTTTCCTTGCCCAGACGCTCGGCTTCAAGTCCGCGATCAGCGGCACGATTGAACCGTCCGGCTTCATCGGCGGCGTGATCGGGGCGATCATCCTGCTGATCGTCTATCGCATGTTCCGCCGCAACAGGCCGGCCTGACGCACTGGCACGGAGCGCGCGAACGAAAAAGGCCGCCTCGAGGGCGGCCTTTTTCGTGATGGCGTGCTGCGCCTCAGCCGCGGTCGAGCACCGCGTTCCAGGCGTCCAGGTGATTCTTTTCCTGGGCGAACAAGGGCGCGGTATCACCCTTGATCGTGATCGACTGGATGCCGTCGCCGCCCTTGATCTTGTCGACGATCGCCTGGTCGGCCGGGCCGACGACGCTGCCGAACACGGTGTGCTTGCCGTCGAGCCACGGTGTCGGCACGTGCGTGATGAAGAACTGGCTGCCATTGGTGCCGCGGCCCATGCG
>NZ_DATDMY010000053.1:0-11724 GCF_036518555.1 Dokdonella sp. | reverse complement strand
CGCTTCGGTCGCCTCGACACGGTCGTAACAGCGATCAGCCCCGGCAACCGCACGCCGCGCGGCCTCGCGACGACGCGCGCGATCCTCGGCTACATCGGGCGCCCGTACGCGCGTCTCACGCGAGGCCGCTGGCGGCGGGCGTACGGCTGGCAATCGCTTCGCCGGCTGCGCGTGCCCGGCGTCGGCACGCGCTGGCTCGCCCGCTGCGAAGTGCCCGACCTCGCGCTGCTGCCTGCACGCCATCCGACCCTGCGCGATTGCGATTTCCGCGCCGGCCTCGAGTTGCGGCGCATGCATTTCGGCCTCTGGCTCGCGTCGTGGGCGGTGCGCGTCGGCGTCGTGCGCGATCTCGCACGGCATGCCTCGTCGCTGCTGTCGCTCAGCGCTGGCTCGCCATGGGCAGCGATGTCGGCATCATGCAGGTCGACCTGTGCGGCACCGATCCCGCCGGCGCGCCGCTGCACTTGCGCTGGCGGCTCGTCGCCGCGAACGGCGACGGTCCGCGGGTGCCCGCGACCGCCGCGGTCGTGCTCGCGCGCAAGCTCGCGCGCGGTGAACTGCCCGGCTGCGGCGGCGCGCGCGCCTGCCTCGACCTCTTCACGCTCGACGAGTTCGTCGATGCGCTCGAAGGCCATGCGATAACCAGGACGGTCGAAGTGGCGTGACGTGGTGTGCGGCCCATCGATGAAGGCCGGTCGCCTCGCGGCTGACGAACCGGGCTGCAGCGGCGGCACGCGTTGCCCGCGTGCCGCCCTACAGGAAGCGCGTGCGGTGCTCGGGCGCGGGCACGAAACACTGCGTGTTGCGCCCGAACCAGCGGTAGCGGTTGCGCGCGACGAGGCGGTAGGTGCGGTCTCGCACGCAGCGTGGGATCCACGCGAGCACGTGCGCGACGCGCCAGGCGCCGCCGAGTCCGGCGACGACGCGGCGGATCGCGTCGGTGTCGGTCCAGGCGCGGCCGCGGTCGAGGAGCAGGAACGAACTCGGATCGTCGGGATCGAGCCCGTGCGCGAGGAGCAACGCGCGTCCACTCCCGGCCTGCATCGCCGCGAAGCGATAGCGCGCCTCGCGATCGTGGCGCAACAGGAAGCGCACCCAGCCGCTGCAGAGCGCGCAGTCGCCGTCGAAGACGACGATCGCCGGCGAGCGCGGATCAGCCGACATCGAGCCAGCCTCGATAGCGCACGAGCAAGCCGACCCGCGGCAGTGCCGCCCGCACGTCGAACGTGTAGCGCCCGTCGCACGCCGCTTCGCGCGCACCGACCGCGGCGAACCAGCGCGACGGCAGCGGCAGTCCGAGCGCGCGTACGCGCTCGACCGTCCACTCGATCGCGCCGGCGTGCGCGCGCAGGCGGAACACGAATGTCACCGCGCCGAGCCGCTCGTGCAGCAGCCCGTCGCGCTCCCACAGGCGCGAGCGCATCACGTGCGTGCCGACACGACGCGACCAGCGCTCGTCCGCAGCCCCGGCGGCGATCTCGACCTCGATCGGGCCGCGCCCCGCAGGCGGCAGGCGCGTCGCCCACGCGCACAGCGCCGCGAGCGGATGGAGGCCGCGTTCGACCTCGACCTCGCCTGCGTAGCGGCGCGTGCCGCGCTCGCGATGGACCGCGCGCACGCACGCGTCGAGCGTGTCGAACGCGCTGCCGAGCGCGCGTTCGAACACGGGCGTCACGGTGCGATCCAGACCAGCGACGCGAAACGCCCGGTGTCGCGCTCGCGACGGTACGAGTAGAAGCGCGCGTCGGCGAACGTGTCGAAGCCGCCGCCGTGCACGCTGTCGACGCCGGCGTGCGCGAGCCGACGCCGTGCAAGCGCGGCGAGGTCGCACAGCCAGTGGCCCGGGCGCGTCGGCGCGAAGCACGCGTCGGCCGCGCCGTCCATCGCGACGAACGCGTCGCGCACCTCGACGCCGACCTCGTACGAGCGCGCGCCGATCGCAGGTCCGATCCATGCGTGCACGCGCGCCGCGCCGAGGCGCGCGAGCGTCGCTTCGAGCACGCCGGCCGCGAGCCCGCGCCATCCCGCATGCGCGGCCGCGATCGCGTCGCCGTCGGCACTGCAGAACAGCACGGGCAGGCAGTCGGCGGTGAGGACCGCGAGCACGACGCCGGCCCGGCGCGTGACCGCGGCATCGGCATCGCGGTCGGATTCGTCCGCATCGGCATCGAGCACGGTGGTGCCGTGGACCTGGCGCATCCAGAACGGCGCGGACGGCAGGCCGAGCAGAGCCGTCAATGCGGCGCGATTGGCCGCGACCGCATCGGGCGCGTCGCCGCAGCGTTCACCGAGATTGCATGCCTCGAACGGCGGTTGCGAGCGGCCGGGCAGCCGTCGCGTCGTCACGCATGCGCGCACGTTCGCCGGCGCCGGCCAGTCCGGCACGATCGCGCCGCCTGCAGGGACCGGCATCGGCATGCGCTCAGCCGTTCTCGCGGCTGTCCGCGCGCAACGCGACGAGCAGCGCTTCCATGTCGGCCGGGCGTTCCGCCTCGACCGCGACCGGCTTGCCGGTCTTCGGATGCGCGAACTCGAGTTTCTCCGCATGCAGCGCCTGGCGCCTGAAGCCGCGCAGCGCTGAGGCGAGTTCGGGCGTCGCGCCCTTCGGCAACTTGAGCAGGCCGCCGTACTGCGCGTCGCCGACGAGCGGATGGCGCACGTGCGCCATGTGCACGCGGATCTGGTGCGTGCGGCCCGTCTCGAGGCGGCACTCGACCAAGGTCATCGCGCGGAACCGCTCGCGCACGCGGTAGTGGGTGACCGCGTCGCGGCCGTCCTCGCGCACGGCCTGCTTCAGGCGGTCGTGCGCGTGCCGCCCGATCGGCGCGTCGACGCGTCCGCCGGCGACCATCGCGCCGTAGACGATCGCTGCGTACTGGCGGTGCACGTCGCGTTCGGAGAGCTGTTCCACGAGCGAGGTGTGGGCGCGCAGCGTGCGCGCGACGACCATGAGGCCAGAGGTGTCCTTGTCGAGGCGGTGCACGATGCCGCCGCGCGGGATCTCCGCGAGCTTCGGATCGTGGTGCAGCAATGCATTCTGCAGCGTGCCCGCAGGATTGCCCGCGCCGGGGTGGACGACGAGGCCGGGCGGCTTGTTGACGACGATGACCTCGGCGTCCTCGTAGCGGATGTCGAGCGGGATTTCCTCCGCCTGTGCCCCGATCTCGCGCTCCATGCGCACGTCGAGTTCGACCGACTCGCCGCCGCGCAGGATGTGCCGCGGCGCGACCACCTCGCCATCGAGGCGCACGGCGCCGGCCTTGACCCAGGCGGTAAGCCGGGATCGCGAATAGTCCGGGAACAGTTCGGCGAGCGCCTGGTCGAAGCGCCTGCCCGCGAGCGCGTCGGGTACGATGGCTGCGAGGCGGGGCGCGTCGGAAGGACGCTCGTTCAGGCGTGATTCGGGTTCGGTCATGCTCGGATTGCCGGACAGCGGCGCTTCCTGCGCGGGCGAGGTTTCGGGTTATGATCGGTGTTTCACGCGGCGCGCGGTAGCGTCGCGGGCCGGTCGATCCGGCGGATCCGGCGACCAGAGTCCCGTCCCGGGACGCTGGGCAGGCCCGGACGCACTCCACCCATCATCGCAGAGCCTGCCACCCGCATGCGAGTTTCCTCCAGCCTCCGTCCGTTCCTGCGCCTCGCCCTGCTCGCGCTCTTCGTCGCGCTCGCCGGCTGTTCCCTGTTCCATCGCGGCAAGAAGGGCGACCCGCTGGACACGCTGTCGGTCGAGCAGCTGTACCAGCAGGGCAACGAGGCGCTGCAGTCGGGCAACAACGACTACGCGGTGCGCACGTTCCAGCGCCTCATCGCGCGCTTCCCGTTCGGCCCGTACACCGAGCAGTCGCAGCTCAACCTCGCCTACGCGCAGTACAAGTCGGACAAGCCCGACGACGCGTATTCGACCATCAACCGCTTCATCAAGACCTACCCGACGCATCGCCACATCGACTACGCGTACTACCTGCGCGGCCTCGTCAACTTCAACCGCTCGGGCGGCTTCCTCGAACGCTATGTCGGCCTCGACATGACGCAGCGCGACCAGGCCAACCTGCGCCAGTCGTTCGACGACTTCGGCGCGCTCGTCACGCGCTATCCGCAGAGCCGCTACGCCGCGGACGCGCGCCAGCGCATGGTGCACCTGCGCAACATGATGGCGCAGGCGGACCTCAACATCGCGCTGTTCTACCTCAAGCGCGGCGCCTACGTCGCATCGTCGAACCGCGCCAAGGCGATCCTGGAAACGTATCCGCAGACCCCCCAGGCGGGCGACGCGCTCGCGATCATGGTCGAGAGCTACGTGAAGCTCGGCCAGGAAAAGCTCGCCGCGGACGCCAAGCGCGTGCTCGAGCTGAATTACCCCGACCATCCTGCGCTCAAGGGCGGCTGGCCGCACTACCGCTCGAACTGGTGGAAGCTCATTCCGCTGCAGAACCGCGGATGACGCCGGCGGCGCGCGCGATGCGCGTGCCGCCCTGCCCGCTGTTCCGCTGCGTCTTCGGGGCGGACGCGGCCCGCGTGGGTGCGTGCGGCCCGGCCTTGCGTCGCGAGCCGCGAGGTTCGATGCGCGGCCCGCACGCCCGACTCAGCGCCACCCGGACGTGATCGGATAACGGCGCTCGCGCCCGAACGCGCGGCGCGATACCTTCGGGCCGGGCGCCGCCTGCTGGCGCTTCCATTCGCTGATGCGCACGAGCCGCAGCACGAGGTCGACCGTCGCGGCGTCGAAGCCCGCGCGGACGATGTCGTCGCGCGACTGCTCCTGGTCGACGTGGCGGAACAGGATCGCGTCGAGCACATCGTACGGTGGCAGCGAATCCTGGTCGGTCTGGTTCTCGCGCAGCTCCGCCGACGGCGGCCGGGCGATCACCGCGGGCGGGATCACCGGCGCACCCGCGACCGCGTTGCGCCAGCGCGCGAGCGCGAACACCTCGGTCTTGTAGAGATCCTTGATCGGCGCGTAGCCGCCGCACATGTCGCCGTAGATCGTCGCGTAGCCGACCGCGTACTCGCTCTTGTTGCCGGTCGTGAGCAACAGCCCGCCGAACCTGTTCGCGAGCGCCATGAGGATCGCGCCACGGCAACGCGACTGCAGGTTCTCTTCCGTCACGTCGGGCCCATGGCCGGCGAACGCGGGTGAGAGTGCGTCGAGGAAGCCGCGGAACGGCGCCTCGATCGGCACCGTCATGACGCGTACGCCGAGCGCGCGCGCCTGCTCCTCGGCAAGGTCGTTGCTGAGATCGGACGTGTAGCGCGAGGGCAGGCGCACGCCGGTCACGTTGTCGGCGCCGAGCGCGTCGACCGCCACGCCGAGCACGAGCGCGGAATCGATGCCGCCGGACAGGCCGATCCACGCCTTCGAAAAGCCGTTCTTCGCGCAGTAGTCGCGCGTGCCGCGCACGATCGCGCGCCAGGCGAGCGCATCGCGGCCTTCGTCGTCTTCGGCCGGCCACGCGACCGGCGTGAAACGGCGCGTCGACGGATCGAAGTCGGCGACCAGCCAGTGGTCCTCGAAGGCGCGCGCCGCCGGATGGACGTGGCCGTCGCCATCGGCGAGCACCGACGCGCCGTCGAACACGACCGCATCCTGGCCGCCGACCGTGTTGAGGTAGGCGACGGCGACGCCGCGACCGTCGCGCGACGATTCCCGCACGCGTTGCGCGAGCAACGCGTCGCGCTGCGCATGCTTGTCGCGCTCGAACGGCGATGCGTTCGGCACGAGCACGAGCTCGGCCCCGGCGGCGACGGCGCCCGCGAACGGTTCGGCGAACCAGAGGTCTTCGCAGATCAGCAGGCCGACGTCGACGCCACCGACCTCGAACACGCAATCCTCGCGATCCGGGTCGACGTCGAAGTAGCGTCGCTCGTCGAACACCGCGTAGTTCGGCAGTTCGCGTTTGCGATAGGTCGCGGCGACGCCGCCGTCGCGCAGCACGCTGGCCGCGTTGTAGACGACCGCGCCGGCCGCCTGCGGCCAGCCCACGACCGCGACGATGCCGCGCGTCGCCGACGCGAGGCGGGCGAGCGCCGCGTCGCACTCGGCGAGGAAACTCGGCCGCAGCAACAGGTCTTCGGGCGGGTAGCCGCTCAGTGCGAGTTCGGGGAACAGCACGAGGTCGGCGCGGTGGCGGTCGCGCGCTTCGGCGATCAGCGCGCCGATGCGCTCCTCGTTGCGCGCGACGGCGCCGACCGGGAAGTCGAATTGGGCCAGGGCGATGCGGAGCTTGGGCATGCGGCGGTGCGGTTCGCAAAGAGGCCCATTGTAAGGCCGCGCCGCGTCCGCACCGCGCTCTGCGCCGGCGCTACGGTATGCCGGTCACGACATCGACGGTCGCGGTCGCGGTACCGCCGCGGCCGTCCGAGATCGTATAGGTGAAGGTCGCGGCGCCGAGATAGCCGGCGGGCGACCACGTCACCGTGGTCCCGGTGATCGCGACGGTGCCCGCCGGCCCGCCATTGGCGCCGATCGGCTGCGTCACGGCGATGATCGCGAGCGGATCGCCGTCCGGATCGCTGTCGTTCGCGAGCACCGCGATCACGGTCTGGTTGAACGCGCCGGTGTCGTTCACCGCGATCGGTGGCTGGTTCGGCGCCGGCGCGACGACGACGGTCACGAATGCGGTCGCCGTACCACCGCGGCCGTCGGAGATCGTGTACGAGAAGCGGTCGACACCGCTGAATCCGGCGGCGGGTGTGTAGACGACCGCGTTGCCGGCGATCGCGGCCGTGCCGTCGAGCGGCGCCGACACGCTCGCGATGGCGATCGTATCGCCATCGGGATCGCTGTCGTTCGCGAGCACTGGCACCGCGGCCGGCTGGCCGAACGCGGTCGTCGCGGAATCGTCGACCGCGACCGGCGGCTGGTTCGCGGCCGCACCGACGGCCACGGTCACGGTCGCACTCGCGCTCCCGCCGCGCCCGTCCGAGATCGTGTACGTGAAGCGGTCGATGCCGACGACGCCCGCCGCGCTCGGCGTGTAGGTGATGGTGTTGCCGGACACGGCGACCGAGCCGAACGTCGGCGGCGTCGTAGCGGTGATCGTGAGCGGATCGCCGTCCGGATCGCTGTCGTTGGCAAGTACCGCGACGACGACCGGCGTGAGCGGCGTCGTGGCCGCGCTGTCGTCGACGGCGACGGGCGGCCGGTTGGGTGCGGCGCCGACCGTGATCGTGACCTGCGCGGTCGCGCTGCCGCCGTGGCCGTCGCCGATCGTGTACGTGAACGCGTCCGGCCCGACGTAGCCGGCGACGGAGACGTACTGGACCTGGGTGCCCGCGATCGCGACGGTGCCGTGCGACGGCGTCCCGACGAAGGTCAGCGCGAGCACGTCGCCATCGGCGTCGCTGTCGTTGGCGAGCACGTCGATCGCGACGGGCTGGCCGGACGTCGTCGCGGCGGCGTCGGCGCGCGCGACCGGGGTGCGATTCGGTCGAGCGCCGACCGTGATCGTGACCGTCGCGGTCGCGCTGCCGCCATGGCCGTCGTCGACGACATAGGTGATCGTGTCCGTTCCGCTGAAGCCGGGGACCGGTCGATAGACGATGCCCTCGCCGACGATGCTCGCGCTGCCGTGTGCGGGCGTGCCGATGCTCGCGAGCACGAGCGCGTCGCCGTCGGCGTCGCTGTCGTTGGCAAGGACCGCAATGGTGACCGCCTGGCCGAAGCCGGTCGCGGCAACGTCGTCGACCGCGATCGGCGCTGCGTTCGGCCTGCCGCCGACGCTCACGCTCACGCCGGCGCCGGCGCTGCCGCCACGGCCATCGCTGATCGTGTACGCGAACGTGTCGGTGCCGCTGAAACCGGGCGTCGGCGTGTAGAGGATGCGCCCCCCGGACGCGACGGCGCTGCCGTGAGCGGGCATCGTGACCGCGACCACCGTGAGCGCGTCGCCGTCGGCGTCGCTGTCGTTCGCGGCGACGTCGATCGACACCGCGGCGCCGGGGGTCGTGCTCGCCGTGTCGGCCTGCGCGAGCGGGAAGCGGTTGGTGTACTGGCGCGGCCCGCGCGTGACCGACACCGTCTGCGAGCGCGTGCGCCGATAGCTCTCGACCGTGCGCGGGTGCGCGCTCGACGGCCGCGCGAGCGAACGCGCGATCCATGCCGGGTCCTCGAGGCTCGCCGTCGGCGCGAAGGCGCCGTGGCGGCCGAATTCGTAGCGCAGGAACACGGACACGCGATCGTCGTCGCCGCCGCCCGCGCCGCCCTGCCGCGCGACGTGTTCGGCGAGAGCGGACAGGCCCCAACCGCGCGTGCCGAGCGGCGTGTCGAGGCCGAGCGAGAGCGTCGTCGCGCGCGCGCCGTCGCCGTCCTGCGTGCTCGCGCCCCCGTGCACGCGCAGCGCCCACGGCTCGAACACGTGGCCGAACTGCACGCCGATTTCGGTCCCGTAAGGCCGGCTTTCGAACAGCGTGTCGGTCGTCGTCGTCTCGATTTCGGTGTAGCTGCCGATGTCGTCGCTGCCGTCGAATTGGGCGATGTCGTCGTGCAGGCTGTGGCGCACGCCGCGCGCACCGCTGATGCCGTGCGCTAGCCAGGCCTCGATCGAATACGCGCGCCGCTCGATGCCCAGGCCGAGCGTCGCCTTGCGGTCGTGCTCGCCGTTCTGGTCGATCGCGAAACTGAGGCGGCTCACGGTCGCCTCGTCGGGGTGCGCGCGCGCCGCGATCGGATCGCCGCCCCAGAGCCAGTTGAAGTCGGCCTGGGCGCCGCCCGCGCCGGACTGGTCCCACCAGACCTGGCCGACCAGCGCGCGCGCATTGTTGCGCGCGAATACGCCGAGCAGTTGGCCTTCGGTATGCCCTTCGCGATTGACGCCGATCGAGACGCTGCCGTCGCCGCCGACGTAGGTCAGCGGTACCGAGGCGTCGGTCACCGACGGCACGCCGTCGTCGTTCGGATCCCTCGGCAGGATCTGCGCGGACGCGGCGGCGGTGCAGGCGATGGTGAGCAGCAGGACGAGGCGACGGCGCATGATCCCTCCCCGGACACGGCGGCGCTGGGTGCCATCCTAACGTCGTTTCGGCCCGGGAATGGACAAACGATCCATTCAGGTTCGCCGCGCCCGGTGCGCGTACCCCATCCGGGACGCCGGTTCGCGGCCATCGCAGCCCGCGCGGTTCGACCGTGGTGTGGCCCGACGGCCGCACGGGTCGGGCGACGCGGACGAAAAAAAAGGCCGCGGATCGCTCCGCGGCCTTTCGCAGGATGCCGGCGGCCGATCGCGGCCGGGGCGGCCGCTACATCTTCGACGCGAGCGTCTTGCCGAGATCGGCCGGCGACTTCACGGTGGTGACGCCGGCCTTCTCGAGCGCGGCGAACTTCGCCGCCGCCGTGCCCTTGCCGCCCGAGATGATCGCGCCGGCATGGCCCATGCGCTTGCCGGCCGGTGCCGATGCGCCGGCGATGAACGCGACCACCGGCTTCTTCACGTACTCGGCGATGAACTCGGCCGCTTCCTCCTCGGCGCTGCCGCCGATCTCGCCGACCATGATGATGCCTTCGGTCTGCGGATCGTCCTGGAACAGCTTGAGGCAGTCGATGAAGCTGAGGCCGTTGATCGGATCGCCGCCGATGCCGATGCAGGTCGACTGGCCGAGGCCGACGTGGGTCGTCTGGAATACGGCCTCGTACGTCAGCGTGCCCGAGCGCGAGACGATGCCGACCTTGCCCGGCTTGTGGATGTGGCCGGGCATGATCCCGATCTTGCACTCGCCCGGCGTGATGATGCCGGGGCAGTTCGGGCCGATCAGCACGGTGTCCGGACGCTGCTTGAGCACGTTCTTCACGCGCAGCATGTCGAGCACGGGGATGCCTTCGGTGATCGCGACGATGACCTTGATGCCCGCATCGGCCGCCTCGAGGATCGCGTCGGCCGCGAACGGCGGCGGCACGAAGATCATCGACGCGTCGGCGCCGGTGTCGTTGACCGCGTCGAGCACGGTGTCGTAGACGGGCAGGCCGATGTGCGTGCCGCCGCCCTTGCCCGGCGTGACGCCGCCGACGAGCTTGGTGCCGTATTCCAGCGCCTGTTCCGAGTGGAACGTGCCCTGCTGGCCGGTGAAGCCCTGGGTGATGACCTTGGTGTTCTTGTTGACCAAAACGCTCATGTGTTCGTGTCCTTCGCTCAGGCGGCCTTGACCGCGGCGACCGCCTTCTGCGCGGCGTCGTTGAGATCGTCGGCCGGCGTGATCGCGAGGCCGGAATGGGCGAGCAACTCGCGGCCCTTCTCGACGTTCGTGCCCTGCAGGCGCACGACGACCGGGATCTTCAGGCCGACTTCCTTGACCGCGGCGATGATGCCTTCGGCGATGAGGTCGCAGCGCACGATGCCGCCGAAGATGTTGACGAGGATCGCCTGCACCTTGTCCGACGACAGGATCAGCTTGAACGCCTCGGTCACGCGCTCCTTGGTCGCGCCGCCGCCGACGTCGAGGAAGTTCGCCGGTTCGCCGCCGGCGAGCTTGATCACGTCCATCGTCGCCATCGCAAGGCCGGCGCCGTTGACCATGCAGCCGATGTTGCCGTCCATCGTGACGTAGTTGAGGTTGTTCTTGACGGCCGCGGCCTCGGCCGGGTCTTCCTGCGATTCGTCGCGCATCGCGACGAGCTTCGGGTGGCGGAACTCGGCGTTGTCGTCCGAATTGACCTTGCCGTCGAGCGCCATGAGGTCGCCGGACGCGACGATCGCGAGCGGGTTGAGTTCGACGAGGGCGAGGTCCTTCTCGTTGAACAGCTTGTACAGACCGAGCATGATCTTCGTGAGCTGGTTCGCCTGCTTCGCGCTCAGCCCCATGTCGAACGCGAGCTTGCGGCACTGGTACGGCTGCAGGCCCTCGACGAAGTCGACCTCGATCGTGTGGATGTCCTCGGGCGTGTCGCGCGCGACCTGCTCGATGTCGACGCCGCCCTGGGCGGAAGCGATGAACGAGACGGTCTTGCTGCCGCGATCGACGAGGATCGAAAGGTAGAGTTCCTTGGCGATGTCGGTCGCATCCGTGACCAGAACGAGGTTCACCGGCAGCCCGCGGCCGCCCGACTGGTAGGTCTCCATGCGCCGCCCGAGCATGCCCGCGGCGGCGGCCTTCACGTCGTCGAGCGAACGGCAGAACTTCACGCCGCCGGCCTTGCCGCGGCCGCCCGCATGGATCTGCGCCTTGACCATCCATTGCTCGCCGCCGAGCGCGCGGGCGGCTTCGACCGCCTGCTCCGGCGTCGAGGCGACCTTGCCCGGCGGCACCGGGATGCCGTACTCGGCGAACAGTTCCTTGGCTTGGTATTCGTGGAAATTCATGAGACACCTTGTGCGAAGGGACGCACGCGCGCGGCGCGAATCCGCCGCGGCAGCGCAATCCGGGGAGCGTCGACGCGAAGCCGACCGAAAAACGGGTCGCCTATTCTCGGGGAAGGGGGCCGCGAAAGCAAAGAAAGGGCGTGCCGACGCTCCGGCCGAACCCGCAGGCTATACTGCCGCAACGGAGCCTACGTGAGCATGGGTACCCAATTGCTGGACACGACGGCCTCACCGGGCGACATCACCCGGCGCGAACTGTATTTCTTCAACCTGTACCGCTGCCTCGAAGCCGTGGTCTACGTCGGCCTCGTGTTCAGCCCGTTCGCGGTCGACTGGGTGCACGTGTCGCGCCCGCTGCTCGGCCAGATCGCCTCGTCGACCTACCTCGTCGTCGCGATCGCCCTGCTGATCGGCACGGAACGCCTGCGCTCCCGGC
>NZ_DATDMY010000052.1:0-10310 GCF_036518555.1 Dokdonella sp. | reverse complement strand
CGCGTGCGGGCAGCGCGAGCGGTCGTCCGCCCTTGCGCAGTTCGCGCTTGGCCGGGTCGAGTTCGAAATCGTCGAAACGGTACATCGTCGTCATCGCAGCCGGCCGCCGCGCGGCAGACGCGCCGCGAGCGGGCGAATCCCCATCATGAATCCGCGTCGTCGGCGTCCGCCGCACCCGTCGCTGACGGCGCCCCGGGCACGCAACCGGGCACGACCGCATCCGCATCGAGCAGGAACCATTCGCGCCTGTTCGCATGGCCGACGCGCCGTGCCTTCGAGCGATCGACGCACGCGCCGGCGGCATCCATCGCGCGGTCGAGGATGAAGATCCGTCGCTGCGCGGGCGACTCGCCAAGCCAGCGCGCGGCTTCGACGAACTGGCGGTCCCAGCGTTCGCGGAAGCCGAAGTCGCGCACCGGCCCTTGCGCCATGAGCAGGTTCTGCTCCTTCCACGCGACGAGGCCGATCTCGCTGCCGGTGCCGGCCATCTCGCGCGCGCGCCGCATGATCCCCGCCGAGGAACTCGAGTCGTTGAGCACCGGGTACGCGCATGAGCTCCAGACGAGCCAGAGCCCGGCGATGCCGGCGAGCAACGCATGAACGCCGCGCCGCGCGCGGAACCACGCCGACGCGACGAGGAACACCGCGCCGATCGCGATGAACATGCCCCAGACGACATGACCGAGGTCCTCGAGTTCGCGCCGGCGCAGGAAGTCTTCCGCGGCCGGCGCATGCCCGGACAGCGCCCACCCGCCAGCGACGACGAGCGCAACGCCGGCGACGAGTGCGAGCCCGAGCGCCGTCGCGCGCAGCCAGCGCGCGGCGACGATGTCCGCCAGGTGCGGCGCGAGCGCGAGCGCGACCATCGGCAGCGCCGGCATCAGGTACACCTCGCGCTTGCCGGTCGGGATACTGAAGAAGAGCAACGTCATCAGCGACCATGCGAGTGGCAACAGCACGCGCGCGTCGCGTGCGCGCAGGTCCCGCATCCAGCGCGGCACGGCTCCGACATACGCGAGCGACAGCGGCAACCATTGCAGGGTCACGACGGGTAGGAAGTACCAGAACGGTTGCGGATGAGACCACGTGCCGGCATAGCGGCCCGCGGTCTGGTGAAGGAACAGGTCATCGACGTATGCGGAGTACTCGGGCGTCGCACTCGATCGTGCGACGAGCAGCACGGTGCCGCCCCAGGCGAGGATCGGCGCGAGGAATGCGAACGCGCCGCCGAGCCAGCGCCAGGTCGCGCCGGATGTGCGCGCGACGCCGTCCCAGCCGCGCCAGCGCGCGAACAGGTACGGCACGAACATGAGCAGGGCGAGCACGCCCACGCCCTTCGTGACCACGCCGAGCCCGGCCGCGAAACAGCCGAGCCAGTATGCGCGCCAGTCCGGGCCGCGCAGGAAATGCAGCAGCAGGCCCCAGTTCGCAAGCGTGATCCAGCCCATCACGAGCGGATCGATCTGTGCGCGCTTGACCTGGAACGTGAACTGGAACGCGAACAGCACGCCGATCGCCGCGTACAGGCCCGCGCGCGGACTCCACAGGCGGCGGCCGAGATCCCAGACGAGGCCGAGCGTGAGCAGGCCGGCGAGCAGCGACGGCAGCAGGAACGCGACCCGCCAGTTGCGCACGAGTTCGTACGCCGACGCCTGCAGCCAGAACAGCAGCGGCGGCTTGTCCGAATAGAGTTCGCGTCCGCGGTGCGGGAACAGCCAGTCGCCCGATTCGACCATCTGCTTGGCGACGAGCGCGAAGCGCGGTTCGTCTGCCGGCCACGGATCGCGCAAGCCGATGCCCATGCCGAGCACGACCAGGGCGAACAGCATGAGCAGCCAGAAATCGCGGCGCTCGCGCGCCGTCAACGGAATCGACGGGGTCATATCGCGTCTATCGTATCAGCCCGCGCGCGCCGGTCGTTGCGCGAGCCGCCCCCGTGCCCGGATACTGGCCGCGAGGCAACGGACCGCACGATGGCCACCGGTTCCCCGCACCCGCACCCCGACTTCGCCGCGCAACCGCTTGCCCAGGCGTCGGCGCTCGCGGCGCACCATTACGTCGGCGCCGCGGCCGAGGCGCTCGACCGCCGCGCGGTGTTCGGCCACAGCTGGCAGCTCGTCGCGCACGCATCGCAACTGGACGGTGTCGGCGATCACGTCGTCGCCGACGTCGCGGGCGTTCCGCTCCTCGTCGTGCGTGCCGACGACGGCGAGCTGCGCGCGCTGCACAATGTCTGTCGCCACCGCGCCGGGCCACTCGCGCTGTGCGACGGTCGCGGCGCCAGGCGCCTGCGATGCCGCTACCACGGCTGGACCTACACGCTCGACGGGCGCCTGCAGAGCGCGCCGGAGATGGATTCGGCACGCAATTTCGATGTCGGCGCCGTACACCTGCCGCATGCGCGCATCGCGCGCTGGCGCGACCTCGTGTTCGTCGCGCTCGGCGAGGCGCCGCCACTCGCTGCGCTGTTCGATGGCGTCGACGAACGCGTCGGCCCCGGCGCGTTCGACGGCTACGCGTTCCAGCGCCGCGTCGCCTACGACATCGCCTGCGACTGGAAGGTGTACGTCGACAACTACCTCGAGGGCTACCACGTTCCGCACATCCATCCCGAGCTCAACCGCATGCTCGACTATCGCAGCTACGTGACCGAGGTCGCGCTGTGGCATTCGCTGCAGTGGAGCCCGCTCGAGAGCGCGAGCGAGCTGTACGGCCAGGGCGAAGCGCTGTACTACTGGATCTGGCCCAACACGATGCTCAACATCCTGCCCGATCGGCTGCAGACCAATCGCGTGCTGCCGCTGCCGGGGAACCGCTGCCGCGTCGAGTTCGACTACTACTATCCGGCCGACGTCGACGCGGTCGGCCGCTGGGAGCGCGACCTTCTCTTCAGCGATGCCGTGCAGAAGGAAGACGTCGATATCTGCGAGGCGGTCCAGCGCGGCCTCGCGTCCGGTTCGTACGTCGCCGGCCGGTTGAACCCGAAGCGCGAAAGCGGCGTCCACCATTTCCATGAACTGCTGCGCGCCGCGTATCGCACGGCCGCAGGTTAGGACCCGGCGGCTACCATGGAACCGCCGTTCGCGCGATCGCGGGCGCGCAAGGACATGCCGCCGACGACGACCGGCCGCGAGTCGGCGTTGCACGGATGCGGACGACGTGACGGATCGGTCCCCGCGTCCGCGCGAACCTGACCTCCCTTGACCGGAAGGGGTGAGTGATGCCGACACCGAACGATCCGCCGCGCGCCGCGCTCGGACTCGCGACCGCGGTGGCGATCGTCGCCGGCAACATGATCGGCTCGGGGCTGTTCCTGTTGCCCGCCTCGCTCGCGCCCTACGGGCCCGCGGCACTGCTCGGCTGGGGCGCGAGCGCGCTCGGCGGCCTCGCGCTCGCGTTCGTGTTCGCCGACCTCGGCCGTCGCCTGCCTCGCAGCGGCGGACCGTACGCGTTCGCGCGCGCCGCATTCGGCGACGGCGCGGGCTTCGCGATCGCATGGAGCTACTGGGTTTCGATCTGGTGTGCGAACGCGGCGATCGCGGTCGCGTTCGCGGGTTATCTCGGATCGTTGTTCCCGCCCGCGGCGAGCGCGACCGGCGCGCCCCTCGCCGCGCTCGGTGCGCTCTGGGCATGCACGCTCGCCAATGCGCTCGGCGTGCGCCGTGCGGGAGCCGTGCAACTCGTCACGACCGTGCTCAAGCTGCTACCGCTGGCCGCGCTCGTCGTGTTCGCCGCGCCGGAACTCCCGCGCGCGCACTGGCAGCCGTTCAACCGCAGCGGCGAAAGCCTGTGGTCGGTCGCGCTCGCCACGACCGCGCTGACGCTGTGGGCGTTCCTCGGCGTCGAGAGCGCGACCGTCGTCGCGCAGGACGTCGCGCATCCACGCCGGAACCTTCCGCGCGCGACCCTGGCCGGATCGGCGATCGCGATCGTCGTGACCGTCCTCGCGTGCACCGTGGTCGCTGCGATCGTACCCGCGGACGCGCTCGGGGCGTCGTCGGCGCCGTTCGCGGATGCGGCTTCGAGGCTGTGGGGCGGCAAGGCCGGCATGCTGTTCGCCGCAACCGCCGCGGTCGCCTGCTTCGGCGCCCTCAATGGCTGGGTGCTGCTGCAGGGGCAGCTGCCGCTCGCCGCCGCCCGCGACGGCGTGCTGCCCGCCTGGTTCGCGCGGGTCGACGCGCGCGGCACGCCGTTGCAGGGGCTCGTCGCGGGCAGTGCGCTCGCGAGCGCGCTCGTACTCGCCGACTACCGGCAGGACCTGGTCGGCGTGTTCACGTTCTCGATCCTGCTGTCGACCGCGGCGTGCCTGCTGCCTTACGTCGTGTGCAGTGCCGCCGCGCTATGGGGCGTTCGCGGCGCGTCGACGAGCGGCGCGCGCGCGGTCGCCGCGTTCGCATTCGTATTCAGCATCGCCGCGCTGGCCGGTACCGGCGCGGATGCATTGCTCTGGGGCACCGTGCTCGTCGCGGCGGGATGGCCGATCCGCTGGTACCTGCGACGCACGTCGCGGGTTAACCGGGCTGCAACACCGCGTTAACCGCACTCACACCGCACCTGCGTAAGCTGCGCGCACAACGCCAACGACAACGGAGACAGTCCATGCGCGACCAGCGTCGTACCGAAGTGAACGTGCTCGGCTATCGCATCGAATGCGTGCGTACCATCGACGAGCAGGGCGACGTCGCCGCCCAGCGGTACGAGGTGCTCGCTCCCGGATCGCACGCCCTGCTCGGCACCTTCGCGCATCGCGCCGAGGCCGAGCGCCACATCGTCACGCGCGAGCTGGCGGCCATCGCGGCGTGAGCCCTCCGCACACTCGCTTCACGTCGCGATCGTGAATTCGTCGGCATCCATCCAGGCCGGGAAACGTTCGCGATGCGCCGCCAGCGCGTCCGGATCGAGCGTCACTGTGACGACTTGCTCCTGCGCACCGAGTTCGATCAGCGGCTGGCCGAGGAAATCGGCGACGACGCTGTCGCCCGCGTAGTGCAACTGGTTGCCGTCGACGCCGACGCGGTTGACGCCGACGCAGTAGCACCAGTTCTCGATCGCGCGCGCGAGCAGCAACGTGCGCCACGGGTGGCGACGCACGCCCGGCCAGTTCGCGACGTACACGAGCAGGTCGTAGTCGAACCGCTGCGCGACGCGGTCGTATCGGTTGCGCGACCATACCGGGAACCGCAGGTCGTAGCAGACCAGCGGGCAGATCCTCCAGCCTTCGAGTTCCACGACGATGCGCTCGCTGCCACCGGCGTAGCGTTCGTGCTCGCCCGCCATGCGGAACAAGTGACGCTTGTCGTACAGCGCCTGGCTGCCGTCGGGACGCATCCAGACGAGTCGGTTCGTGCAGCGCTCGCCTTCGCGCACGACCAGGCTGCCGGTCACGACCGCGCCGATGTCCGCCGCGAGGGCGCGCAGCCATCGCAGGCCTTCGCCGTCCATCGATTCGGCATTGCCGAGCGCCTCGTTCGTGAAGCCGGACAAGAACGTTTCCGGCAACACGACGAGGTCGGTCCGGCCACGCAGCGGGCGCACGAGTGCCCCGTAGTAGTCGCGGTTCGCCGCCGCGTCGTGCCAGCGCGTCTCGCCCTGCACGAGCGACACCCGCAACGGCTGCCTGCGCGCGTCCACGTCAGAGCGCCCTCAGGCGCGCCGCCGCCTGCTCGAGCGTCGCGTCGCTCTTGGCGAAACAGAACCGCACGAGCCGTTGCTGCGCGGGCGGGTTGTCGTAGAACGCCGAGATCGGGATCGCGGCGACGCCGCCTTCCTTCACCAGCCACTCGCAGAACGCGAGATCATCCGCACCGCTCAGTGCGGAGTAGTCGGCGACCTGGAAGTACGCGCCGCCGACGGGCAGCAGGCGGAACTTCGAGCCCTCGAGCAACGCGCGGAAACGGTCGCGCTTGGCCTGGTAGAACGCCGGCAGGTCGAGGTAGTGCCGTGGATCGGCCTCGATCGTTTCCGCGAGCGCCCACTGCGCCGGCGTGAACGTGCAGAACGTGAGGTACTGGTGCACCTTGCGGAACTCGGCCGACAGCGCGCGCGGCGCGATGCAGTAGCCGACCTTCCAGCCGGTGCAGTGGTAGGTCTTGCCGAACGAGCTGACGACGAAGCTGCGCTCGGCGAGTTCCTCGTGGCGCAGCGCGCTCTGATGCGACGCGCCGTCGAACACGATGTGCTCGTACACTTCGTCGGACAGCACGAACAGGTCGTGCTTGCGCGCGAGCGCGGCGAGCGCGTCGAGGTCGGCCGGGCCGAACACCGATCCGCACGGATTGTGCGGGGAGTTCACGACGATCATGCGCGTCCTCGGCGTGATCGCGGCCGCGATGCGCTGCCAATCCGGCGAGAAATCCTGCGGATCGAGCGCGACGTGCACCGCGCGGCCGCCGTTGAGCTCGATCGCGGGCTCGTAGCTGTCGTAGCACGGATCGAGCACGATGACTTCGTCACCCGTGCGCACGACCGCGGCGATCGCGGCGAACAGCGCCTCGGTCGCGCCCGACGTCACGGTGACTTCGGTATCCGGGTTGACCTTGCGCCCGTAGAGCCGTTCGGTCTTGCGCGCGATCGCCTCGCGCAACGCGGGCACGCCGGTCATCGGCGCGTACTGGTTGCGTCCCTGCGCCATCGCGCGAGCGAGCGCTTCGTGCAGCGCGGGTGGACCGTCGAAATCGGGAAAGCCCTGGCCGAGGTTCACGGCCTTGTGCTCGGCCGCGAGCTGGCTCATCACCGTGAAGATCGTCGTGCCGACCTTCGGCAACTTCGTCTCGATCTGCATGTCGCCTTCGTTTGGACGGCCAAATGGCCCGACTATCGATGGTAGCACGCGCGGGCGACGCCTCCCCGGTCCGGACGGGGGGAGCGCGCCGCGCGACTGCGGCGAACCGGGCGTGACGCCGCTCACGATTCGCGTGCGCGCCACCGCGCCTCGATTGTATTCCGCCATTGACCCGTGCATGCTTGATCCGTTAGACCGACGCAAGATCAGTCCACGGGCGTAGTGCCGGAGAGGGCCGGCACGCGCGCGACGCGGCCCGCGGACATTCCAGCAAGTCTTCCAAGCCTGGGGAGAGGCCGATGAGGACGCTCGTGTTCGCTGCAGCGCTCGGCGCGCTGCACGGGTGTGCGCATGTCGATTCCGGCCGCCCGGTAGGGGCGGCGTCGCCGTCCGCCGTCGCGCTTCCAGCGACCGACGCCGCCCAGCCGCAGCGACTCGATTTCAGCGCGTTGCTGGCCGATGGCCGGGCGATCGCCATCGACAACCCTTATGGCGACGTGCGCCTGCGCTTCGGCGGTTTCGCGCACGCGCTCGAGATCCATGCGGTGCTGCAGCAGCCCGCCGGTGCGGTACCGATCGCGTTCGAGCCGGACGCAGCATCGGGCCCGTACCGCTTCGCGCCGCGCCTGCCGGGAGGCGCGATCGTCGCCGAAGGACAGCGCCTCGACGTCGTCGCGTTCGTGCCGCTCGGCCACGCGGTCGCCGTGCGCACGGAGCGTGGCCTGATCGAAAGCCACGGCGTGCGCGGCGACATCGACCTCGAGAGCGTCTCCGGCGACATCGCGATCCGCGGCACCCAGGGCCGCGTGCAGGCCCAGACCGGGCCCGGCTCGATCGAGGCCTCGTTCACCGCGGCGCCGAAGGGTTCTCGCCAACGCCTCGCGACCAGCACCGGCAACATCGTGCTCGCGGTCGACGAGCGCCTCGACGCCGCCCTCGAACTCGCGACGTCGGGCGTGTTCGCCACCGAATTCTCGCTCGACGTCGAGCATCTCGCGAACCAGGAACCGAACAAGCGCGCGCGCACGACCATCGGCGGCGACGACGCGCACATCACCGTGGAGAGCCGGCGCGGCGAGATCCGCCTGCTGCGCCGGAGTGCGTTCACGCCGCTGGGCGGCAAGACCGCGGACGAGGAGTACGAGGACAACGACAGCGACTGATCCGCCGTCCGCATCGACGGCGCCGGTCGAAGGATGTCGGCAGGAACCAGAGCCACAACAGGACTTCCGCAGGAGGATTCCCGAATGAAACGCTTGAAGACCGTACTCGCCGGAACGGCATTGTCGGCGCTGCTGTGCGGCGCCGGACACACGGCCGAACTTTCCCGCGCCGGTGGCGCGCAAGTCGAACTCGGCGAACCCGTGACGCCGATCAGCATCGACGTGGATCTGCGCCAGTTGCCGGTCGTGCCGCAATGGCAGCCCGGCATGCCGATCAAGGAAGCGCACAAGCGCCAGTTCTTCCCGCTCGGCCAGCGCAGTCCCGCCGCACCGGCCTGGATGGAAGCAGCCCCCGACCGCCTGCCCGAGCTGCAGAAGCTCTGGGACGACGACGCGCCGCTGTCGGCGACGCAAGCGGGCGCGCAGGGTCGCGTGAGCATCAACAACGGCTCGACCGGCGTGTCGCCAGGCGACCCGGTCGTCGACGTCAGCGCGAACTACATCGTCTACGGCATCAACGGCAGCAGCGGCACCAATTTCACCATCTACGACAAGACCGGCACCAAGCTCGCGGGCCCGACGACGTTCTCGTCGCTCGCACCGGCGGGCGACGGCTGCCGCACGTCGGTGAGCGACCCGATCGTGCTGTTCGACCGCCTCGCCGGTCGCTGGTTCCTGCTCGAAATGGGCGGCACATCGTCCGCGCCCAAGATGTGCATCTACGTGTCCAAGACCGAGAACCCGGTCTCCGGTGGCTGGTGGTTCTACGGCTTTTCCACGCCGACGCAGAACGACTATCCGCATTGCGGCGTCTGGACCAACGCCTACGTCTGCACCGACAACGAAGGCGCGTCGAACGTGACCGCCTACGCCTACGACCGCGCGAACATGCTCAACGGCGCCACCGCGCGCGCGCAGCAGCGCTTCGCGAGCGTGCCCAAGCTCGCCGGTTACGGCTTCCAGGCGCTGACGCCGGCGACGTTCATGGGCGACGGCGCGCACGCGCCGCCCGCCGGCACGCAGCAGATCCTCGCGCGCCACGACGACGACGAGGCGCACGCGGGCACGTCGGCGGACACCACGCGCGACTTCATCGACCTCTACTCGATGAACATCGACTGGAACACGCCGTCGAACAGCGCGATCACGACGCTGCCGCGCATCCCGATCACCGAGTTCAACAGCTGGTTCCGCGACTACTCGACCTTCGCGACGGTGCCGCAGCCGGGATCGACGTCGCTGCTCGACCCGATCCGCGAGGTGATCCTCAATTCGCTCGTGTACCGCAACCTCGGCAGCTACGAATCGATCGTCGGCCAGTTCGCGACGAACATGAACTCCGCGCGCAGCGGCACGACCGTCAATGCGGGCATCCGCTGGTTCGAACTTCGTCGCACCGGCGGCGGCAGCTGGACCCTGCAGCAGGAAGGCACGTTCGGACCGGGCGACACGAGCACCAACCACCTCGAAGGCTCGATCGCGACCGACAACAAGGGCAACATCGGCCTCGGCTACAACGTCACCAAGACGAGCTCGCCGACGATCTACGCGACACTCGGCTACACCGGCCGCAAGGCATCCGACGCGGCCGGCGTGATGACGCTCGGCGAGAACACCGTCGCGGCAGGCAGCGCGGCCGAAACGTCCGGTCGCTGGGGCGACTACTACCAGATGGCGGTCGACCCGAGCGACGACTGCACGTTCTGGATGGTCGGCATGTACCGTCCGTCCGGGAGCTGGAACACGCGCATCCAGGACTTCAGGTTCAACGATTGCGGCGCCGCGCCGAGCACGTGGTCGGTATCGGGTACGGTCACGACCGGAGCGGGCGTCGGCATTGCAGGGGTCACCATCGGCACCGGCACGGCGAGCACGACGACGAATGCGAGCGGCGCCTACACGCTCGGCGGCCTCGCGAACGGGAGCTATACGCTGACGCCGAGCCTCGCCGGCTACACGTTCTCGCCATCGAGCAGCAGCGTCACGATCAGCGGCGCGAACGTCGGCGGCAAGAACTTCACCGGTACGCCGGCGACGAACAATCCCCCGGTCGCGAACTTCGGCTCGACCACGAACGGCCTCATCGCGAACTTCACCGACAGCTCGAGCGACAGCGACGGCACGATCGTCTCGCGCGCATGGACGTTCGGCGACGGCGGCACCTCGAGTGCGACCAACCCGAGTCACACGTATGCGGCGGCCGGCACCTACAGCGTGTCGCTCACGGTCACCGACAACGGCGGCGCGACCAACACCAAGACGAGTTCGGTCACGGTCACGGCCGGCGGCGGCAACGTGCTGCAGAACGGCGTGCCGGTCACCGGCCTCGCGGCGACCACCGGCAACCAGCTCGCCTACACGATGGT
>NZ_DATDMY010000051.1:0-2608 GCF_036518555.1 Dokdonella sp. | reverse complement strand
GCGAGCTTCGCATGCTGCGCGTCGCGCGCCGGATCGGCGACGCGCTCGGCATCGGCGTGCGCACGACCCTGCTGTCCGCGCACGCGCTGCCGCCCGAATACGCGGGACGCCCCGACGACTACATCGCGCTCGTCTGCGACGCGATCCTGCCCGCGGCCGCACGCGAAGGCCTCGCCGATGCGGTCGACGCGTTCTGCGAGAAGATCGCGTTCACGCCCGCACAGACGCGCCGCGTGTTCGAGGCCGCGCGCGCGCTCGGCCTGCGCGTGAAGCTGCACGCCGACCAGTTGTCGGACCTCGGCGGCGCCGCGCTCGCCGCGGAATTCGGCGCGCTGTCGGCCGACCATCTCGAGTGGACGGGCGACGACGGCGTGCGCGCGATGGCCGCGGCGGGCAGCGTCGCGGTGCTGCTGCCGGGCGCGTACTACGCGCTGCGCGAGACGAAGCGGCCGCCGATCGATGCGCTCCGCGCCGCGGGCGTGCCGATCGCCGTCGCGACCGACCTCAACCCGGGCACGTCGCCGCTGCTGTCGCTGCGCCTCGCGATGGGCATGGCCTGCACCTTGTTCCGCCTCACGCCCGAGGAAGCGCTGCGCGGCGCGACCGTCCATGCCGCGCGCGCGCTCGGCCTTGCCGACCGCGGCCGGCTCGCGCGCGGCCTGCGCGCGGACTTCGTCGTCTGGGACGCGGAGCGGCCCGCGGACCTGTGCTACTGGATCGGCGGCTCGCTCGCGCGCGCGATCCACGTCGGCGGCCGCGCGATCGCGCGATGAGCCCTGGCCACGCGGAGAATCCGTTCGACGCGATCGTCGTCGGCGGCGGCGCGGCGGGCCTCATGTGCGCGCTCACCGCGGGCCAGCGCGGCAAGCGCGTGCTCGTGATCGAGCACGCCAATCGCGTCGGCAAGAAGATCCTCATGTCCGGCGGCGGGCGCTGCAACTTCACCAACACGGGCACGACGCCGGCGAACTACCTGTCGGCGAACCCGCACTACTGCAAGTCCGCGCTCGCGCGCTACACGCCCGCGGATTTCATCGCACTCGTCGAGCGCCATCGCATCGCATACCACGAGAAGGAACTCGGCCAGCTGTTCTGCGACGACTCGTCCAAGCAGATCGTGCGCCTGCTGCTCGACGAATGCGCGGCCGGCGGCGTGCGCATCGAGACTTCGTGTTCGATCGAGACCGTGCGCCACGGCGACGGCGGCTTCCATGTCGATACCGGGCGCGGCGTGTTCAGCGCACCCGCGCTCGTCGTCGCGAGCGGTGGCCTGTCGATCCCGAGCATGGGCGCGACCGGCTTCGGCTACGAGCTCGCGCGCCGCTTCGGCCACCGCGTGCTGCCGACGCGCGCGGGCCTCGTGCCGCTCACCCTGTCGGGCAAGCACCAGGAGCGCCTCGCCGACCTCGCCGGTGTCGCCGTGCCGGTCGAAGCGCGCTGCGGTCGAGCGCATTTTCGCAACTTCATGCTGTTCACCCACCGTGGCGTGAGCGGTCCGGCGATCCTGCAGATCTCCTCGTACTGGAACCCCGGCGACGACCTTCGGCTCGACCTCCTCCCCGGCGAGGACGCGTTCGCGTGGCTGCGTGCGCAGCGCGCCGAGCGCGGCGCGAGCGAACTGCGCAGCGTGCTCGCCGAGCGCTTGCCGAAGCGCTTCGCGCACCGCCTGTGCGAGCACTGGCTGCCGGACCGCCCGATGCGCGAGCTCGCCGACGCGCCGTTGCGCGAGATCGCGGCCGTGCTCGCCGCGTGGCCGCTCGTCGCGAGCGGCACCGAAGGCTATCGCACCGCGGAAGTCACGCTCGGCGGCGTCGATACCGACGAACTGTCCTCATCGACGATGCAGTCCAGGCGCGTGCCCGGCCTCTACTTCATCGGCGAAGTCGTCGACGTGACCGGCTGGCTCGGCGGCTACAACTTCCAGTGGGCCTGGGCGTCCGGGCATGCCTGCGGCATGGCGTTGTGAGCTTCGCCAGGAAGAGCAAACGATTGAAACACGAAGGACACAGAGGACACGAAGGAAGAGCGGATATAGGGATCAAGAGGTTGAAACACGGAGCACACGGAGGAAGAGCCGTTGAGTGGATGGGCCTTCTCGCCGTCACTTCTCCGTGCGCTCCGTGTTTCACGGCTCTCTCTTTCCATGCGCCGCGAAGACACCGTCATATCCGCGAAAGCAGGGATCCATTTTGCTCATTGGCCACAACGCAGCGCAGTAGTGCGGATTGGGCGCACGCAGCGCGCCGGATCGGCCGCTTGCGCGGCTTGATCCGGCCTACGTTACTGGCCGCACGGAGAAATTCCTGGCCTGTTCTTCCTCCGTGTGCTCCGTTTTTCGATCTTTGGAATGTCTACGCTTTACCTTCGTGTCCTTCGTGTCCTTCGTGTTTCAGTCTTTCGCTTTTGGAACCGCGGCATCGCGCGGTATAGTCGGAACATGACCTATCTGCTAATCAAGGCGCTCATTTCCGGCGTCATCGTCATGGCGGTGTCGGAAATCGCGCGGCGCAGTCCGTCCTTCGGCGCACTCGTCGTGTCGCTGCCGCTCGTCTCGCTGCTCGCGATCCTCTGGCTCTGGCGCGATACCGGCGACGCCGGGCGCATCGCC
>NZ_DATDMY010000050.1:0-9802 GCF_036518555.1 Dokdonella sp. | reverse complement strand
ACCAGCCGGGTCAGCGCGCGACTGACCGCGACCTTGTCCATCTCCGTGCGCGCGGCGACCTCGCTCGCCGACAGCCCGTGGCCGTCGTAGCGGGCGAGCACGGCCATCACGCGCCACTCCGTCATCGAGAGGTCGAAGCGGTCCTGGTACTCGCGCGCGATCGCCTGGCTGACCCGGTTCGACAGGATCGACAGCCGGTACGGCAGGAATCGCTCGAGTTCGAGCGGGGCATGATCGGCCATGTGGCGGTGCCGCTTGAATTAAGTTTCAGATGAAACTATCGTAGCATGCTTCTGGTACCGGAGGCCGTCATGAACGCCCAACCCAACCTCGGCATGCAGGTCACGACGTTCGACAACCCGATGGGCATCGACGGCTTCGAGTTCGTCGAATTCGCCGCGCCGGCCGGCCGCGCCGGCGAGCTGCACGCGTTGTTCAAGCGCATGGGTTTCACCGCGGTGCTGAAGCACCGCTCGCGCGCGATCACCGTGTATCGGCAGAACGGCGTCAATTTCCTCGTCAACGAGGATCCGGACTCGTTCGCCGCCGACTTCGCCGCGCAGCACGGGCCGTGCGCGTGCGGTTTCGCGATCCGCTTCAGCAAGCCGGTCGCCGAGGTCGAGCAGGCGGTGATCGCCAATTGCGGCGAGCGCGTCGCGCACAAGGCGGCGACGCGCGCGGTCGACGCGCCCGTGGTCAAGGGCATCGGCGACTGCATGCTCTACCTCGTGCCGCGCGTGGGCGACGTGTACGCGAAGGACTTCGTCGCGATCGAGGGCGCCGAGCGCGATCCCGCCGGTTTCGGCCTCACCTTCATCGACCATCTCACGCACAACCTCTACTTCGGCAACATGCAGAAGTGGTCGGACTACTACGAGCGACTGTTCAACTTCCGCGAGATCCGCTACTTCGACATCAAGGGCGCGAAGACCGGCCTGGTGTCGAAGGCGATGACCGCGCCGGACGGCATCGTGCGCATCCCGCTCAACGAGTCGAGCGATCCGAAGTCGCAGATCAACGAGTACCTGGACGCGTACCACGGCGAAGGCATCCAGCACATCGCCTGCTTCACCGACGACATCTACTCGACGGTCGAGCGGATGCGCGAAGCCGGCGTGGAGTTCCTCGACACGCCGGACACGTACTTCGACGTCATCGACGTGCGCATCCCGAACCATGGCGAGGACGTGCCGCGCCTGGCGAAGAACAAGATCCTCATCGACGCCGATCCCGAGACGAAGCAGCGCAAGCTGCTGCAGATCTTCACGCGGAACGCGATCGGCCCGATCTTCTTCGAGATCATCCAGCGCAAGGGCAACGAGGGCTTCGGCGAGGGCAACTTCCAGGCGCTGTTCGAGTCGATCGAACGCGACCAGATGAAGCGCGGCGTGCTGTAAACGCCGAGCCCTCGTCGAACGGAAAAGCGGCCCTGAAGCACAGGATGTCAACGTGATCGAGAGCAACGGCTACCAATCCGGTTTCGGCAACGAGTTCGCGACCGAGGCGCTCGCCGGCACCCTGCCGCTCGGGCGCAACTCGCCGCAGCGCGTCGCGCATGGCCTGTATGCCGAACAGCTGTCCGGGACCGCATTCACCGCTCCGCGGCACGCGAATCGGCGCAGCTGGCTGTACCGCATCCGCCCGGCGGCGATGCACGATACGTTCGTGCCGTTCGAGCAGCCGGCCTTCCACAACGACTTCGGCGCCGGGCCGGTCACGCCGGACCAGTTGCGCTGGAGCCCGTTGCCGCTGCCGCAGCAGCCGATCGATTTCGTCGAAGGCCTCTACACGATGGCCGGCAACGGATCGCCGGCCGCACAGGGCGGCGTCGGCATCCACCTGTACGCGGCCAATCGCGACATGCAGGGGCGCTGGTTCTACGACGCCGACGGCGAACTGCTGATCGTGCCGCAGCAGGGCGGCCTGCACGTCGAAACCGAACTCGGCGTGCTCGACGTCGTGCCGAACGAGATCCTCGTGATCCCGCGCGGCGTGCGCTTCCGCGTCGCATTGCCCGACGGCGTCGCGCGCGGCTACGTCTGCGAGAACTTCGGCGCGCTGCTGAAGCTTCCCGACCTCGGCCCGATCGGCAGCAACGGCCTCGCCAATCCGCGCGACTTCCTCGCGCCGCAGGCCGCGTACGAGGACGTCGAAGGCGGGTTCGAACTCGTCGCGAAGTTCCAGGGCCATCTGTGGCGCGCGCCCATCGGCCATTCGCCCTGCGACGTCGTCGGATGGCACGGCAACTACGTTCCGTACAAGTACGACTTGCGCCGCCACAACACGATCGGCTCGATCAGCTACGACCATCCCGATCCCTCGATCTTCCTCGTGCTGCATTCGCCGGGCGAGCACGAGGGCGTCAGCAACATGGACTTCGTGATCTTTCCGCCGCGCATCCTCGCCGCGCAGGACACGTTCCGGCCACCGTGGTTCCACCGCAACGTCGCCAGCGAGTTCATGGGCCTCGTCCACGGCGCTTACGACGCGAAGGCCGAAGGCTTCGCGCCCGGCGGATGTTCGCTGCACAACAGCTTCACCGGTCACGGGCCGGACGCGGCGACATTCGAGAAGGCGAGCGCGGCGGATACCTCGAAGCCCGACTACATCACGGACACGATGGCCTTCATGTTCGAGACGCGCGCGGTGATCCGGCCGACCGCGCAGGCGCTCGCCGCCGCGCACCGGCAGCGCGACTACCAAGCGTGCTGGAGCGGCCTGCGGAAGCATTTCACGCCGTGACGGCAGCGACGGGTCGCGCGCGCGCGGAGGCCGTGAAGCAGGGATCGATCTGGACGCGCGATCTGGCGCCATCCTGCTCGCGCCTCGGCTACGTCGAACCGATCCACGCGGCCGAACGCCGGCGACGGTTGTTGCGGCTCGCGCCGTGGCTCGCGCTTTCGCTGCTGCTCCTGTGGGGGTGGGATGCATGGCTGCGGTCGGAGCGCGCGGCGATCGATGCGCTCGCGCAGACGGACCATGCCGAGGCGCTGCGACGCGCGGCCGTACTGATCGGCGTCGGCGTCGGTTCCGCGGTCGCGTTCGCGGCGGCGACCTGCATCGGGGCGATGCTCGTCGCATTGCGCGCGCTGCGAGCGGGCCGCTGGCCGCCCGCTGACGCGCGCGTATGGCGGCGCACGCGCGTGATCGGCGGCGCGTGCCTGCGCGTGCGCTTCGGCCTCGTGCTGCTGCTCGCGCCCGCGGCGGCGGCGTTCCTCGTCCACACCGGAGCCCAGCTGGTCGGCTGGGCGTGGAATACTTACGCGGACGCGCGCGCGGATGCGGCGTCCGATCCCCGAGCCCCCGCCACGACACAACGGAACGACCCATGAAACTCGGATCCCTCAAGGAAGGCGGCCGCGACGGCACGCTCGTCGTCGTCAGCCGCGATCTTTCGCGTGCGGTGCGCGCGGGCACGGTCGCGCCGACGCTGCAGGCCGCGCTCGACGACTGGCCGAACGCGGCGCCGCGCCTGAACGCGCTCGCCGCGGAACTCGAAGCGGGCACGGCGGCCGGCGCGTTCGCGCTCGACATGGCCGCGCTCGCTGCGCCATTGCCGCGCGCGTACGAATTCGTCGATGGCTCGGCCTACCTGCCGCACGTCGAGCGCGTGCGCCGCGCGCGCGGCGCCGAAGTGCCCGAGAGCTTCTACGTCGACCCGCTCATGTACCAGGCGACGAGCGCAGGGTTCTACGGTCCGCGCGATCCGATCCTCGCCGCGAGCGAGGAATGGGGCATCGATCTCGAAGCCGAAGTCGTCGTCGTCACCGACGACGTGCCGATGGGCGTGTCGCCGGCGTCGGCGTCCGCGCACATCCAGCTCGTCGGGCTCGTCAACGACGTTTCGCTGCGCGGGCTGATCCCGGGCGAACTCGCGAAGGGCTTCGGGTTCCTTCAGTCCAAGCCGCGTTCGGCGCTGTCGCCCGTATTCGTCACTCCGGACGAGCTCGGCGACGCATGGCGTGCCGACAAGTTGCACCTGCCGATGCGCACGTGGATCAACGGCGCGTGGTTCGGCGAGGCCGAGGCCGGCGTCGACATGCAGTTCAGCTTCGCCGACCTCATCGCGCATGCGGCGAAGACGCGCCCACTGGCCGCGGGTACGATCGTCGGTTCCGGCACGATCGCCAACGAGGATACCGGCAAGGGCGCTTCATGCCTGGCCGAGCAGCGCACGGTCGAAACCCTGCGCGACGGCAAGCCGAGCACGCCGTTCCTCAAATTCGGTGATACGGTACGCATCGAAATCACCGATGCGGCCGGCAGGAGCGTGTTCGGCGCGATCGAGCAGGTGGTCACGCGGCAGGCGCCGCGCGGCTGAGGCGCGGCAGGGCGGCGGTGCGGGGGAGCGCTGGCATGACGACTCACACGGATCTCACGCTGTACGACTACTGGCGTTCGAGTGCGTGCTACCGCGTGCGCATCGCACTGAACCTCAAGCGGCTTGCGTATACGACGAAGCCGGTGCACCTCCTCAACGACGGCGGCGAGCAGCACGCACCCGCCTACCGCGAACTCAATCCGCAGGAATCGGTGCCCGTGCTCGTCGACGGCCAGCGCGTGATCCGCCAGTCGATGGCGATCATCGAATACCTCGACGACGTGAACCAGGAGTATCCGTTGCTGCCGGCCCTGCCGCGCGACCGCGCGCACGTGCGCGGCCTCGCGCAGCTCATCGCCTGCGACGTGCACCCGCTCAACAACCTGCGCGTGATGCAGTACCTCGAGCGCGACCTCGGCGTCGACGCGGCCGCGCGCGAACGCTGGACGAAGCACTGGATCGAACTCGGCTTCCGCGCCTTCGAGGCGATCCTCGTCTGCGACGTCGCGACCGGCGAGTTCTGCCACGGCGACACGCCGGGCCTCGCCGACGCCTGCCTCGTGCCGCAGGTCTACAACGCGAAACGCTTCGGCGTCGACCTTTCCCCTTACCCGACGCTCGCCGCGATCAACGACCGTTGCCTCGCGATGCCCGAATTCGAGGCGGCCAAACCCGAGAACCAGCCCGGCGCGGCGTGAACACCCGAGTGCGATCGTCGCGTCGAGCGACGCCGCAGCGGCGGGCCCGTGTGCGAGGCCGGCGCGCCGGTCATCCGGCGATGTAGCGCTGCAACTGCTCGATCTGCTCGCCCTGTTCGCTGATCACGGCCTTGACGAGGTCACCGATCGAGACGACGCCGACGACCCTCGTGCCTTCGACGACGGGCAGGTGGCGCACGCGGCTGTCGGTGCACAGGCGCATGCAGGTGTCCACAGTGTCGCTCGGATTCACCGTGATCACCGGCGACGTCATGATGTCGCGCACGGGGGTGTCGCTCGAAGAGCGGCCCTTGAGGATCACCTTGCGCGCATAATCGCGCTCGGAAACGATGCCGACGAGTTCGTCGCCGCGCATGACGAGCAGCGCGCCTACGTAGCGATCGGCCATCGTGCGGATCGCGGCGAGCACGGGCTCGTCGGGGCCGACCGTGTAGATGCGATCGCCCTTGTCCGCGAGGAGATGCTTGACCTGGAGCATGTACGCCTCCGCTCGAGCGCGGCATCGCGGCCGCGGACGGAGTCTAGCGCCGGAGCGCGGCGGCCGCTCGCCGCCGCGCAGCACGTGCCGGCATCGGTCGATGCCGGCACGTCGACGGAGCCTCAGCCGCAGTCGAACCCGTCGGCGAACGGCGACGACACGAGCGGAGCCGTGATGTTCGCACTGTTGTTCGTCGAAGCGGGATCGGCCGTCGCGGAGTTCGCGGTCGCGGTGAACGACACCGGATCCGGCGCCACGTAGCTGCGCGGCACGCAGACGTCGGTCGTCACCGTGCGCGTCTGGCCCGCGGGCACGCTCGGGAACGCGCACGGATAGCCGGTCGTGCAGTCGCCGCTGTTGTGGTGGAACGCGATGCCGGCCGGCATCGGGCTGTCGAGCTGCACGTTCGCGGCGTCGTCGGGACCATTGTTGGTCACGGTGACCGTGTAGCGCTGCTGCAGGCCCGGCTGCACGACCGGCGGCGGCGTGATCGTGACCGCGAGGTCGGCGCCGCCACCCGTCGTCGGCAGCGGCCACGCCCAGGCGCCACGCGAGCGCGTGAATGCAGCGAGCGTGGTGAAACCGCGGTCGATGTTGAGGCTCCACACCATCACGTGCGGCAGGCCCTCGAAGCGCTGCCACACGGGCGACGCGGCGCTGATGTCGTCGGTGTAGTAGAGGCCCCAGTCCATGCCGACGAACACCTGGTTCGCGTTGTGCGGATTGGCGATGACCGCGTTGGCCGGGATGTCCGGCAGGTTGCCGCTCTTGTCGACCCAGGTGAAGCTCGCGCACTGCGCGGTGCAGGTGACGCGGAACACGTGGCCCGGCGTCGCGGCGGTGTTCGCGGCGAAGCCGCCGACCGCGGCGTAGCCGACCAGCGGGTTGTGCGGGTCGGTCGCGACGTCGAGGATCGGCCGGTTCGGCAGCACCGTGTTGCCGCCCGTGACGTTGACCGCGGTCGCCGCACCCGCGGCGCCGAGCCCGAACACGTACTGCACGTTGCCGTCGTTGGTGCCCGCGATCGCGACGGTCGGATCGCTCACCGAGTAGTGGATCTGGTTGATGTAGGAGCGGTTGTCCGATCCGACGATGAGGTTGTTCTTGGTCAGGTCGCCGGTCTTCGCGCTCCACGAACTCGTCGGCAGCCCTCCGCTCAGCGACTCCCAGACCCGCTGCGTGCCGAGGATGATGTGCTTGCAGCCCGCTGCGCTCGTGCAGGCGCTGCCCGGTGCGTCGAGTTCGCCGTAGCGGTACAGGTCGAACGGCGTGAAGAAACTGGCGCGGTCGCTGCCCCAGTTGCCGGAGGCCGATTGCTGGTTGCCGAACGGGCCGGTCGTGCTGACGTAGAGGTCGGCGTAGTAGATCGACGTGTACCAGTACTGGCCGAGCACGGGTTCGATGCGCGAGACGATGCCGTCGCCGCCGTTGGTCGATTCCCACGCCGCCGCGCCGGGTGCGCCGGCGAACACGACCGATGCGCTGCCGTTGTCCTGGAAACCCGCGGTCGCGCCTGCGTTGGACGAGGTCGCGAAGCCGGCGGTGATGTCGCCGTGGTAGATCTCGATCGTCGGCAGCTGCTTGTTGAGATCGGTCCAGTTCGCGTTGAACGCACTGGTCGCGGTCAGGGCGTTGTCGACGTAGTACACGCCGCCGTCGTTGCCGTTGAGCACGTGGTTGGCGTCATTGCCGACGATCGCGGTCGCGTGGTTGTCCGGATGCACCGGGCCGCCGCCGTAGGCCTGGGTCAGGTTCACGTACGAGCTGCCGCCGTTGCTCGAGCGGAACAGGTCGACCGAATTGACGAACAGGACGTTCGGGTCGGTCGGCGACACCTTGAGGCCGGCGTCGTACCACATCTGCGTACCCGCGCCGCTAGGCGTTCCGACCTGGGTCCAGGCGTCGCCGCCATTGGTCGTCTTCCAGACGCCGAGGATGCCGCTGCCGGTCACGTTCGAGAACATCGCGTAGAGCGTGAGCGGATCGCTCGGCGCGACCGCGATCTCGAGGCGGCCGCGGCTCGTGTTCGCCGTGCCGTTGCCGGTGCCGGCCGGGAAGCCGCTCGCGAGCAGCGTCCAGTCGCCGACCGCGGGGCAGCCGGATGCGGGCATCGTCGCGCGATAGACGCCGTTCGCGCCGTTCTTGCCGAGGTTCGGCTGCACCGGCGTCGGAATCCCGCGCGTGCCGACCGCCGCGTACAGGTACGTCGTACCGCCGCGGTTCACGGCGAGCAGGCCGGTCATGTCCTGGCGCTGCTCGCCCGCACCGCTCGTGAACGCATTCGTGTAGCACGGGCCGGTCCAGTCGACGCCCGCATTGTTGGAGAAGTAGAGGCCGGTCTTGGTGCCGACGACGACGTTGTCAGAATCGTTCGGGTCGACGACGACCTTGCCGATCGCCTGATACTGCGGGAAGCTGCCCGCGGAAGGGCCGTACATCGGGTTGAACACGTCGGCACCGAGCAACTGCCAGGTTTCGCCGCGGTCCGTGCTCTTGAGCAGGCCGGCGGCGCCGAACGACATCGATCCGTAGCGCAGGTCGCCCGTGCCCGCGTAGAGCACGTCATGGTTGGACGGGTCCATCGTGATGTCCCCGATCGCCATGCTCGCGACTTCGGGGAAATCGGTCTTGACGGTCCAGGTCGTGTCCGCGGTGCAGCAATTCGTCGTCTTCCAGACGCCGCCGCCGTCGGAGCCGAGCCACGCGACCGCGGGGTTGTCCGGGTCGCTCACGATCACGTTGGTGCGGCCGGCCGCGCGATCGGCGCCGAATCCCTCGCCCGTGAGCGGCTGCGGACCGAGCAGGGTGAACGCGTTGGGGTCGAGTGCGACGGCCTTGTCCGCGGACGGGCGATAGGTCTTCTTGCCGGCCGGGACGCCCGCCGCAATCGCCTTGTCCTGGCGCGCCGATGCGAGCAGCCACGCGGGTTCGAAGCGCAGGTGCTGCGCATCGCCGCCATAACCGACGCGGATCGCCCAGTAGTCGCCTTCGCTCGGCGAACGGCCCTCGTCGCGTTCCTCGGACTCGCCATGGAGCGCCGGCCTCTCGGCGAGCCGGGCATAGCCGACGTACAGGCCCACCGCCGCGACCGCGGCGCCCAGCCACGCGTACCCCTTCCTCATCGAACGCTCTCCCCGCAGGCCGATCGGGACGTCAGCCAACCGGCGGATGATACTCGTCTACGAGATACAGCGGACGCTGCTTGGATTCGACGTATAGACGTCCAAGGTATTCGCCGATCACGCCCAGCGCCATCAGCTGCACGCCGCCTAGGAACAGCACGACGACCATCAGCGACGGATAGCCGCGCACGGGATCGCCGAACAGCAGCGCCTTGCCGAGCACCCACAGGGCGAAGCCGAACGCGACGAGCGCTGCGACGAGGCCGACGTAGGTCGCGAGCTTGAGCGGCGCCCCCGAGAACGACGTGATGCCGTCGATCGCGAAGTTCCAGAGTTTCCAGTAGTTCCATTTCGTTTCGCCCGCGTGGCGCGGATCGCGGTGGTAGACGACGGACAACTGGCGGAACCCGACCCAGGTGAACAGCCCTTTCATGAAGCGCTGGCGTTCGCGCACCTGCTTGAGCGCGTCGAGCGCGCGCCGCGACAGCAGGCGGAAGTCGCCCGTGTCGCGCGGGATCGGCGTCGACGACAGGCGCTCCATGACGCGATAGAAACCCGATGCGGTCATCTTCTTGAAGCCGGTTTCGCCCGCGCGCGACGCGCGCGTGCCGTAAACGACGTCGTAGCCCTCGCGCCAGTGCTGGACGAACGTCGGGATCAGTTCGGGCGGATCCTGCAGGTCGGCGTCGATGACGACCGCCGCGTCCGCGTCGACGTGGTCGAGCCCGGCGGTCAGCGCGAGTTCCTTGCCGAAGTTGCGCGACAGCTTGAGCGTCGACACGCGCGGGTCCTGCGCGCGCAGCGCGCACATCACCGCGTAGGTGTCGTCGCGGCTGCCGTCGTCCACGTACAGCACTTCCGCCTCGAGATCGAGGCGGTCGAGCACCGCGGCGACGCGCGCGTGGAAATCGCGCAGGCCCTCGCTCTCGTTGTAGGCGGGCACGACGACGGTGAGCTTGGGCATGGCGATACCGTGGACTTCGAGGAGGCGAACGTCGGAATGCTAGCGGACTGCGCTGCCCGCCGGATGACGCGCGACGCTTCGTTCAGCGCGGCAGGTAGGACGCGCCCCCGAGCTGCGCCGCCTGGCGCTGGATCCATGCCGCGCGCCTCGACACGTAAGCGCTCGGCCGCTCGACGTGGAAGCGCGTCGGGTTCGGCA
>NZ_DATDMY010000049.1:0-21829 GCF_036518555.1 Dokdonella sp. | reverse complement strand
GGCGACCTGCCCGCGCCCGATGGCCGGATCGGCGATCGCGAGCAGGCGCGGCGCGTCCCCCACAGGCGGCGCCAGCGACAACTCCCGCTCGTGGTTGAGCACGTGCGCGCGGAAGCCGCGATCGGCGAGATAACCATCGCCATCCGGCAGTGCCGCCCACGGCATGCGGTACAGCGACGCGGCGGTCGGCAGCACGAGCCAGTGGTCGCCCGCGCCGGCCTGCTCCAGCGGCTGCCACAGCCTCGCGCGCACGACGCGGCCGCGCTCGTCGACGGCCGCGAGTGCGACGTTGCGATCGGCCATCGCCGCCGTCCACGCATCGACGGCGCGCGCGACCGGCTCGAGCGAGCCGAAGTCGACCGTGCGTACCTTCGCGCGCGGGCCGGGAAGCACGAACGCATAGAGCTGCGGCGCGCGTCGTTCGGCTTCGTCCTTCGCGAAGTCGGACGCAGTGCGCAGGTGCGACGTCGCGAACAGCACCAGCGATGCATCGGACGGGAGATGGCGGCGCACGCGGTCGAAGTCGATCGGCACGCTCGCGAGCGACGTGCCCAGCGGCGTCGCGATCGCGAGCGCGCGCTCGGCGCGGTCGACGCGTGCCTGTGCCTCGCGCCGGCGCGCCGCCGGCGCATGCGCGAGCTCGGCCTGTGCGAGTTCGGCGCTCGCCTCACGCCATTCCTGCCAGAGCCCCGCGAGTCGCGGGTCGGTGGTCGTGCGTGCGGCGGCGAGCCGTTGTGCGCGGATCGCGGTGACCTGGTCGCGTGCGGCCATGCCGAGTTCCCACGCGCGCTCGAGCTGCGAGGACTGGCCGCCGGCAACGGCGATCGAGACGACGAGATCCATCGTCGGGCGCTGGTACTCCTGCAGGTTCATCGCCTGGCGCTCGCCCAGATGGCTCGCCGCGAGGCGCAACGCCGACTGGCGCAGGTGCTCGGCCTCGACCGCGACCTCGAACGCTTCGTCCGCGCGCCGCTGTCCCCACAGGCTCGCGGCGAGCCCCATGTGCGAGAACAATGTGCTCGATTCGCTGCCCGCATCGACGTGTCGCTGATGCGCTACGAGCTCGCGGAACGCGCCTTCCGCCTGCGCGTAGCGGCCTTGCCAGACATCGATCATCGCGCCGTTGCCGAGCGGCAGGTAGTCGGCCGGGTCGGTGCTGTCGCGCGCGCGCGCGATCGCCACTGCACGCCGGTACAGCGCGTTGGCCACATCGTAGTGACCGAGGTTCGCGTGCGCGTTGGCGTCGTTGTTGAGCACCTGCGCGAGCTGCGGCGACTGCGCGCCGTAGGCCTGCTCGAACAGCGGTACGGCTTCGGCGTAGAGCTCGAGCGCGCGTTCGTTGTGGCCCCGATCGCGTTCGAGATTGGCGAGCCCGTGCAGGATCGCCGGACGCGTGCGGCGCAGCGGGTCGGCCTCGAGCCGGTCGGCCGCGAGCGCGCGCTCGTACACCAGCGCGGCGCGCTCGCTGTCGCCGGAGATCTTCAGCGTCTGGCCGAGCACGAGCAGGGTGTCCGCGATCGCGCGCTGGTCCGGTTCGGCGAACGCTCGCCGGATCGCCAGCGACTGCTCGAGCGAATCGATCGCAGCGCCGTGGTCGCCCGCCTCGCGCTGCGCGCGCGCCGCGACGCCGAGTGCGACCGCGAGCTCGCGGCTGTGCTCGCCGTTCGCGCGCGCGAGCGCGACCGCTTCGTGCGAGGGGACCAGGGCGTCGCTGCCGCGCCGCTGTCGCGTGAGCGCGAGCGCGCGGTTCTCGAGCGCGAGCGTAAGGGTTGCATCGTCGCGAGCGACGCGCGCGGTCGCGATCGCACGGTCGGACGCTTCGAGCGCGGCCGCCGCGTCGGCACGCAGGTTGTGCAGGGTCGCAAGCTGGTTGGCGATGCGCGCGCGCAGCCCGGCGGGCCATGCCAGCACTTCCCCTCGTGCGTCGAGCGCGCGCGTCGCCGCGAGCGCATCGTCGAGCCGGTTCGCCTGCTGCGCGAGGCGCGCCTGCTGCAGTTTCACCGCCGCGACGGACGCTGCCTCGGCCCCGTCGGCCTGCGTGCGCAGCGCGAGTTCGCGCGCGAGCCATTGGTCGAGTTCGGGCGTTTCGGGGCGTTCGCAATCGAGGGCGACGCGCGTACGAACGGCGAGCGCGTCGGCGAGCGAGCCGTCGGCGCGCATCGCTTGGATCGCGGCGAATTCGTCCGCAGCTAGCCGCTGCGCCGCACCGCAGGCGCCCTGTTCGAGCAGGTCCATGGCGTGATCGGCAGCCACGGCGTGCGCGGCGGCGAACAGCAGCGCGCACGGGAAAGCCTGCAGCGCACGAATTTTCCGCCGGCTGTGCATCGACCGCCTCCGGCGATGATTCTAGCCGGCCACGTCGCTGCCGTCAGGGGCGGTCGGGTTCGCCGAAATGCCAGGCACGCATGCGCACGCGGCGCGCATCGGCGAGTTCGGTCTCGAACGCCTGCAGCAACGCATTGAGCCGTGCACCGCGCACCTGCACGACCGCGGGCGGATTCGCGACGGTGCGCGCGACGCCGCGTTCGACCGCCGCATCCGGCAGGGCGACGAGGCGTTGCTCCAGCCGCACGAGCGGCGCACGCGAAAGCAGCACGAGGAACTCGTCGCGACCGCCCGTCGAGGAAACCTCCCACGAGAGGCTGCGCGCGCCCTGCGTCCCGGGAAGCAGTACGTCGCCGGGCGGGACGGGATTGGCGCGATCGAGGCCTGCGAGCGGGAACAGTACGTGGAAGTCGCCATGCGCGTCTTCGTTGAGCACGTAGACCCAGGTCGGGCTGCGGCTCGCGAGCCTGAGGTCGAGGCGATCGCCTGCGTGCAGGATCGCGCCGTCCTGCAAGGTTTCGCTGCGGCCGTCGGCGATGCGCCGCAGCAGTTCGACCTGCGGCGCCCAGGCCGGCAGGAGCCAGTGCGCCGCGGCGAATGCGACGACGACCAGCGCAACGGCGAGTCCGGCGATCGCGCCGACGCGCCATCGCGGGCGTCGTTCAACCGTCGCGCGCTCGTCGAGCGCGGCGCGCAGCGCCGCTGCGAACGCCTGAGGCGTCGCCGGTCGCACGCGCGGGTCGCGCGCGAGCGCGTGGACAACGACTGCGGCGACGCCGGTATCGCTGTCCGCGAGTGCGGCGTGCGCGACACCGTCGCGGGGATACGCGCCCGTGAGCAGGAAGTGCAGCAGCACGCCGAGCGCATAGATGTCGTCGGCGGCCGCGCGCGGCGCGCCGTCGCGCGACTGCGGCGACAGATAGGCCGGCGTCACCTGTGTGCGCAACGACGCGTTGAGCGCGTCCGGCGTGCCGGCCGCACCGAGGTCGGCGAGCACGATGCGACCGCCGCGCGCGCGCAGCACGTTGCTCGCCTTGACGTCGCCGTGCACGAGGCCGGCGGCGTGGATCGCCGCGAGCGCTGCGCAGAGTTCCAGCCCGACATGTGCGGCTTCGCGATCCGCGAGTACGCCGTCGCTTTCGACGATCGCGTCGAGCGTGCGGCCTTCGATCCACTCGGCCCAGATGCCCGGGCGGCCGTCGTGCACGGCCGCGCCGTACACGCGCAGCACGTTGCGCTGGCTGATGCGCGCGAGCAGGCGTCCTTCGCGCAGGAATTCCTCGCTGCGCAGGCCGGCCGCGGCCGCTTCCGGGCGCAGCAACTTCAGCGCGACCGGCGTCGCGAGGCCGGCGTCCCAGGCGCGGAACACCTCGGCACTCGCGCCGCTGCCGATCTTCTCCTGCACCGCGAGCGGGCCCCACGCGAACAGGCGTGGTCCGCGCGGATCGGGCGCGCCGATGCGCTGGTAGGCCGCGCGCACCTGGTCGAGCGTGTGCAGTGCGTCGAGCAAGGCGTCGTCCTGCGCGCTCGCGCCGCTCCAGTCGATCGGTTCGCCGTCGACGAAGCGGTCGACCAGGTCGGGCGCCCGGCCCGGCGCGCTCATGCACCGTCCCCGAGCGACCGCGCGAGCGCCTCGACCGCGCGCTTGATCGCCATGCGCACCGCGTCCGGCGTCGATTGCACCTCGTTCGCGATGTCCTCGTACGTCATGTCGAACTCCAGCCGCATGATCACCAGCTCGCGCGCACGCGCGGGCAGCGCCTCGAGCGCGGCCTCGTAGCGTTCCAGACGTTCGCGCCCGATCGCCTGTTCCAGCGGCGATGCCGTGTCGTCCTCGACCAGCGCCTCGTCCAACTCGAGGCTCTGGCCGCGCCGCGCGACGCGACGGATCTCGTTGCGCAGAAGGTTCAGCAACGTGCTGCGCAGGTAGGCGAGGAAGCTGCCCGTGCCGCCGTATTCGAACGTCCCGATCTGCTTCAACACGCGCAAGAGGGTGACCTGAACAAGGTCGTCGGTGTCGGTGAGGTCGCGCGTCGACGGTGGCAGGCGGCCGTGCGCCCAACGCCGCAGCATCGGCAGGTAGCGCGCCGCGAGCCGATCGCGCGCGGCGTCGTCGCCGCCGCGGGCGCGGTCGAGCAGGAACGCAGTGGTCTCCTCGGCGAGCATGGCCGGCTTATAGCACGCGACCCGGTGGCTGCCGCGGCCCGCCCGCGGGCCCGGCCGCGGGCGCATCCGGCCGAATGCGCCTATACTTTGTCCGCGCCGCTGGTGGCGCCATGCTCACGAAGAGGTCGCTCCCACTTGGCTACGTCGGAAACGCGCGCCCGGCCGCGCAAGGCCGGATCCCCGAAGGCCGCCAAGGCCCCCGCATCCCGCAGCACGTCCGCCGCCGCGAAGAAGGCGCCGGCGAAGAAGGCGCCCGCCACGAAAGGCCCGGCGAAGAAGGCACCCGCGAAGAAGTCGCCGCCGATGAAGGGCGCCGCGTCGAAGCCCGCGGCGACGAACCGTGCGGCACCCTCGAAGCTGCCGAGCGCGAAAGCCGCCGCGAAGGCCGGTCCGGGCAAGGCGACCGCGAAGCCGAAGGTCGCCAAGGTGCTCGATGCGGCCGCGCGCCTGCGCAAGGTCGTGCTCGACGCGCTCGACGACCTCAAGGCGAAGGACGTCGCCGAGATCGACGTGCGCGGCAAGAGCGGCGTCACCGACCTGCTCGTGATCGCGAGCGGCACCTCGTCGCGCCACGTGAAGTCGATCGCCGACGAAGTCGTGAAGAAGGCGAAGCAGGCCGGCAACCCGCCGATCGGCGTCGAAGGCCAGCGCGAAGCCGAATGGGTGCTCGTCGACCTCGGCGACGTGATCGTGCACGTGATGCTGCCGCGCACCCGAGAGTTCTACGGCCTCGAACGCCTGTGGACCGTCGGCGACAGCCAACCGGCGATGCTCGCCGGCTGATCGCCCGCCGCATCACTGTCGCCTCTCCCGCTTGCGGGAGAGGCCGGCGCGCAGAGCGCGCCGGGTGAGGGGAGAGACACCTGCGCTCAACGGTCGTGCAGGCCTCCGTGGGAGTGGCGTCAGCCGCGATGCCTTTCTCCGGATCGAGCAGCCGTCGAGCGCGGCCATCGCACGGCGACCGCCACCGTTGAGTCACCATCATCGCTCCCCATCGAAGAGGATGTCGGATGAGGATGGTGTCGCTATCGCTATGATGCGTCGATGAAAGCCCGCCTCATTTCCGTCGGCGAACGCATGCCCGCCTGGGTTGCCGACGGCGTCGCCGAATACAGGAAGCGCCTCTCGCGCGACCTCCCGCTCGAGCTCGTCGAGATCGAACTCGGCAACCGCGGCAAGGGCCGCGACCCCGCGCGCGCGATCGCCGACGAAGGCGCCGCCGTGCTCGCCGCGCTGCCGAAGGACGCGCACGTCGTCGCCCTCGACGGGCGCGGCAAGACGTGGACGAGCGAACAACTCGCGCAGCAACTCGACGCGTGGCGCATGCACGGCCGCGACCTAGCGCTCCTCATCGGCGGCCCCGACGGCCACGCGTCCGACGTGCTCGCGCGCGCGCATCAGACCTGGTCGCTCGGCCCGCTCACCTTGCCGCACATGCTCGTGCGCCTCGTCGTCGTCGAGCAGCTCTATCGCGCGGTGTCGATCAACGCGGGGCATCCGTACCATCGGCCGTAACGGATTCGCTGCTTCGCATCACCCGCACCGACCCGGTGCACCACGACAGCGGTGGAACGCGCCCGGTGCGTCATGTACCGTACATCGATTCCTGCGCTGCGCGCGCTCCGAGGGGCGAACGTCAGGTGATCCGTATTCTGAGCGTCGAGGATCACCCCGTTTTCCGGGAAGGCCTCGCGATGATCATCGATGCGCTGCCGGACATGCGAATCGTTGCGCAGGCGGGAACCGCTGACGAAGCGATCGCCCGGTTCCGCGCACATCGGCCGGACGTGACGCTGATGGACGTGCGTTTGCCGGGCGCGAACGGCATCGATGCGCTGATCGCGATCCGTGGTGAATTTCCCGATGCGCGCATCATCATGCTCACCACGTCGGATTCGGACGGCGAGATACAGCGCGCATTGCGCTCAGGTGCAGCGGCGTACGTGCTCAAGAGCATGCCCAAGAACGAATTGCTCGAGATCATTCGCAGCGTTCACGAGGGCAAGAAGCGCATCCCGCCCGAAGTGGCCGTGCGGCTGGCGGAGCACCTCGGCGACGACGACCTGACCCCGCGGGAAATCGAAGTGCTGCGGCTGATCGGCGGCGGTTTGCGCAACAAGCAGATCGCGGATCGACTCGCCGTTTCGGAGACGACGATCAACTTCCACGTCAAGAATCTGCTCGACAAGTTGCAGGCCAACGATCGCACCCACGCGGTCGTCATCGCGCTCAAACGTGGACTCATCCAGCTGTAGGGTGCCATGTCCACGGCATCGCGTACGGGAGCCATCGGATGGATCGGATATCGCCGCGAGGAGCCTTTCGCTGGAAACGGCCACAGCGTGCCGCAGGGGTGGCGGCAATGCTCGCCATCGCACAGTTCGCGCTGGGGTCGGACGCGCGGGCGCTGAATCCCGAGCGCATGATCTCGCAGTACGGCCACGTGGCGTGGCGGCTGCGCGACGGCGACCTGCCCGCCCCGGCGTACCCGATTGCGCAGACCCGTGACGGTTACATGTGGATCGGCACCCAGGCGGGCGTCCTGCGCTTCGACGGCATGCGTTTCGTTTCGCTCGATCGCCTCACCGCCACGCCGTTGCCGGCGAAGTTCATCACTGCGCTGCATGGCGCGCGCGATGGCAGCTTGTGGATCGGCAGCACGCAGGGGCTCAGCCATTGGCGGGACAACGTGCTCACGACCATACCGGGCATGGCTTCGCCGAGTTCGCTGCTCGAGGACCGCAGCGGGACCCTGTGGGCCACGGTCGAGGGGCGCCGCGACGGCTCGCGGCAGGTGTCGCTCTGTTCCGTCGAGGCGAATTCCGCGCGGTGTTTCGCGCGCGACGACGGCATCGCGTTCGCCAATGGCGAATTCGGCGCCGGATCGTTGTACCAGGACGCTGCGGGTGCGTTCTGGTTCGCGACCGAATGGTCGGTCGCACGCTGGAAGAAGGGGATGCAGGCGCAGGTCATGCCTGTTCCGGCGAAGATCCAGGCCGCGACACCGGGACGTCTCGTGTTCGCCGCCGCTGGCGGCGTGCAATGGGTCGGCGTGGACGCCCGCGGTCCCGGGCTCGGCCTGCAACGCGTCGAGGGAAACGCGATCAGGACCGTGCAGGCGCCATTGCAGGGTTCGAATCTCTCCGTGCAGGCCTTGTTCGCCGACCGTGCCGGCGTGCTCTGGGTCGGCACGCTCGACGACGGCATCTATCGTATCCGCGGCGATCGGGTGGACCACATCCGCGCGGTGGACGGATTGTCCAGCGACTGCATCTACTGGTTTTTCGAGGACGCCGCCGGCGATCTCTGGGTGTCGACCTCGGAGGGCGTCGACCGCTTTCGCGATCTGCCGGTGTCGACGTTCTCGAAACGCGAAGGGCGCAGCTCCGATGAAGCCGATTCGGTCCTCGTCACGCACGATGGACGCGTCTGGGCCGGCTCCAGCAATGCGCTGGACATCCTGCAGGACGGCGTCTTCACCTCGTACAAGGCCGGCGCCGGACTGCCGGGAAACCAGGTCACGTCGATGCTCGAAGATCATTCCGGCGAGGTATGGATCGGCATCGACAACAGCCTGACCGTGTTCGACGACGGCCGCTTCGTGCGGGTGAACGGGCCGGGCAGCGAGCCGCTGGGGCCGGTCGCTTCGCTCGCCGAAGACCGTCAGGGCAACGTCTGGGCGCGCTACCGTAACAAGCTCGCGCGCATTCGCGACCGTCACGTGCAGGAGGAGTTCGAGATCGGCGCCGCCACGCTCACCGCGGATCGGGTTTCCGGCGTGTGGGCCGCTGCGGCGGACGGCACGCTCGCGCATTTCCACGACGCCACGGTCGACCGGTTCACGCTCGCGCACGCGGCAAACCGCATGCGCCAAGGCATCACCACGGCCAGCGGCGCCTTGCTGTTCGCGACCGATGCCGGCGTGTTCGGCTGGAGCGAGGGAACGCAGCGCGTGATGGGCGCGCAGAACGGCCTCCCGTGCGAGTTCTCCACGGAGCTGGGCATCGACGATGCCGGCGATCTGTGGATATTCACCGAATGCGGCCTGCTGCGCATCACGGCGGCCGAACTCGGTCGCTGGTGGCACGATGGAAGCGCCATCGTGACCCCGCGCGTCTTCGACGCGATGGACGGACTGCGCGTCGGTCGGCCGGCATTCCGTGCCTTGTCGGTGGCACCCGACGGCAAGCTCTGGCTGGGCAACGCCGTGAACCTGCAGATGCTCGATCCGGCCGAACTGAGGCGTGCAACGCCGCCGCCCCTGCAGGCATGGATCGAGAACACGAGGTCCGATCGGCGGGAGTTCGGCAGCGGCACCGATATCGAGCTTCCGCCCAATCCGCGCGAGGTGCAGATCGACTACACCGCGACCGGCTTGAGCGTGCCGCAGCGCGCGCGTTTCCGCTATCGGCTCGAAGGGCGCGACGAGAGCTGGAACGAGGCGGGCACGCGGCGCCAGGCGTTCTACAACGACCTGCCACCCGGTACGTACCGCTTTCGCGTCGGGGCGAGCAGCGACGGCCTGTCGTGGACCGAGACTGCTTTCCCGCTTTCGTTGCGTATCGACGCGGCCTGGTACCAGACGCTTCCCGTTCGCTTGCTCGGTGTGCTGCTCGGCGCGGGCATCCTCGCAGCGCTCTATCGCATGCGCGTGCGGCGGTTGGCGGCCGTGCTCAAGGCGCGCTACGACGAACGCCTCGCCGAGCGAACGCGCCTCGCGCGCGAACTGCACGACACGCTGCTGCAGACGATCCAGAGCAGCAAGATGGTCGCCGACGACGCACTCGACCACGTGGACGACAAGGAACGCATGGCGCATGCGATGGGTCGCCTGTCGGAGTGGCTTGGCGCGGCGGTGAGGGAGGGGCGCGAGGCGCTGCACGCGCTGCGCGCTTCGACGACGCAGACGAATGATCTGGCGGCGAGCCTGCGTCGGGCCGCCGGCGAATGTTGTGCGAGAGCGGACATGCAGCTGCGTTTCGAGGTGCTCGGTGTGCCGGGGGAAATGCACCCGATCGTGCGCGACGAGATCTACCGGATCGGCTACGAAGCCATCCGCAACGCCTGCGCGCATTCGAAAGGCTCGCAGCTCGACGTAAGCCTCGCCTATCTGGGCGACCTGCGCATCGTCGTGCGCGACGACGGCGTCGGCTTCGACCCGGTTAGCCGGCCCGGGCATTTCGGCGTGGAAGGCATGCGCGAACGCGCGGCGCGGATCGGTGCGCAGTTGCGGATCGAGCGAGCGAAGCCCGCGGGCTCCGAGATCGCACTGATCGTGCCCGCTACGACGGCATACCGCGAGGCCGGCAGGCGGCAAGGCCTGCGCGGGGTGTGGCACCGCCTGTTCGGGATCGGACACGGTCGCGCGCGGGGGCACGAGTGATGCGCCCCGCGCTACTGTAGAAAACTACAGGCCGCCGTTCGCTGCAATTGAGGGCGTGCACGAACAGCCCCCTCCCTATCCTCTGCCATGAGCCTGCGCGCGACGCTCCACACGATCGCGCGGGGTGCATGTCTTTGGAAGAGGAGCAGCTGTCATGGGAATTCGCAGTTCGCTGCGCACATGGGCCTGGCTTGCCGGCGCCGCCGTGTCGTCCGCCACTCCGGCGTGGGCGGGCCCCTTCGATTTTCCTGCCGGATTTCGTACGCAGGAGGTCGACACCAACGGCACGACCTTGCATGTGCGCATCGGTGGTTCGGGTCCTGCGGTCGTGCTCCTGCACGGTTATGGCGAGACGGGCGACATGTGGGCGCCACTCGCAGCGGACCTCGCGCGTGACCATACCGTCGTCGCGCCGGATCTGCGCGGCATGGGACTGTCCGCGACCGCCGTCGACGGTTTCAACAAGAAGAACGAAGCCGAAGACGTGGCGGGCGTGATGACCGCATTGCACATCGAGCGCGCCGACGTCGTCGCCCACGACATCGGCAACATGGTGGCGTTCGCGTTCGCCACGGCGCACCCGGACCGGACTGCGCGCCTGGTCGTGATGGACGCGCCGGTGCCCGGCGTCGGCCCGTGGGACGAGATCCTCAAGAATCCGCTGCTGTGGCACTTCCGCTTCGGCGGACCGGACATGGAGCGCCTGGTCGCGGGACGCGAACGCATCTACCTCGATCGGTTCTGGAACGAGTTTTCCGCCGACCCGAAGCATTTTCCCGAAACGGCGCGCCGTCACTACGCGACGCTGTACGCGCAGCCGGGTCGCATGCACGCGGGTTTCCTGCAGTTCGCCGCGTTCGACCAGGACGCGATCGACAATCGCGCGGCATTGGCGAACGGGCGCCTGCAGATGCCCGTTCTCGCCGTCGGCGGCGATCATTCGTTCGGCGCGACGATGGCCTATGTGATGCGGTTTGCCGCGGACGATGTGCGCCAGTCGGTCATCGCCGATGCCGGTCACTGGCTCATGGAGGAACAGCCCGGCGCGACCGTCGCCGCGATCCGAGCATTCCTCGCAGCGACGGCGCCGCTCCAGCCATTGCGGCTCACGCCCGGCGAGGTCGAAAAGCATGCGCGCACCGGTGCCGGTGCGGGCACGTCCGGCGTGGAAGGCATCCAGACGACGGTGCTCTCCGGCAATCCGGAAAGCGCGGGCCCATACGCGATCGAGATCCGCGTCCCGGCACACGTGCGCATCGCCGCGCACCGCCATCGCGACAATCGGGCGGCGCTCGTGGTTTCCGGCGAATGGCATTTCGGTTACGGCGAGCAGGTCGACGCGGCCGCCGCGCGCACGCTCGGACCAGGCGGGTTCTACACCGAGCCCGCAGGGCAAGCGCATTTTGCGTTCACGGGCGATCTGCCGACCGTCGTCTATATCACCGGCGAGGGACCGACCGACACCACCTATTCCCTCGATGCCGCCGGTGCCAAGCAGGAGGCTCAACGATGACCTCGTTCAGGACCATCCGCGATCCGCACGTCGATCACCTGCTCACGCCACAGAACGCGGCGCTCGTGATCATCGATTTCCAGCCGGTGCAGGTTGCCTCGATCCAGTCGCGCTCGAAGCGTGAGCTCGTCGCGAACGTCACGGCGCTCGCGCGGATCGGCAAGCTGTACGGATTGCCGGTCGTGCTATCCACGGTGAACGTGACGACCGGGCGCAACCAGCCGACCATCCACCAGATCGCCGACGTACTGACGGGTGTCGAGCCGATCGACCGCACGTCGATCAACGCCTGGGAAGACGAGGACTTCGTGCGCGCCGTGAAAGCAACGGGCCGCCGCAAGCTGATCATGGCCGCGCTCTGGACCGAAGTGTGCCTCGTGCACCCGGCACTCGATGCGCTGCGCGACGGCTTCGACGTCTACGCCGTGATCGATTGCGTCGGCGGCACTTCGCCGGAAGCCCACGGACTCGCCGTGCAGCGCCTCGTGCAGGCCGGCGCCAAGCCGATCGGTTGGGTCCAGCTCATCTGCGAACTGCAACGCGACTGGAATCGCGACACGACGACCGCGGGTTTCGCCGAGATCCTGTTCGCGGTGGAAGGCCACTGAGCCCTTCGCACCGCCACCGGCCGCCTGCTGCGTCCCACCACCTCAGGAGTCCACCGTGAACCCATCCATGACGAACGAAACCACCCTCGTCACTCGACGCAACCTGCTCGCCGGCGGCATCGGTCTCGCCGCAGCGGCAAGCCTGTCATCGATGAACGCGAGCGCGCGGCACACCGCCGCGCCGGCTCCCCCGACCTCGAACAACGGAGCGCCCATGAACACGATCACGACCAAAGACGGCACGCGGATCTACTTCAACGATTGGGGAGCGGGGCAACCCGTCGTCTTCAGCCATGGTTGGCCGCTGAGCGCCGACGCGTTCGAAGACCAGATGTTCTTCCTGGCATCGCACGGGTACCGCTGCATCGCGCATGATCGCCGCGGACACGGCCGTTCCTCCCAGCCATGGCACGGAAACGACCTCGACACCTACGCCGACGACCTCGCCGAACTCGTGCGCGCGCTCGACCTCCACGACGCGATCCACGTCGGGCACTCGACCGGCGGCGGCGAAGTCGTGCGCTACATCGGCCGCCACGGGACGCAGCGCGTCGCAAAGGCGGTATTGATCGGCGCGATTCCGCCCGTGATGGTGAAGTCCGAATCCAATCCCGGCGGCCTGCCGATCGAAGTCTTCGACCAGATCCGCGCGAACGTCGTGGCCGATCGCTCGCAGTTCTGGAAGGACTTGAGCATTCCGTTCTACGGCTACAACCGGCCAGGCACGAAGGCCTCCGAGGGGGTGCGCGAGTCGTTCTGGCGCCAGGGGATGATGGCCGGATTCCCTGCCTCGTATTTCTGCGTCAAGGCGTTTTCCGAGACGGATCTGACGGAAGACCTGAAGAAGGTCGATGTGCCGACGCTGATCCTGCATGGTGACGATGATCAGATCGTCCCGTACGCCGACTCTGCGGTGCTGGCCGCCAGGATCATCAAGAACTCGACGCTGAAGCTGTACAAGGGCGCGCCGCACGGCATGTGCACGACGCTCAAGGATCGCGTCAACGCGGACCTGCTCGAGTTCATCAAGGGCTGAGGGCGATCACTTCGCAGGGGAAGCTCTGCAGGCGTAGCTTCCCCGGCGAGGCTCACGCTCGCGCGCACGACCGCGACGCCTCGCGTAGCATCCGGGGAAGGACTCGTTGACCGGATACGTTCATGCCTGCACTTGCCCTGGTCGCCGCGGCAGTCGCCGCCACCGCTGCCTGCGGCGCCATCCGCGGTCATTCGCCGGCGCAGGCCGCGGATCCGGTCGACTTCCGCGGCGTGGTCGCGCTGGACGTGGACCTCACCGACACGCGCCGGCGCATCGTCGTGGTGCGCGAGCGCATTCCGGTGCAGCACGCGGGCAGGACCGTGTTGCTCTATCCGCAATGGGACGCTGCGAGCCATGCGCCGTCGATTTCCGCGCATCGCCTCGCCGGCCTCGCGATCGCGGCGGATGGCACGCCGCTGCCGTGGCGACGCGATCCCGCGCGCGTGCACGCGTTCGCCGTCGACGTGCCGGTCGGCGCGAAGGAACTGACGGCAGAGTTCCAGTACCTCGCGCCGCTCGGGCGCGAGGCCTCGGCCACGGTGCTCGACGGGTTCGTCGGACTATCGTGGAACCGCGTGCTGCTCTATCCGGCCGGCTGGCCCGCGCACCGCGTGTCCGTGCAGGCGACGATCACGTTGCCGCAAGGCATGTCTCCCGCGACGTCGCTGGCCGGCGAACGCGAGGGTTCGAGCATGCGCTTCGCACCCGTATCGCTCGATGGACTCATCGACGCGCCGGTGTTCGCGTCCCGTCACGTGCAAGCGCGCGCGATCGCGGGTGGCGCGGCACCCGTGCGCGCGCAATGGATCGCCGCCGAGGAAGCCGCGATCGAGCATGCGGCCGAACTCGATCGGCCGCTGCGCGCGGTCGTCGATGAAGTCGAGGCGCTGATGGGACCGCCGCCGTTCGAGCATTACGATTTCCTGTTCGGGCTCGACGACCGCCTGCCAGGCCCCGGAGGCATCGAACACACTGATTCGAGCGAAGTGTTCCTGCCGTCGGATTTCCTCTCGCACCGCGACGACGCGGTGCCCTGGATCGACGTGATCGCGCACGAATTCATCCACGCATGGAACGGGCGCTGGCGCATTCCGGCCGACATGGCGACGGCGACGCCGAACGACCCCGCGACGGGCACGCTGCTCTGGGTGTACGAGGGCCAGACCGAGTTCTGGTCGCGCATCATTGCCGCCCGCGCGGGCTTGCGCAGCGTGCAGCAGACCCTCGACGCGCTCGCGCTCGACGCCGCCATCGTGCAATCGCGCGCGGGTCGCCGCTGGAAATCGCTCGCCGACAGCAGCAACGACCCGCTGATCCAGAACGGGCGCGTCGACTGGCGCGACTGGCAACGGCGCGAGGACTACTACGTCGAAGGCGTGCTGTTCTGGCTCGACATCGATGCGCGCCTGCGCCGCTGCAGCCACGGCGCGAAAGGCATGGACGATTTCGCGGCCGCGTTCTTCGCCGCGGCGGACCGGAAGGCCGGCGAGCGCTACCGCGGCTACACGGAGCGCGATGTCGTCGCGATGCTCGATCGCACCTGTGCCGCCGACTGGTCGGCGATCCTGCGACGCAAGCTCGACGCCCACGACGACGAAGGCGTGCTCGACGGCCTCGTCGAGCACGGCTGGCGGCTCGTGTTCCGCGATGCGCCGAGCGCGTACTTCCGCCTCAACGAGGCGGCCGACGGCGTGCTCGACTTCACCTGGTCCATCGGTCTCACGATCGCGCCGTCGGGCCAGGTGAAGTCCGTCGCCTGGAACAGCGCTGCCTTCGCCGCCGGCATCGTGCCCGGCGCCCGCGTGACGACCGTCGACGGCGCACCGTTCACGCCGGAAGCCCTCGATCATGCGATCGCGTCGCGGGCGCCTGGCGCACGCGTGCACCTCGGCAATGTGTTCGACGGCCGTGAATCCGTCGCCGAGGTCGAGGCACGCGTGGGCCATCGCTACCCGCACCTGGAGCGCGTGGCGGGAACACCCGACACCTTGTCGGCGCTGTTGGCGGGGCGCCGTCGTGGAGCCGACTGAGGCCGAGCGCAGGCGTGGGCCGTTAGCATTCGGTCGACAAGGGGCCGAAACGACGCGGCGTCCCGCGCACTGCGAACACCCGATTCGGACGACGCGTGCGGAGCGAAGCGAGGACGGTCCGCATCGCGTGCGCAACCGCCGAACGGTTCGCTCGATGGCCGTCGCATCGGTGCGGCGGTGCTCCGCTTACGCCGCTCGGCCGTCAGCGTACGACGAGCTCCGCGAGCAATTCGTCGAGCTGCGCGAACGTCTCGCCCATCGCATCCTGCGCGCCGGTGCCCGCCTCGTCGAGCGCGTCCTTGCTGGGATACCGCTCGGTGAGGACGAGCAGCGTCGTGCCGTCGCGCTCCTCGAACGTCACCGTGGTCACGGACGCCGCGTCGCCACTTTCCTCGTTCGTCCAGACGATACGCTGGTCGGGTACCACCTCGAGGTACGTGCCGAAGAAGGCCATCGTGTTCGCAGGGTCGTCGCCGAATACGAGGCGGTAGCTGCCGCCGGTGCGCACGTCCAGATCGCATGAGCGGAGCGTCATGCCCATCGAGCGGGGTACCCACCACTGCCTGAACAACTCGGGTTTGGTCCATGCCTCGAATACGAGTCGCGCGGGCGCGTCGAAGGTGCGCGTGACGACGACTTCGCTGTCCGACACCTTCCGCACCGTCGTGCGTCGGGATTCACGTTCGTTTCGTGCGGCCACGGGCCTTCTCCTGTCGTTTGAGTTCGTCGATGACGCCGTCGAGGGCCTCGAAGCGGGCGTCCCACCGCTGGCGGTAACGCGCGATCCATGCCATCTCCTCCTCGAGACGGCACGGGCCGATCCGGCAGGTGCGTACGCGACCGATCTTCTCGGTGCTCACGAGCCCAGCCGACTCGAGCACGCCGACGTGCTTTTTCATGCCCGTGAGGGTCATGCCGAAGCGGTCGGCAAGGTCGGTGATGGATGCGTCGCCGCGCGCGAGCTGGTCGAGGACGCCGCGGCGCGTGGCGTCGGCGAGCGCCGCGAAGGAAGCGTCGAAATGTGCCTGGAAACGCTGAACCATGTGGTTCAGTATGCGGAGTCGGTCGCGCTGGCGCAAGGGGTGCGTCGCCGGCTTGCCCGGAGGCGCATCGGCACTGCGGTGCAGGAGGGTACCCATCGATGTTGCAGCGCACGCCGGTGACATCGTACGTTCGTCCCGCCGCACGACCCGGCGCAACCGCGCCGGCGTTCGATCCGGAAGGACTCCACGGTCGTTCCCGGGTCGACCTCGCGGCCCCATCGGAGACCGCCATTGATCGAGCTTCCCGTGAGAGAGCCGTGCGACCTGTGCGAAGTGGCGGGTCGCGAAGACCGGTGGGCGATCATCGACGAGGGCGAACACACGCTCACCGTGATCAATCCGTGGCAGTTCGAGGTGGGTCAGTGTTGCGTCATCACGCGTCGGCACGTGGCGACGCTGCTCGATCTTTCCCGCGAGGAATGCGAGGCGGTGCTGGTCGCGGCCCAGCGGGTCGCGACGGCGCTCGTCGAGGCGTTCCAGCCTCTCGGCCTGCTCACGTTCCAGAACAACGGCGTCTACAGCGGGCAGGAAACACCGCACTTCCATTTCCATGTGGTGCCGCGGCAGAAGGGCAGCGACTGGGGCATCGGTCCTCCGCAGCTCGCGACCTTCGACGGTGCGGGACGCCCACCGGGTACGCCGCACGATCCCGGCGAAGATGCACCGCGTCGCGAGCGGGTCAGGGCTTGCGCGATCCAGCTTGCCGAAACCGCGCAACGGATTCGTTCGAAGCTGCCGACGTAGCCGGCATCGGCGATGCCGGATCGGGGCGTTGCTCGGGCCTGAGCCGCGTCAGCGCCGGCGCGACGGCGCGCCCGCGCGGTCGAGATCGAGCGCCCAGGTCTGCGCGACGAGGTCCTTGCCGAAGCTGTGGTGCGCTTCTTCGCCGACGAGCGTGAAACCGGCCCGCTCGTAGATCCTGCGCGCGTCGACGAGCACGCTGTTGGTCCAGAGCACGAGCTTCGCGTAGCCGCTGCGGCGCGCGAAGCCGACGCATTCGTCGACGAGGCGGTGGCCGATGCCGAGCCCGCGCGCGGCGGGTTCGACGTAGAGCAGGCGCAGTTTCGCGGTGCGCTCGTCGTGGCGCACGACGAACACGGAACCGACGATGCGGCCGTCCATCTCGGCGATCCAGCAACGATCCGAGAGCGGGTCGAAGTCGCGCACGAACTTCGCGACGATCTCGGCGACGAGCGCCTCGAACTCCGCGTTCCAGCCGTACTCCTGCGCGTACAGCACGCCATGGCGGTGCACGATCCAGCCCATGTCGCCCGGGCGCGGATCGCGCAGCATGTAGTCCTTGCCGCGCGCCTCGCCGAGCAGGGCCTGGACCTGGGCCATCGCGTCGACGAGCCGGTCCTGCTCGGGCGCAGGCAAGGTGTCGAGCATCGCGACGACTTCGCGGCGCGACGCGGCGTCGAGCGGGTCGAACACCTTGCGTCCCTTGCGCGTGAGCTCGAGCCGCACCACGCGCGCGTCGTTCTCGGTACGCGTCTTCGCGACGAGCCCCTTCTTCTCGAATCCTGCGATCACGCGGCTCACGTAGCCCGCGTCGAGCCCGAGTTCGCGGCACAGCATCGTGCCCGTGAGGTCCGACCGGTGCGCAAGTTCGTAGAGGATGCGCACTTCGGTCAGCGAGAACGCGCTGTCGAGCAGGTGTTCGTGCAGCACGCCGATGCGGCGCGTGTAGAAGCGGTTGAACCGCCGTACCTTCTCGGCCCGCTCCTCGACGGCGCGCATGACGGCTCCTGCGACATATGTTTGACTAAGGCAAATTATCGTTTGCCTAAGGCAATCATGTCAAGCCGCGCGGTCCGCTCTACATCGCCGATGCACCGTCCTTGGCGGCCGTGAGTGCTTCGTCCGCGCGCAGGTAGACGTACTCGATCCGCTCGTCCGGGTCGCTGGCCTTCGCCGCGGCGCTCGCGATCGCGATGCCCGTGCGGGCGGTGAACGCATCCGCGCACTCGCGCAGGCGGCGCCCGGTGGCGTCCGCGTCGCCGTGCAGCACCGCGATGAAATCCGGGCTGTGGCTGGTGCGATTGACGCTGTCGCCGCGTGCCTTGTCGAGCGCTTCGCCGAGGCGCTGCTCGAGGTCGATGAGCTGGCGCTCGAGCGCGCGCTCGCCGAGCCGCGCCGCGTGCTCGGTAAGGCCCTGCACCTGCAGGATCGCGACGCCGAACGCGTCGCCGTGCGGCGCGGCGGCGGCTTCGGCGAACACCGCCGCGCGTTCGAGTTGCTGCTCGTGCAGGCGTGCATCGAGCAGCGTCATCGTGAGGCGGGCGAGCGCGGCGAGACCGTCGCGTTCGCGTGCGCCGAGCTCGCGTGGCCGGTCGTCGATCACGCACACCGTGCCGATCGCGTCGCCGCCCGGGGTCACGAGCGGCATGCCCGCGTAAAACCGGATATGCGGGTCGCCGGTCACGAGCGGGTTGGCGACGAAGCGCGCGTCGGCCTGCGCGTCCGGCACCTCCATGAGCGTCGTCGGTGCTTCGATCGCGTGCGCACAGAACGCATCCTCGCGGCGCGTGCCGGTGCCGTCGAGGCCGCGGCTGGCCTTGAACCATTGCCGGTCGCGATCGATCAGCGTCATCAAGGCGATCGGCGTGCCGCACAAGGTCGAGGCGAGCTGCACGATGTCGTCGTAGGCGGTGTCGGGCAGCGAGTCGACGACGCGGTACAGGTCCAGCGCACGTTGGCGGCTGGCTTCGTTGTCCGGCTTGCGCATGCGGGCTCCCTCGGCTGGTGCATTCGACGAACGATACGTGAGGCATCGTCGGCTGCGAAAGCCCCGGCAGCGCACCCTGTGCGCGAGCGCGACGCCTTCGATCGCGCGGTCGCGCACGGGATGGCTGCCGCGCAGGCGCCCCGGGCGTCAGTCGAAGCCGTCGGCGAAGATCACGTCGGCCGTCACGAGCAGGCGCGTCGCGGCGAAGTCGACGAGCGGCGAGTCCATCGTGCGCTGCGCGCGGCCGGCGGCGACGAGCTTGCCGTCGGCCTGCAGCAGCAGCGTGCCGATCTCGCTGTAGACGCCGTCGGGGGCGAGGTCGGCGTCGTAGATGCCCGCGCTCGCGAAATCCGGGTCGGGCGCGCCGTCGGCGGTGCTGCGCACGGCGAAGAAGTGTTCCTTGTCCGGCGTGTAGTAGGCGACCGACGCGACGAGCTTGCCGTCGTCCTGCAGGACGAAGCCGCTCACGTTCGCACTCTCCGCGGTCGGCAGGATCGCGGGCTTGAAGTAGCCTGGGTTCGCGAGGTCGCCGAACGCGGTGTCGGTCGACCCGTCGGCGAGCACGCGGCCGAGCACGAGGCCGGTGATGTTCTCGCCCGTGTTGTGGTAGCCCGCGAAGGCGATGCGCCCGTCGGCGAGCGGCGCGAGGCGTTCGACCGCGTTGACGATCGACGTCTCCGACGGATCGTGGAACACCCGCCAGCCGACGCCTGCGAAGCTCGCGTCGAACGCGCCGTCCGCACCCAGCCGCGCGAGCGCGTAGTCGGTGCCGAGGCCGGATCCGTTCGACTCGAAGCCGCCGCCGACGACGATCGCGTCGTCGGCGACGACCGCGAGGTCGTGCACGTAGCCCGACGCGCCCGCATCGGCCCACACGATCGACTGCGTGCCGCCGCTGCCGAACGTCGTGTCGTAGGCGCCGCTGCCGTCGAGCCGCACGACGGTGCTCGTGTAGACGAAGCCGCCGCTGTCGAAATGCTCGCCCCCGACGACGATGCGTTGCTGGCTGTCGAGCCGTACCACGTGCAGGTAGTGCATCGGCAGCAGCACGGTGCCGCCGCTGCCGAAGCTTTCGTCGACATCGCCGCTGGCCGTGAGCTTGACCACGTAGCCTTGCAGCGGGCCGTTGACCATCGCGGTGCCGACCGCGACGTACGAGCCGTCGGCGAAGCGCGCGACCGACTCGATGCCCTGCATGCGTTGGCCCGTGGCGAGGTCGGGCAGTTCGGCCAGGCCGGCGATCGTCGTGTTGCCGAAGCCCGCGTCGGGGCTGCCGTCGGCGTCCAGGCGCAGCAGCATGCCGCGGATCTGCGGTTCGTACCAGGGCGACGGCGGCACGATCTTGTTGCGCGCGCCGGCGAACAGCAGCTTGCCGTCGGGCAGCGCGATCGACGCATGCGGCGTGATCTCGCGCGCCGAAACATCGTCGACCGCGACGTAGCTGACGCCGCCCGAGCCGAAGCCGGTGTCGGGGTCGCCGTCGGCGGCGAAACAGGGAAGGGTGGCGCTCGCCGCCAGTACGGCGGCGTAGGGCATGAAGGTTCTTGGCAGCAGCACGTTCGCACCTCCGTTCAGGCATCGGATCCACGCCGCCCGAGCGTGCCCGCGCGTCGCCACGCATGCATGCCGGTTCGATGCGTTTCCGATGCGTCCGGCATCACGACGCCGGCAAAGGCGCGCGCGTCGCTACGTGCGTGTGCTGAATTTGCGCGCAGCTGAACGAGGACGCGCGGTCAGCGCGCGCGCGGACGCCGCACCGCGCGCACCTTGCCGCTGTCGCCGCCGCCGCAGTAGAAGCGATCGGCGCCGTCGTACTCGAGTCCCGAGCAGAGCATGCCGTCGGGCATCGAGAGGCTCTCGACGACGGCGCCCGTCTGCGCATCGATGTGGCGCAACTCGCTCTCGTCGCCTTCCCAGGTCGCATGCCAGAGTTCCCCGTCGACCCAGGTGACGCCGGTGACGAAGCGGTCCGATTCGATCGTGCGCAGCACGGCGCCCGTGTCCGGATCGATGCGGTGGATGCGGCGGCCGCGGTAGTCGCCGACCCAGAGCGAACCCTCGGCCCAGGCGAGCCCGGAATCGCCGCCGCCGGCGGGCGCGGGAATCGTCGCGAGCACGTCGCCGCTGTTCGGGTCGATCCTGCGGATGCGGCCGTCGGCGATCTGGAACAGGTGGCGACCGTCGAACGCGGTGCCCGCCTGCGCGGCGACGTCGATCGTGCGCACGGTGGCGCCGCTCGCGGGATCGATCGCCTTGAGCTGCTCGCCGGCCGCGAACCAGACGCGCTCGCCGTCGTAGCTGACGCCGCCGACGTTCTTCACGCCCGTGAACGGGCCGTACTCGCGGACGACTTCGGCCTGGCCTCGTTTCATGTTCGATCTTCCGATGGTCGGGTTGGAATCGCGTCGTTCCCGAGCGCGGGAATCCATGCTGCCCGGGCTTCGATGGAACCGGCGCAAGGGATCCGCGCTTTGGCGGATCACGACGATGTGCCCGTGGCGCTCCCGCCTCGGCGGGAAAGGCGCTGCGCGCACGGTCGGGAGCGATGCTAACCGGCGGCCATCGGCGCCGCGAGTAACAATGTTGTCGGGAATCCCGGCACCGGCGGCGTCATCCACCGCTGCGCGCGGCCGCGACCGACCGCCTGCACGTGGCCGCGTGTCTCGAGGGCGTCGAGCGCGCGTTGCACGGTGCGTGCGCTCACGCCGAGTGCGAGCGCGAGCGCGGAGCTCGACCACGCTTCGCCGTCGCCGAGCAGCGCGAGTACGTCCGCGTGTGCGGTGTCGACCGGTGGAGCGAGCACGACGACGTCGCGTGAGCGCGCCGGTGCGAGCGCGAAGCCGTCCTTGGTCGCGTTCACGTCGGCGAGCCCGCGCAGCGCGGCGCGCAGGCGGCCCATCTCGACGCGCAGGCGCGCGCGATGCGATTCGTCGCCGTGGCGCGTGCGGAACACGCGCGCGACGAGCGCCGCGCGCGCGACGTCGCCGGGGAATGCCA
>NZ_DATDMY010000048.1:0-4735 GCF_036518555.1 Dokdonella sp. | reverse complement strand
GGGCTTGATTCAGGCACGCCGTGTCCTGATCTCGGGGCCAGGTCCGCCCATCCCGGTCCCCGTATGAGTACCGCACGCGCACAGCAACGCATCGCCTCCCTGCTGGACGTCGCCGGCGTGGGCATCGGCGGCCGCGCACCGACCGACATCGTCGTGCACGACGACCGGCTCTACTCGCGCGTGCTCGCCCATGGCTCGCTCGGACTCGGCGAAGCCTACATGGACGGCTGGTGGGATGCCGATTCGCTCGACGGCTTCCTGTTCCGCCTGCTCGACGCGCGCCTCGACGAACGCGTCGCCACGCTCGACGATGCCTGGCTGTTCCTCAAGGCGCGCATCGCCAACCCGCAGCGCGGCAAGCGCGCCTACGAAGTCGGCGAGCGCCATTACGACCTCGGCAACGACCTGTTCCGCGCGATGCTCGGCCGCCGCCTCGTCTACAGCTGCGGCTACTGGAACGACGCGGTCGGCCTCGACGCCGCCCAGGTCGCCAAGCTCGATCTCGTGCTGCGCAAGCTCGGCGTGCAGCGAGGCATGCGCGTGCTCGACATCGGCTGCGGCTGGGGCGAAGCGCTCAAGTATGGCGCGGAGCGCTACGGCATCGCGGGCGTCGGCGTGACGATCTCCCACGAGCAGGCGGAGCTCGCCGCGCAGATCTGCGCGGGCCTGCCGATCGAGATCCGCGTGCAGGACTACCACGTGCTCGACGAACGCTTCGACCGCATCTTCTCGATCGGCATGTTCGAGCACGTCGGCGTGAAGAACTACCGCAGGTACTTCGAGGTCGCTCGCCGCTGCCTCGCCGACGACGGCCTGTTCGTGCTGCACACGATCGGCGCGAACGTCTCGTCCAACCACACCGACCCGTGGATCGAGCGCTACATCTTCCCGAACTCGATGGTGCCGTCCGCGGCGCAGATCACGGGTGCGCTAGAGGACCTGTTCGTGATCGAGGACTGGCACAACTTCGGCGCCGACTACGACCGCACGCTGATGGCCTGGCGCGCGAACTTCGACGCCGCGTGGCCGCGCCTGCAGGCGCGCTACGACGAACGCTTCCGGCGCATGTGGCGCTACTACCTGTCCGCGTCCGCGGCGACGTTCCGCGCGCGGCGCAACCAGCTCTGGCAGCTCGTGCTGTCGCCGCGCGGCGTGCGTGGCGGTTATCGCGCGCCGCGCTGAGCTATTCGAGGCCGTCTTCGAAGATCACGTCGAACGCGGGCGACAGCTCGCTCGTATGCCCGGCCGCATCGGTCGCGGTCGCGACGAACGGGATCGCGCTCGCGCCGACCGGCACGAGCAGGGTGATCGTGCGCGGCTGCAGCGCGCTTTGCGCCGGATAACTGTCCTGCGTCAACCAAGCGCCCGCCCCACCGGCGACGTCCGCATGGATGTCGATGCGCAGCGGATACGCGGACGCCGTGGTCGTGCTGTCGACCCGATAGGTCACGGTGAGTTCGTTGCCCTGCTGGCTCGCGGCGATGATCTCGGGCGCGTTCTGCACCGCATTGCTGCCCGTATCGGCGTCGCCGGCATCGTTCGGCGTCGGCCCCGGTGCGCCGATGTCGATGTTCGCGCGGCCGACGCCCCGGTTGTGGTGGACGAGGTTCGCGCGACTGTCGAATGCCTCGCCCGCATTGTTTCCTGCGGCGAAAATGCCGGCGCCTGTATTGAAGGCGACGAGGTTCGCTTCGCCGTCGCCGAAGCCGCCGATCACGAGCGCGCTGCCGTCGCCGCCCTGCACCTGGATGCCGCCGCCGAACTGGGCGCTGGCCGGTTCCGCCCAGCCGTTCGGCAGCGGGCGCTGCCCGCTCCAGTCGCTGCCGACGAAATTGCCCTTGATCTCGAATGAACCGACCGGGCCGCCCGAGCCCAACGACGCCCACACGCCGATGCCCAACGGGCGATTGCCCGAGATCACGTTGCGCATCGCCACGTCCGCACCGCCGATGCGCACGCCCGTGCGCGAACCGACGATGATGCCGCCCCAGTTGTTCGCGGTCCCGTTCGGAATCGGGATCGTGCCGCCCGCATCGGTGCCGATGAGGTTGCCCTCGATCACGACCGGCCCGTTCGTCAGCACGCCGGCACCGCCGTTGCCCGAGAGCAGGTTGCGCTGCCACGGCGACGTACCGCCGATCTGCGCGCTGCTGAAGCCGCAGCGCACCGCGCTGCCGCTGTTGCCGACGCCCGGCAACGCGCTGCCGTCGATCTGCGTGCCGATGAAGTTGCCGTAGAGCGCGAGGTGCGACGCACCGGGCCCGCCGCCGTTGCCGACGATCGCATCGCCGAAACCGTGCATCGCGAGCCCCTGCACGGTCAGCGTCGCCTGCGATCCCTCGATCGCGAAACCGTTGCTGCCGTTGCCGACGATCTCGACCATGAGCTGGGCGTCGAGCCCGCCTTGGTCGGGCGCGTGCGTGGTCGGCACGCTGCCTGGCTGGGTATAACCGTCGACGATCAAGCTACCCGTGATCGCCGGCAGCGCGCTCGCGACGGCGATCGCATGCGGGCCGCTGCCCGGGATCGCGAATGCGATCGTGTTGCTGCCGCCGGCGGCATCGGCATCGAGGATCGCCTGCCGCAGCGAGCCCGGGCCACCGTCGTCGACGTTGACGACCGTGAATACGGCCGCCGACGCCCCGCCCTGCGCGAGCACGAGCACGAACGCGATCGCGCGAAGCCGCCATCGAGGCAGCGCAGAGGGCCGTTGCGCCGTCGCGGCAGCCTTCGTGGACATCCTGCAGACCCGGTTGGCTTGACCCATGTCGGCGCTCCTCCTTGCGAAGGAAACGGAATGCGCGCCCGATCGCGACAGCCGCCCCGCAATCGATGCGCTATGCTGCGGCCAGCGCCGCCTGACGTCGGCGCAGGGGCGATCGACGTGACCGAAGAGCAGTCGCCACTCACCGAATGGCTGCGCGCGGCCGGCAGCGGCGACCGCGAGGCGGGCGGCCGCGCCTACGCCGAGATCTACGCGGAGCTGCGCCGGATTGCCGCGCGGCAGCTCGGCCGCGCGGGCGCACAGGCGACGCTCACGCCGACCGCGCTCGTCAACGAGGCGTTCCTCAAGCTCGCGCGCGGCCGCCTCGATTCGATCAACGACCGCCGCCACTTCTTCAACCTCGCGGCGCGCGCGATGCGCCAGACCGTGGTCGACTACGCGCGCGAACGCCTGGCCGAGAAGCGCGGCGGCGACCTCGTCCGCACCGAACTCGACGACGGCCTGCCCGACATGCACGCCGACGCGCAACGCGCGCTCGCACTCGACCAGGCGCTCGGCGTGCTCGAGCGCCAGGACGCCGAGCTCGCCGAGACCTTCACCTGGCGCATGTTCGGCGGCCTCTCCGCCAAGCAGATCGCGGACCTGCGCGGGGTGACGGAGCGGACCGTACACCGCGACCTCGACCTCGCACGCAACTACCTGCGACTCGCGCTCGGCGGATCGCCGTGAACACGCCGGCCGGCGAGCCGCTGTTCGCACCGGAACGTTGGCGCGAGATGCGCGACCTGCTCGCGCGGCTGGAGGGGCTCGACGCGAACGCGCGCGAAGGGGAGATCGCGCGAATCGCGGGCATCGATGCCGAATTCGCGCGTGCCGCACGCACGCTCATGGACGGCGCGGCGGCGTCGACGGAACGCCTGTGCGAGAGCTTCGACCGCCTGTTCGGGGCCGACGCGCAGATGCCCGCGAACGTCGGCCCGTTCCGCCTGTTGCGCCAGCTCGGCGAAGGCGGCATGGGCACCGTCTACCTCGCCGAACGCAGCGGCGCCGATTTCACCCAGCGCGTCGCGCTCAAGCTGCTCGATCGCGTCGCGTCCGCGCCACGGCTCGCCGCGCGCGAGCGGCGCATCCTCGCCGCGCTCGCGCACCCGAACATCACCGCGTTCGTCGACGCCGGTACCGACGACGGTCGCGCATGGCTCGCGATGGAGTACGTCGACGGCGAACCGCTGCTCGAGGGCTGCGAACACCGCGGCCTCGACGTGCGCGCGCGCGTCGCGCTGTTCGACCAGGTGTGCGCCGCGGTCGCGCACGCGCACGCGCAACTCGTCGTGCACCGCGACCTCAAGCCGTCGAACGTCTACGTGAGCCACGCCGGCGTCGCCAAGCTGCTCGATTTCGGCATCGCCCAGGTGCTGGACCCGAGCGACGACAAGACGCCCGCGACGCGCGTGTTCACGCCCGAATACGCCGCACCCGAGCAACTGCGCGGCGACCGCGTCACGACCGCGACCGACGTCTACGCACTCGGCCTGCTGCTGTACGAGCTCGTCGTCGGCCGCCGCCTGCCGACCGCCGCTCGCGAACGATCGACGGACTGGTCGACCGCCGAGCTCGCGCGCGAGGCGGGCGCCGCCACGCGCGAGGCCGCGGACAGTCGCGACGGCAAGGCGGTCGTCCGGTTGCTGCGCGGCGACCTCGGCCGGATCATCGCCCATGCGCTCGAACCGGCACCCGAGCGGCGCTATGGATCGGTCGCGCTGATGCGCGAGGATCTCGCGCGCTGGCTCGACCATCGCCCGCTCACGCTCGCGCGGCCGGGGCTCGCCTACACGGTCGGACGGTTCGTGCGCCGTAACCGCCTCGCGGTGTCGATCGCCGCCGTGGCCGTGCTCGCGTTGGTCGCCGCGACCGGCGTCGCGCTGTGGCAGGCGCGCGCCCGCGCCGACGAAGCCGAGCGCGCGCTCGCACAGGCGCGCCGCGCCGAAGCGATGCAGCAGTTCCTCTCCG
>NZ_DATDMY010000047.1:0-10086 GCF_036518555.1 Dokdonella sp. | reverse complement strand
ACCATCGTGTAGGCGAGCTGGTTGCCGGTGGTCGCCGCGAGGCCGGTGACCGGCACGCCGTTCTGCAGCACGTTGCCGCCGCCGGCCGTGACCGTGACCGAACTCGTCTTGGTGTTGGTCGCGCCGCCGTTGTCGGTGACCTTGAGCGACACGCTGTAGGTGCCGGCCGCCGCATACGTGTGACTCGGGTTGGTCGCGGTCGAGGTGCCGCCGTCGCCGAACGTCCACGCGCGCGAAGCGATCGTGCCGTCGCTGTCGCTCGAGCCATCTATGAAGTTGGCCACGAGGCCATTGGTCGTGAAACTGAAGCCCGCGACCGGCGGGACATTCGTGCCGCCACCGCCGCCGCCGACGATCGAATGGGAGATCGCGCAGGAATTGGTGTCGTTCGACCAGCTCGCCTGCTGCGCGAACGTGCCCGTCGCGAACGTGACGTTGGCGGCACCGCCGGCCTGTCCCGGAGCGATCCAGGCGCACTCGTCGGAGTTCTCCTGGCCGTTGTACGTGCCTCCCGTGTGATTGGTCCAACCACCCGCCGGGAACTGATCGGACACCATCTCGTGCCATTCGTGGCCGAGCGTCATGGTCCAGCCGTCCAGCTGGCCCGCGCTGCCTGAATTCACGAAGCCGACTCCGCAGCCGCTGCCGGAGTCGATGTTGTACGGCTGGTTGCTGAATGCGATTTCACCGTAGGGCGACGACACACCCGCATCGGCGGTGTAGTCGTGCCACGCGCAGTACTGACCCTGGTAGTTGTCGGGATTCGTGCCATGCGGCGAGAGGATCACGTAGTACGCATAGCGGTTGGACGCTGCGGTCGTGTTGCCGAAATGCTGCGCCGCCTTGATCGCCTCGTTCGCGAGCTGCGCGGCCGTCGCGGCGCTCGGCGACGACACGGAGTTGTCGTACCACGCCCCGGCGAAGATGTTCTGCTGATACGGCACGAAGTTCGCGTTCGAGGGACAGCTGGTCGCGCCATTCGCGACATTCGGACCGTCGCACCACTGGGTCAGATCGGCCGACCAGAGTTCGCTCGCCGTTCCGATACCCTTGAACATCTTCTGCGCCGCGGCGGCGGCGCCGGCGGAGTCTCCGGAGAAGGTCAGGTTGCCGTTGGCGTCGGTACTCTGCGTGCCCCATTGCGAGCCGTAGAAGATCAGGTAGACCTTCGACTGGCCGCTCAGCACGCCGACGCCGCCGACGCCGCCGCCGAACGACAACGTCTCGGGCCCCGTCGCCGCAGTGAGGCCCGGCGGATGCGCCTTCGCCCACTTCTGCATTTGAGCATGCACTTCGCGGGTCGGGATCACGCCGTGGCGATAGGAATGCCCATATGCCGGCGAATACGGATTGACCACCGCAGGTGCGTCCGCGGACGCATCACTGGTCGACATGGACGCAGCATCCCCCGCTTGTGCGCCCCCCATTCCTGCCACGGCGGAAGCAACCGCCACTCCAAGCACGGCGATCCGCGCCTTGATTCTCGAATTACGCATTACTGACTCCCTCAATATGCAAAGTTCGAAATACCTATGGGTGTGTGTCGCGATGCGGTCGCACGCGGCGAAGCCGTCCCCGGCGCGCATCCAGCGGGCCGCTCTCGGAACGTTCTCGTGTCGGTACGTGTTGCCTGCTGCCACCGCGCCGAGGTGTCCGCGAACCGGTTGGTCGGGACGGTGCAGCCTGCATCCCCTCTCTTGGATGCAGTCTGGCGCTCGGCGCGGATGCAGTCCGCATCGAGCTGATAGCACCCGGGTGCTGTCACCAACCTGACAATCGGCCGTCGTCGATCGGCAAGGGCGACGCGATCGTCGAAAAAAGTGCGCGAATGCGGCAATTGGCAAAAAAAAAAAACGGCGGCCGGTTTTCGCCGGCCGCCGCCTCTCACCTCCCTGATGGCATCGCTCCGTGCGTATCGCCCGTACCGCGGCCTCGCCGCGCACGAGCGCGATCCACGCTCGGATCCACGATCCCTGGACGCCCGACGCGGTGTCCCCACACCCGACGGGCTTCCTTGCGTCCCACGTCCGCGTCCTCGGCGATGCCGGTCCCTCTCTCGACCCGACATGCGTTCTGCTGCGGAGACCGGTACTGCTCCCCAGCCCGGCCCTTGGGTACCGCTCCGCATGGAGGAGCCACGCGGAAGTCGGCAACGTAGCAGCATCGAACGCGCAAGAAAAGCCGTCGCTTCCGCATAACTCTTTGATCCGATTGGTATATCGGCCTCATTTGCTGCACGGCAGCAGGCCCGCCGCCTTGTCATGGCGGCGCGTGCACGGCATGAATACGGTTTCACCGTCGCAGCGCAGCATCGATCGGGTGGAGGCGCGGTCTGCGGCGTCGCGCGGGCGATCCCCCGCGCGCGCGAGGACGATCCCTCGCTTCAGCGCCCGCGTCCGAGCGTCGCGACCTTGCGCGGACGTCGCAGCCACACGATCACGGTCGCGACGAGCAGCAGCGGTGGGAACCAGTACGCGGTCTTGAGCCAGCGATGCCCGACGTTCCAGGTCGTGTTGAAGATGAGATCCATCGCGACCGTGGAATCCTCGCGGATGCGCGGGAAGCCTTCGCCGAAAGCCTCGGTGACGCGCGCTTCGCCGAACGCCTGCAGCGCGGGCAGCGCCCCGTCGAGCGGGGCGCCGAGCAAGACGTAGGTCGCGGCGAGCGGCGCCTCGCGGTTCGCCGAATCGACGATCGCCGGGCCGACATCGGGGACCCTCGGCAAGGCGCCCCAGACGACCATGTCGTAGAGCAGGAACGACACGAACAGGACGAGGACGATCACGTGCAGGTGGCGTTTCATCGTGGGCGCGCCATGTCGGGGGCGCCCATCCTAGAACGAAACGGCCTGCGCCGGGCAAGGGCCGTTCGAGCCGGTCGGATCAGAGCATGCCCGTTTCGAGGCGAGCCGCCTCGGACATCATCGACTGCGTCCACGGCGGATCGAACACGAGGTCGACGTCCGCCTCGGCGATGGTAGGAATCATCTCGAGCTTGGTGCGCACGTCGTCGACGAGGATCTCGCCCATGCCGCAACCGGGCGCCGTCAGCGTCATGCGCACGCTGACCTTGCGGCGGCCGTCCTCGAGTCGCTCGAGGTCGCAGTCGTAGACGAGTCCGAGCTCGACGATGTTGATCGGGATCTCCGGATCGAAGCAGGTACGCAATTGCTCCCAGACGAGCTTCTCGACTTCGATGTCGTCGGCGCCTTCGGCGAGTTCGAGCGGCGCGGGGGGCTCCTTGCCGAGCGCGTCGGCGTCCGCGCCGCGGATGCGGAACAGGTTGCCGTCGACGTACACGGTGAAGCTGCCGCCGAGCGCCTGGGTGATATAACCGACCTGCCCCGCAGGCAGCGTCACCTCGTCGCCCTGCGGCACCATCACGGCGGCGCAGTCGCGCTCGAAGCGGATCGGTTCGGAAGTCTGGCTGTAGCCCATTGGCGACGGATCGGAGTGCCCTGGCGGAACTGCGCATTATGCCGCCTGGCGGGCGGACCTGCGCACCGACGATATCGGGGCGCGGCGCGCTCGTTCAACCGCGGGCGATCAGCGCGAGGGGGCGAGCCCGGTCTCGTGCAGGCACTTGCCGAGCAGCTTCATCGCCGCCTCGATGTCGGCCGGCGGCAGGCCGGCGTAGCCGAGCACGAGCCCCGGACGCGGCGGCTGCTTGAGGCAATACGGCGCAATCGTGTAGAGCCCGAGCCCGCGCGTGCGGGCGTGCGCGACGAGGCGCTCGCAGTCGGCATGGCTCGCGCGCGTGAGCCAGGCGGTGAGGTGCATGCCCGCGTTGGAATCCACGACCTCGACCGCGTCGCCGGCATGGCGGCGCAGGCCGTTGAGCATCGCACTGCGGCGCGCGCGCAACGCGACCGCGGCGCGCCGCAGGTGTCGCTCGAAGCCGCCGTCGGCCATGAAGCGCGCGAGCGTCGCCTGCTCGAGCGCATTGCAGCCGCGATCCTCGAGCCATTTCGTCGCCGAGAACGCCTCGCGCAGCGACGCCGGGACGACCATGTAGCCGAGGCGCAACGCCGGAAACAGCGCCTTGGAAAAGCTGCCGATGTAGATCACGCGGCCGTCGCGGTCGAGCGACTTGAGTGCGGCGAGCGGTCGCCCGCCGTAGCGGAATTCGCCGTCGTAGTCGTCCTCGATGAGCCAGGCGTGGCGACCGCTCGCCCAGTCGAGCAATTCGACGCGGCGCGAAAGCGGCAGCAGCGCGCCGGTCGGGAACTGGTGCGAGGGCGTCACCACCGCGAGCCGCGCGCTCGACGGCAAGGCGGCCGGCACGAGGCCTTCGTTGTCGACGCGGCAGCCGCGCGCGTGCGCGCCGAACGCGGCGAACACCTGGCGCGCGCCGCGATAGTGCGGATCTTCGAGCACGACCGTGTCGGCCGGTTCGAGCAACACGCGTGCGGCGAGCGCGAACGCCTGCTGCGTGCCGGAGACGATGACGACGTCCTCCGGCGCCGCGGGCACGCCGCGGCGGCGCGCGAGGTAGTCGCAGATCTGTTCGCGCAACGCGAGCACGCCCTGCGCATCGGGATAGTCGAACTCGACGTGCTCAGCCGCCCGGCTCACCTCGCGCCGCCACACGCTGCCGAGCAGCGGATTGGCGAGCGGGAGCCCGTACTGCAAGTCGTAGCGCAGGTCGCTGTGCTGGTGGCCCGGAATGCGCCGGCCGTCGGTGTTGGCGAGCGCGCGCCGCGCGAAGCTCGACAGCGGCGCGACGAGCGAGTTAGCGCTGCGCTTCTGCGGCGTCGCGCTGCCGACGTTGGCGACGAAGCTGCCGGAGCCGACGCGTCCGAGCAGGAAGCCCTCGGCCTGCAGCTGCTCGTACGCGGCGAGCACGGTGTTGCGCGAGACGTCGAGTTCGCGCGCGAGCGAGCGGCTCGCCGGCAGGCGCGCGCCGGCGGCGACGCGTCCGTCCAGGATCGCACCCTTGAGCGCGCGGATCAGCTGCGCATAGCGGGCGCCTTGGCCATCCAGGTCGAGGTACACGATTGGCTCCGTGGAGTTCCGCGATTCCGGTACTGTAGGGTACCAATGTCCGGGCCTAATGTTGAGTGCCGACCGACCGCCGAGGAAACCGATGGATGCCGAAACCGCCACCTTGCCGCGCGATGCCCGCCACCGTGTCGAGCGGTCCAAGGCGCGGGCACGCTACGACCGCGACAGCGTGCACGCGATCCTCGACGCAGGCATGATCGCGCACGTCGCGTTCTGCGTCGCAGGCCAGCCGTTCGTGATCCCGATGCTCTACGCGCGCGACGGCGAGACGATCGTGCTGCACGGCTCGATCGCGAGCCGCCTCATGGGCGAACTCGCCGACGGCGTGCCCGCCTGCCTCGGGGTGACGCACGTCGACGGGCTCGTGCTCGCACGTTCGCACTTCGATCATTCGATGAACTATCGCTCGGTGGTCGTGTTCGGCCGCGCGCGCGCGGTCGTCGACGAGGCGGAGAAAGCGCTCGCGCTGTCGCGCTTCGTCGATGCGATGATCCCGGGGCGGGCCGCGGAATCGCGCGCGGCCGACCGCACCGAGCTCGCCGCCACGCACGTGCTGCGGCTCGCGATCGAAGACGCGAGCGCGAAGGTGCGCAGCGGCGGCGCGAAGGACAATCCGGCCGATCTCGCGTTGCCGCACTGGGCCGGCGTCGTGCCGATGCGCACCCGCTACGCCGCACCGCAACCGGAACCCGAGCTCGTCGACGCCGCCCTTCCGGCCTCGGTCCGACAGCTGCTCGCCGCGAACGAGGCCAGCGCATGACCGTCACCTACCGCGACGACGTGCGCCCGCATCTCGAGCAGGCGCGCGAGCTCTACCGCGCATCGACGCTGGGGGAGCGCCGCCCCATCGACGACGACGTGCGCTTCGCCGCGATGCTCTCGAACGCGAACCTCACGGTGACCGCGTGGGACGGCGAGCTCCTCGTCGGCATCTCGCGCTGCGTGACCGATTTCGTCTGGACGACGTACCTCGCCGACCTCGCCGTACGCGCGTCGCACCAGCGCCGCGGGATCGGCAAGGAGCTCATGCGACGCACGCAGGCGGCCGCACCCCAGGCGAAGCTGCTGCTGCTCGCTGCGCCCGCGGCCGAGCGGTACTACCCGCACGTCGGCTTCAGCCATTTTCCGCAAGCGTGGATGCTGCGCGAGAACGAATCGATCGCGTGAGGCGGATCGAGCGGGGCGGCCACGCCGCCGGCCGCCACCTCGCCGATTCCCGCGCGGAGCGGTCGGCGCGGCGAGCGGCTATCATCGTCGGTTACGCCCTCGCCCCGGATCCGCATGCCCGCCCTGCCCCCGCCCGCTTCCCGCCCGCGCGCGATCGGCATCGCGACCGCGGCCATGTGCGCGCTCGCCGGCGGTGCCGTGTGGTGCCTGCTGTCGCTGTACAGCCGCGGCGACCTCGCCGCGCTCGCGTTCCTCGTCGCATGGCCCGTCGCCTGGACGTTGCGTCGCCACGGCTACGCCGGGCACTGGTCGGGCGCGCTCGTCGCGAGCACGTGCGTCGCGCTCGCCGCACTTTATTCGTTCTATTTGCAGGCGGTCGCGCAGGTCGCCGGCATGCTCGGCCTGCCGATGCGCGAGGCGCTGCTGCGGATGGGGCCGGGAATGGCGATCGACATCGCGCGCGCGAACATCGACACGACCAGCATCGCGATCGTCGTGGCCGCGATCGTGCTCGCCGGCGCGTTCGTCAAGCGCCGCGCTTGACGGGACGATGCGGCGGCACGCGCGTCGCGCGTAACGCCCTGCGCGGACGTCACCGGTTCCGACGCACGCAGGGCGGGTCGAGCCGCATCGCGGCGAGTCCCGCCGTTACCGAACGTCGCCCGCCGCCACGCGACGCAACGCCTGTTCGAACACCTCGACCGGCTGGCCGCCGGAGATGAGGTGGCGTTCGTCGAGGATCACCGCGGGCACGCCGCGGATGCCGCGATCCGTGAAGTACCGCTCCTGCGCGCGCACCGCATCGGCAAACTCATCCGAGGCGAGGATCGTGCGTGCGCGCGCGGCGTCGAGGCCCGCCGATCCGGCGATCGCGACGAGCACGTCGTGGTCCGACACGTCGCGCCCGTCGCCGTGGTACGCCTGCAACAGCGCGTGCTTGAGCGCGCGCTGCTCGCCCGCGCCGAGCGTGCCGGCCCAGTGCAGCAGCCGGTGCGCATCGAACGTGTTGACGATGCGGCCGCGCTCGCCGAATGCGAACCCTACTTCTGCGCCGCGCGCGCGAATCGTCGCCCGGTTGTGGTCGAGCTGCTCGCGCGACAGGCCGTACTTGGCGACGAGGTGCGACGTCGCGTCCTCGCCTTCGGCGGGCATGCCCGGATTGAGTTCGAACGGCTGGAAATGCAGGTCGACCTCGACCGCGTCGCCGATGCGTTCGAGCGCGCGTTCGAGCGAAGCGAGGCCGACCGCGCACCACGGACAGACGACATCGGAAACGAAATCGATGCGGATCGGCTGGCTGGCCATCGACTGGAATTCCTGACTGCTGCGATCTCCGCCAGATGAGGGCGAGCGACGGCCGGATCAAGCCGCCGCGTGCGCGCATCGCGCGCGCGGTCCATCACCCGGCGATCGTGCGGTCGACGAGCAACTGTGCCTCGGCGAGGATCTCGCCAAGATGCGCGGCGCTGCGGAAACTCTCGCCGTAGATCTTGTAGATGTCCTCGGTGCCGGACGGGCGCGCGGCGAACCAGCCGTCCTCGGCGACGACCTTGATGCCGCCGATCGGCGCGTCGTTGCCGGGGGCGCGATCGAGCACGCGCACGATGCGCGAACCGGCGAGCGTCGCGGCGCGGACTTCGCCCGGCGCGAGCTTCGCGAGCCGCGCCTTCTGCTCCTTCGACGCGGACGCGTCGACGCGATCGGTGTGCACGGCGCCGAGATCGCGCTCGAGGCGCGCGTAGTACTCGCCCGGATCGCATCCGCTGCATGCGGCGATCTCGGCGGACAGCAGCCCGGGCGCGATGCCGTCCTTGTCGGTGCTCCAGGCGCCGCCGTCGCGGCGCAGGAACGAAGCGCCCGCGCTCTCCTCGCCGCCGAAACCGAGCGAGCCGTCGGCGAGACCGTCCACGAACCACTTGAAGCCGACCGGCACCTCCTGCAAACGCCTGCCGAGGCGTGCGGCGACGCGGTCGATCATCGCGCTGCTGACGATCGTCTTGCCGATCGCCGCGTCCGCGCGCCAGCCGTCGCGCGTGCGGAACAGGTAGTCGATCATGACCGCGAGGTAGCGGTTCGCCGGCATGAGGCCGACGCTGCGCGCGACGATGCCGTGCCGGTCGTGGTCGGTGTCGCACGCGAAGGCGACGTCGTAGCGCTCGCGCAAGGCCAGCAGGCGCTGCATCGCGGGCGCCGACGACGGGTCCATGCGCACGCGGCCGTCCCAGTCGAGGCTCATGAACGCGAACGTCGGGTCGACCAGCTCGCTGACGACGTCGAGCGCGATGCGCCAGCGCTCCGCGATGCGCGGCCAGTAGTGCGCGCCGGCGCCGCCGAGCGGATCGACCGCGAGGCGCAGGTCGGCGGCGCGGATCGCCTCGAAGTCGACGAGCGCGCCGAGCTCCTCGACGTAGGCGCCGAGGAAATCGTGTTCCTGCGTGGTGGGTGCGGCGAGCGCACGCGCGAGCGGCACGCGGCGCACCTCGCGCAGGCCGTCGGCGATCAGCGCATTCGCACGCTGCTGGATCGCGCCGGTGACCACGGTGTCGGCCGGGCCACCGTTCGGCGGGTTGTACTTGAAGCCGCCGTCCTCGGGCGGGTTGTGCGAAGGCGTGACGACGATGCCGTCGGCGAGGCCGCTCGAGCGGCCGCGGTTCCAGCCGAGGATCGCGTGCGACAACGCCGGCGTCGGCGTGTACTCGCCGCCCGCGGCGACGCGCACCTCGACGCCGTTCGCGGCGAGCACTTCGAGCGCGCTGTCCATCGCGGGCTTCGACAGCGCGTGCGTGTCGATGCCGAGGAACAGCGGACCGTCGATGCCGGCGGCGGCGCGGTGCTCGCAGATCGCCTGGCTGATCGCCAACACGTGCGCCTCGTTGAAGCTCGCCGCGAACGACGAACCGCGATGGCCGGACGTGCCGAACGAGACGCGCTGCGCCGGGATCGCCGGATCGGGGCGTTCCTCGTAGTACGCGGCGACGAGGCGATCGACGTCGACGAGCGGCACCGACGTCGCCGGCAGCCCCGCGAGCGGACTCGCGCCGCCGCTCATGGTGCGCTCCCGCGCAGCTTGCGGTAGCGGCGGATCAATGCGTTGGTCGAGCCGTCGTGCGCGAGGCGCGGCGTCTTCGGTGCGGCGAGTTCGGTGCCGATGCGCCTGGCGAGCACCTTGCCGAGCTCGACGCCCCACTGGTCGAACGAATCGATGTCCCAGATCACGCCCTGCACGAACACGCTGTGCTCGTACAGCGCGACGAGCGCGCCGAGCGTGCGCGGGTCGAGGCGCGCGGCGAGGATCGTGCTGTTCGCCCGGTTGCCTTCGAACGTCTTGTGCGCGACGAGCGCGGCCGGCACGCCTTCGGCGCGCAGTTCCGCCGCCGTCTTGCCGAACGCGAGCGCCTCGCCCTGCGCGAACAGGTTCGCCATCAGCAGGTCGTGCTGGTCGCCGACGGGATTGGCGCTCTCGCAGAAGCCGATGAAGTCGCAGGCGATGCGGCGCGTGCCCTGGTGGATGAGCTGGTAGAACGAATGCTGGCCGTTCGTGCCCGGCTCGCCCCAGACGATCGGGCACGTGTCGACGCCCACGCGCGCACCCGCGCGCGTGACGCGCTTGCCGTTGCTCTCCATCGCGAGCTGCTGCAGGTAGGCCGGGAAACGCTTGAGGTACTGCTCGTACGGCAGCACCGCGACGCTCTCGACGCCGAGGAAGTTCGTGTTCCAGATGCCGAGCAGCGCGTGCAGCACGGGCAGGTTGCGCTCGAACGGCGCCTTGCGGAAGTGCTCGTCCATCGCGCGGAAACCGGCGAGCATGTCGCGGAAGTGGTCCGGGCCGATCGCGAGCATCGTCGACAGGCCGATCGCCGAGTCCATCGAGTAGCGGCCACCGACCCAGTCCCAGAAGCCGAACATGTTGGCGGTG